>NZ_CP126625.1:622312-933468 GCF_030219325.1 Geothrix sp. | reverse complement strand
AGCCGCATGATGCGGAACTCACCCATGAGGGTGTTGGCCATGAGGCGCACCAGGTCGCGCCGAGTCTCCACCACGCCCAGGTTGCGGGTCAGCTCGAAGACCGTGTTGAGCCGGGACAGCTGCAGGGCCAGGGCCTGGTTCTGGGAACTGCGCCAGGCCTCGGCCCGGCGCCAGGCCAGGAGGGGTGCGCTGATGGACAGCAATAGAGGCACCGCTTCCGGCAGACCGCCGACACGCAGGACCAGGTGGCCGTAGCACTCATCGCCGTACATCCAGGGGCGCACCTGCCAGTCTTCCCCCGGGTGGGTCGGGAAGGCCGGTGCGGCACCCCGCAGGAACAGCCACTTGCCCCCATCCCAGAGCCCGCCCTGGCCGGCCTTGGCGATCCCCATGGCGGTGACGCCCACCAGGTGCACCAGGTCCTCTTCGCTGCCCTGCTGCGGAAAGGCCTCCAGGAAGTCGATGAGGGGCAGAAGCTCCTGCGCGCCCTCGGGGATCTTCAGCGCCAGGTGGCGGAGGCGGTCGAAAGGATTGGTGGGCATGTCGGGTGAACCAGGTGGTTCAGCTGATCTTCTTGATCAGGCAGCACTCGTTGCGACCGGAGACCTCGTCCGCCTTGAACTGCACCTCATCCATGAACCGGCTCATGAGCAGGAGCCCCAGGCCGCCCTTGCGGGGGTGCTTGATGTATTCCTTGGGATCCGGCAGCACCAGCTGATCGCCGCGGATGCCCCGGCCCGAGTGCCAGATGTGGATCTCCAGGGCCTGCTCGGTGAAGCGCAGCTCCAGCTCCACGCTGTGCTCGCCCTCACCGCCGTAGGCGTGGAGGATCACGTTGGTCACCGCCTCATCCACGGCGATGCTCACCTTGGCGGCGGTGGCGTCGTCGAGTCCGGCCACCAGCGAGGCCCGCTTGGCCAGGCCCGTCACCAGGTTCAGATAGCGGGTCTGGCTCGGGATGACGAGCTTGAACTGGGCGTGGTCCATCTTGGCCGCCACCCTCAGCCCTTCCGCTCCGGCGCAGCCGCCGCCATGGCCTGGTCCTCGTCGACGAACACCCGGTAGAGCTGGGTGAATCCAAGGGTGTCGAAAATGGCGAAGACGTTCTCCTGGAGGTTGGAGAGCAGGATGTCGCCCCCGTGCTCCCGCACGGTCTCGATCAGCCCCATGATGGCGCCCAGGCCAGCCGAGCTGATGTAGCTGAGGTCCTTGCAGTTGAGCAGGATCGTGTAGCGGCCGTCCTGGACCAGTCCTTCCAGGGCCTCCTCGAACTCCCGGACGGTGTGGGCATTGATGAATCCAGCGGGCAGAAGCACCGCCACCTCACCGACCTGCCTCACCGCAATGGAAAGATCCGCCATCCGACAACTCCAAGGAACCTGGGCCATCCTAACGGTTCACGGGTTCAATTGCCAGCAGACGGGAAAAGGCCAGGAATGGGATACCCTTGAGTCCAACTTTCCTCGAGCCCCTGATGAGCGACTCCCGCCCCGTGGATCAGCCCCAGAACGACGCCCTCAGGACCCGCCTGGAAGCCTGGCTCAATCAGCAGAACCAGACCCTCCTTGAGGAAGTGATGGCCACTTGGCAGAACGCCCTGGGGAACTTCCATCCCGACGAGGCCCTCCTCGCCCAGCTTCGGGACGGCGGTTCCTCCGCCGGGACCCTCCCCCCAGCCGGGCCGCAGATTCCGGACCTGGCACCGGGCCTGGATCTGCTCGAGGAGGCCGCCAGCCAGAGCGACCTGCTCAAGCGGCTGCTGGATGCCCTGGGCCCCCTGGCCGAACGCAGCGCCCTGTTCATCCTCAAGCAGGGGCTGGCCTCCCTCTACGCCCACCGGGGCTTCGAGGGCGAGGCCCCCCGGAAGCCCGGCGCCATCGTGCCCCCCGAAGAACTCGAGGCCCTGATCCACGGCTCCACCCGGGCCATCCGTCGCAAGGGAGCGGGCTACGCGGCCCTGCTCGGGGCCATCAGCGGCTTCGAAGCCTCCGACGCCGCCATCTTCCCCCTCCGGCACAAGAAGCGGGCCGTGGCCCTGGTTCTGGTGGACAGCGGCCTCCGCCCCAAGCTGGACCACCCGGAACAGGTGCGTGCGCTGGTCCTGGTGGCCTCCGCCATGCTGGCCGCCCTGGCCTCCGGCAAGGAGGAGGAACACCCTCCCCAGCCACCACGGGAAGTCCACCCCAGCGCCCCCACCCAGGTCGTGCCTGAGCCGATCGAACCGGCCGCCCCCGTCGAACTGGATCCCCGGACCCGCGCCGCGGCTGAGCGGCTGGCCCGCGTGCTGGTGGGCGACGTGGAACTCTACTTCCCCGCCAAGGTCGCCATGGCCCACACCAAGGGGAACCTCTATGGTCAGCTCCGGGACGAGCTCGAAAGGAGCCGCGCCACCTTTGTGGAGCGCTTCGGCGAGGGCGTCGAAATTCGATACCGGATTTTCACCAACACCGTCATCCAGCAACTGTGCGATGGCGATGCCACGAAGCTGGGTGCCGCCCCCTGGGCCTAGGATTGCCGATCACAAGGGATGACAACCGGGCCAGGATCTGGTAGAACCTTGTTCCTTTGGGTTTGGACGGGGACGGGCAATGGCAGATCTTGGCAAGAAATTCACATGTTTCCAGTGCGCGGCGAAGTTCTATGACTTCGGGAAGCCGGAGGCCATCTGCCCGAAGTGCGGGGCCAACCAGAAGACGGCGCCGGCCAAACCGAAGGCCGTGAAGAAGGAGAAGAGCGTCCACGTCATCGAGGACGACTTCGCCGCGGAACCCGAGGCGGAGAGCCTGGAGGAGACGTTCACCGAGAGCGGCGTCGCCATCGAGCGGGGCCGTGGCGAGGGCTTCGATCCCGGCGACCTGCGCATGGACGACTACGACGAATAGGCGGGCAAGCTGCGCTTGCCCGTGAGGGAAAGAACATGACCTGGTTTGGGAGAAGCGGGATGCACGATCCGTCTGTCCCGCCCCTCATCGACCGCCACACCCACCTCGAAGGCGGGCTGGATCCTTCATGGGTCAGCGGCGAAGCGCAGCGCCGGGGTCTGCCCCTGCCCGCCAGCCTGGAAGCCCTCTGGTCCGGACAGGCCCTGCCCTTCGAAGGCTTCATCGAGGCCTTCCTCTTCGGGGCCGCCCTGCTGGACAGCCGCAGCGCCCTGCGCGAGGCCGTCCTGGCCGTGGCGCGGCGCACCCGGGCCTGCGGTGGCAGCGGCTTCGACCTGTGGGCCTCCCCGCACTTCCTCGTCGTCCATCGCGGGCAGATCTCCCTCCCTGAGTTCTGGCGCGGAATGGAAGCGGGACTGTCCGAGGCGGAGGCGCTGGGGGTTCGCGGCTGCGTAGTGGTGGACGCGGTGAACCACTTCGGGCCCGGGCATGGCCACGCGGTCCTCGACCTGGTGCTGCCGGAACTGCCCCCCTTCGTGAGGGGCTTTTCCACCGGGGGGCTGGAGGGTTGCCCCTTCCGGGACTGGGCCCCCGTCTTCGACCGGGCCCGGGCGGCGGGCCTGCGCATCGCCGCCCACGCGGGCGAGAACGGCCACGGGGTGAACGTGCGCGAGGCCATCCTGGACGGCGGCGTCTCGCGCATCGTCCACGGCATTCGTGCGGATGACGCCACGCTCGACCTGCTGGCCGAACGGCGAATTCCCGTGGACATCTGCCCCAGCTCGAACCGGGCCCTGGCCGCCGACGTGGACCCCCACCCCCTGCCCCGGATGCTGAGCCTCGGCGTCCGCTGCGCCCTGGGCACCGACGATCCCGGCGTCATCCCCTGCGACCTGGATACGGAAGCTCTGGCCGCCCGGCGCATGGGCCTGGATGGTGCGGCCCTGGCCGGGCTCAGGCGCCACGGGGCCGAAGATGCCTGGTGCCTGCTGGATTGAGGGCGCTGGTGGCAGGTGGCATGAACTCCTCGCCGGATCCTCGCTCCATTGGCCTGCCCCGCAGGCCATTCCGCGGTCCGGCGGTCGTTCAGGCTCGAAGCCACCGGCCTTTCCAGGTAGACTAGGGGATTCGGTGCGCGCCCGGCTCCGGCCTCCGCGAGCAAGGCGAGCGGGAGGACGCGCCAGACGGCGCGTCCGATAGGCCACGGGCGAAGCTGGATAGAGCCTTCAGCATCCGGCGCTCTATCCAGCCAACCCTGGGGTCGATGCGACCGGACGTTCCAGGTAGACTAGGGGATTCGGTGCGCGCCCATAGCTCAGCTGGATAGAGCATCAGGCTTCGAACCTGAGGGTCGGGCGTTCGAGTCGCTCTGGGCGCACCACCCCTTTGACAATTCGGCTTTTGCGAGCGTGGCGGAACTGGTAGACGCACTGGATTTAGGTTCCAGCGGTTCACACCGTGTCGGTTCGAGTCCGACCGTTCGCACCAAAATCGCCTGCGGCGATTTTGGTGTTAGACAAAAGCTGAATGATTCCCAGGCATTTACCGCATCACGGAGCACCCATGTCCGCCACCCTCCACCACAATTCCCCCACCCGCAAGGCCGTCGAAGTGACGGTGCCCGCCGCCGAGGTGAGCGCCACCTTCAACGACGTGGTCGCCAAGATCGCCCCGAAGGTCCGCATCCCGGGCTTCCGCCCCGGCAAGGCGCCGCGCCCGGTCCTCATGCAGAAGTACGCCCGCGAGATCCAGTCGGACGTGGCCCAGCAGCTGGTGGAGAAGCACTTCTGGAAGGCCGCCCAGGAAGCGGGTGCCCTGCCCATCTCCCACCCCTCCCTGGAGAAGCTGGACCTGAAGGAGGGCGCCGATGCCGTCTTCCGCGCCCAGTTCGACGTGGCTCCGGAAGTCACCCTGCCCGACTACAAGACCATGGCCCTGACCAAGAAGAAGCGCGCCATCGACGAGGCCACCGTCCAGGAACACCTGGAAGGCCTGCGCCAGCGCGCCACCAAGTTCCTGCCGGTCGAGGACGGCGCCGTGGCCACCGGCCTCATCGCCACCTGCGACATCCGGGTGAAGCCCCAGGGCCTCAAGGCCCAGACCTACCAGGATCAGGTGCTCGAGATCGACGCCACCCGACCCTTCGATGCCGAGCTGGTCGGCATGAAGGTGGACGAGAAGAAGACCTTCACCCTGACCCACCCGGATGATGACGCCAACAAAGTCCTGGCCGGCAAGAGCCTCGCCTATGACGTTCAGGTGAAGGACCTCCGCACCAAGGAAGTGCCCGAGCTGAACGACGAGTTCGCGAAGGACATGGGCGCCTTCGAGAACCTGGAGGCCCTCAAGGCCGCCGTGCGGAAGGACCTGGAAGAGGCCGCCGAGCGCGATGCCGTGGCCCGGCTCCACGCGACCATGCTCGACACCCTGCTGGACGCCGCGCCCTTCGAAGTGCCCCGCTCCATGGTGGGCCTGCAACTGGACGACTACTGCCAGGAATTCGCCCAGCACGTGAGTCGCCAGGGCATGGACCCCAAGAAGGTGAACTGGCAGGCCTACCGCCAGTACCGCCTGAGCGACGCCGAGCGGGCCGTCCGCAGCGGCTACCTCCTGCAGGCCATCGGCAACGCCGAGTCCATCGAAGTCCCCGAAGCGGACATCGACGCCGAGATCCGCCAGTTCATGGCCGAGAACCAGGTCCAGCAGCCCTTCGACGCCTTCAAGGCCGAGCTGGAGAAGCGTGGCAACGCCACTGAGATCAAGGGCCGCCTGCGCACGGACCGCATCTTCGACCACCTGCTGACCACCGCCAAGGTCGCGGAGGAATTGCTCGACAAGGCCGCCTTCGAGGCCCTGGTCGAGCTGGAGCGCAAGCGCGAGGCCGGCATCCCCGTGAACCGCTTCGACGCGGGCGGGCTGGAGGGTGGCGACCTGGAAGGTCAGGAGGGCGGCGAGCCCGCCATCGTGGCGCCCGCCACCGAGCACGTCCACGGCCCCGACTGTGACCACGGACACGACCACGAGGCCGAGGAGAAGCCCGTCAAGAAGGTGGCAAAGAAGGCTGCGCCCAAGGACGTGCCCGAGGCCGAGGAAAAGCCCGCCAAGAAGGCCGCCAAGGCCAAGGAACCCGAGGCCGAGGAGAAACCCAAGACCAAGAAGCCCGCCGCCAAGAAGTAGTCTGTGCCCGTTTCACGGAGAAGGCGCCATCCGGCGCCTTCTTGCTATTCTGATCCATCAGCCGGAGGGCCCATGCCCAGCAGCTACTATCCCCCCATCGTCATCGAGCAGACGCCCCGCGGCGAGCGCAGCTACGACATCTACTCCCGGCTGCTGAAGGACAACATCATCTTCCTGGGCACCGCCATCGACGACAACGTGGCCAATGCCATCGTGGCCCAGATGCTCTTCCTCGAGAGCGAGGACCCGGACAAGGACATCCAGATCTACATCAACAGCCCCGGCGGCAGCGTGACCGCGGGCCTGGCCATCTACGACACGATGCAGTTCGTGAAGAACGACATCGTCACCTACTGCATCGGCCAGTGCGCCTCCATGGGCGCCCACCTGCTGTCGGCGGGCACCAAGGGCAAGCGCTTCGCCCTGCCCAACGCCCGCATCATGATCCACCAGCCGTCGGGCGGCGCCCAGGGCCAGGCCACCGAGATCGAGATCACCTTCAAGGAGATCCAGCGCCTGAAGGACAACCTGGCCGCCACCTTCGCCAAGCACACGGGCCAGCCCCTGAAGAAGGTCATGAAGGACATGGACCGCGACTTCTTCATGAGCGCCGAAGAGGCCCTGGAGTACGGCATCGTGGACAAGGTCCTCTCCGAGCGGCCCGCATGATGACGGCGAGCCTCTCCAGCATTCCCGGTTTCGAGCGCCTCTCCGGCATCCCCCTCTACGTGCCCGGCAAGCCCATCCAGGAAGTCCAGCGGGAGCTGGGCCTCACCCGCATCGTCAAGATCGCCTCCAACGAGAACCCCTGGGGGCCCACCGAGGCCGTGAAGGCACGCGTGGCCTCCGTGATCGCCGGCTCCGAGTTCGAGGGCCTGGGCCTGTACCCGGTCAGCGACGGCTACTACCTGCGCAAGCGCATCGCCGATCGCAAGGGCCTGGCGGTGGACCGCGTGGTCCTGGGCAACGGCAGCAGCGAGATCCTGGAGATGGTCGCCAAGGCGGCCTTCCTGGGCGGCGGCAGCGCCGTCATCCCCAAGCACAGCTTCGCCATCTACGGCATCGCCACCCAGACCGCCGGCGGCCGCGTCATCGAATCCCGGGCCTCTGCCACGGAACTGGACGTGGACGACCTCCTGCGCTCGGTGGCCGAGGACACCCGTCTCGTCTACCTGGGCCACCCCAACAACCCCACGGGCATCCGCCTCGAGCGCGCTGCCATCGAGCGGCTGGTGCGCGACCTGCGCGAGGACATCGTGCTGGTGGTGGATCAGGCCTACGCCGAGTACGAGGATCCCGCCGATTACCCGGATGCCGCCGCCTACCTGGATCAGCGTCCCAACCTGCTGGTGCTCCACACCTTCTCCAAGATCCACGCCCTGGCCGCCATGCGCATCGGCTACGGCCTCGGCTCGAAGGAGCTGATGGGCCTCCTCGAGCGGGTGCGCAGCCCCTTCAACACCAACCACCTGGCCCAGGCCGCGGCGGAAGTCGCCGTGCAGGACCTGGCCTTCGAGGCCTTCTCGCGCCAGAAGAACGTCGAGGCCCGCGCCGCCTTCGTCCAGGAGGCCGCAAAGCACCGCTGCCAGCTCTCGGGCACGAGCGGCAACTTCATCCTGCTGGAGAGCGCCTTCCAGGCCACGGATCTGTTCAAGGAGCTGCTGCAGCGCGGCGTGATCGTGCGTCCCATGCACGGCTACGCCCTGCCCAACCACATCCGCGTGTCCTTCGGCAGGCCCGAGGAGATGCAGGCCTTCTGGAACGCCGCCGGCCCCCTGCTCGACGGCGGCTGCTGATTGGGGCGGGTTCCGGACGAAATTGAGAGGCTCCGCGCCCTGCTCGCGCAGGGCGCGCGCGTGGAATGCCGGGAAGGGCTGCGGAGCCTCCGGGCCCGCTACAAGACCGAGCCCACGGCCTTCGACACGGAGGCCATCGCCGCGCTGAAACGCCTGGCCTCGGACCTGGAGGCGTCCCCTGACCTGGAATCGGCCCTCAAGGCCACCTTCGGCTACGACGCCTTCCGTCCGGGCCAGCGCACCATCATCGAGGCCGTCCTCTCGGGCCGCGACGTGGTGGGCATCATGCCCACCGGAGCCGGGAAGTCCCTCACCTACCAGCTGCCCGCGCGGCTGCTGGGCGGCGTGACGCTCGTGGTCTCCCCCCTCATCGCGCTCATGAAGGATCAGGTCGATGCCCTCACGGAAGCCGGACTCCGCGCCACCTTCCTGAACTCCAGCCTGGACGCCGAGGCCCGGCGCGAGCGCATTCGCGCCCTGAAGAACGGCGAGCTGGAGCTGGTCTACGCCGCGCCAGAGGGCCTCGAGCTCTACCTGGCCGACCTGCTGCGCGAGGTGGACCTGCGCCTCATCGCCGTGGACGAGGCCCACTGCATCAGCCACTGGGGGCACGATTTCCGCCCCGCCTACCGGACCCTCGCCGGCCTGAAGCAGCGCTTCCCGGAGGTGCCCGTGCTGGCCCTCACGGCCACCGCCACGCCCGAAGTCCGCCGCGACATCGCCGCCCAGCTGGAGATGCGGAACCCCGTGGAGGTGCAGGGTTCCTTCTTCCGATCCAACCTCCGCATCAGCGCCTACCGCAAAGGGGCGGAAGGCCTGCCCCCGGTGCGTGAAGCGCTGCTGCGCCTCGTCCTGGCCCGGCGCGGGGACAGCGGCATCATCTACTGCCTGTCGCGGAAGGCGGTGGAGGCCACCGCGGCCTTCCTCTCCGGCGAGGGCATCCGCGCGACCGCCTACCATGCGGGCATGGACCCCACGGCCCGCTCCGCGGCCCAGGAGGCGTTCCAGCGCGACGACGTGGACGTCATCGTGGCCACGGTCGCCTTCGGCATGGGCATCGACAAGAGCAACATCCGCTACGTCATCCACCGCGACATGCCCAAGAGCGTGGAGGGCTGGTACCAGGAGATCGGCCGCGCAGGCCGCGACGGGGCCGATGCCGACTGCGTGATGTTCTACGGCTGGGGCGACGTGCTCAGCTATGACCGGTTCACGGACGGCCTGGAGGCCTCCCTGGCCCAGGCCCAGCAGCGGCAGACCCGGGACCTCTTCCGCCTCGCCGAGGCCACGTTCTGCCGGCATCAGGCCCTGCTCGCCCACTTCGGCGAGCGGATGGATGCCTGCGGGTCCTCCTGCGACGTCTGCAGCGGCGACGACCCGCTGCGAACCGCGCCTTCCCCCGGCAAGGCCAAGCGCGGCTCGCCGCGCGGCTCCCGGCCCCCGCTCACGGAGGCGCCGGTGGAGGGCGAAGAGGCACTCTACCGGGAGCTGAAGGCCCTGCGGAAACGCCTGGCCGATGCCAAGGGCGTGCCCGCCTACGTGATCTTCAGTGACGCCACCCTCCAGCAGATGGCGCGCTTCCAGCCCGCCACGGAGGCCGAATTCTTAGCCCTCAGCGGCGTGGGGCCGAAGAAGCTTCAGCAGTACGGGGCTTCCTTCCTCGACCTGCTCGGTCGGCAAGGTTCCTGAGGCACCCCGGACAGGCCTGGACATCTGTCACAACCTGGAACGAGGTCCATTGATAGCAAAGGGTTTGAATGGGAAAGCACCCTGTTTCGCCCTTGCAGGAGCAGTAGGAGGAAATTAGGGTAATGAGAGACATTTCATACTCAAATGTCCAATGGTCTGGCCCCTTGGTTTTGGAGGTGGGTATATGAGCTTTACGGAACGCGTCAGAGACTTGACCCGGCTGGCCTTCCAGCTGGGCAACAACTGGATGACCCTGGCGGGCGCGGCCATGACGACCAGTTCGGCCTTCGTGCTGGTCTGGTTCTGGTTCATGGAAATCACCAGCCCCCGGTCCATTCATCCCTACATGGGCATCATCCTCTTCCTGATCCTGCCGGCCCTGTTCCTGGTGGGCCTGGCCCTGATCCCCCTGGGCATCATCCGTCTGCGCCGCCAGCGGAAACTCGCCGGTGAGACCCCCCTGCCCCTGCAGGCGGTGGATTTCAAGCAGCCCGGCGTGCGCCGCCTGCTGACGGTGGTGGGCGTGCTCACGTTCATCAACGTGTCCATCCTGGGCACGGCGGGCCTGAAGGGCGTGGAGTACATGGACTCCAACCAGTTCTGCGGCCTGACCTGCCATACGGTCATGAGCCCCGAGTACACGGCCTTCCTGGACTCGCCCCACTCCCGCGTGGGCTGCGCCCAGTGCCACATCGGCCACGGCGCCCCCGCCCTGGTGCGGGCCAAGATCTCCGGTTCGCGGCAGCTCTTCGCCGTGGCCTTCGGCACCTTCTCCCGGCCCATCCCCAGCCCCGTCGAGCACCTGCGCCCCGCCCGCGAGACCTGCGAGCAGTGCCACTGGCCCCAGAAGTTCACCAACGACAAGCTCATCGTCCGCACCAAGTTCGCCGAGGACGAGGCCAACACGGCGTCCACCAGCATCCTGCTGCTGAAGATCGGCGGGCACACGCCCAACGGCACCACGGGCATCCACGGCCGCCACCTCGACGCCATGGAGCGCATCAGCTACATCACCACCGACGCGCGCCGCCAGGAGATCCCCAAGGTCACCTACCGCGATGACAACGGGCAGTTGGTCGAGTACGTCACCGACGATTTCAAGAAGCTGCCGAAGGAGACCGTCGACAAGGCGACCGTCCGCAAGATGGACTGCATCGACTGCCACAACCGGCCCACGCACGCCTTCCAGCTGCCCGATCGCGCCCTGGACAAGGCCATGGCCGAGAAGCGCATGAGCGCCGAGCTGCCCTTCCTCAAGAAGCAGGCCCTGGAGCTGCTGAAGGTCGACTACGCCGACCAGAAGGCCGCTGCCGCCAAGATCCCCGTGGCCCTGGCCGAGTACTACCGCACCACCTACCCCGAGATCTACAAGCAGAAGCGGGCCCAGGTGGACACGGCCGGCGAGGTGGTGAAGGCCATCTACCTCCGCAACGTCTTCCCCGAGATGAAGATCACCTGGGGCACTCACCCCAACAACATCGGGCATGAGGAATCCGTGGGCTGCTTCCGCTGCCATGACGGCAACCACACTGCCGCCGATGGCCGCAGCATCAAGGGCGACTGCGACACCTGCCACACGATCCTGGCCCAGGACGAGAAGGATCCCAAGATCCTCAAGGACTTCGGCATGAAGTGATGGAATGGCGGGACGCGGGGCTTCAAACTGAAGCCATGACCGCTTCCGCCCTTCCCCTGATCGCGATCGACGGCCCGTCTGGCGTGGGGAAGTCCACCACCGCCAAACGGGCCGCCGCGCGCCTGGGCTGGCAGTACCTCGATACCGGCGCCATGTACCGGGCCGCCGCCCTGGCCATCCACCGGGCTGGCATCGAGCTCACGGATCGACCTGCCCTCGAGGGCGTGCTGTCCGGCCTGGACCTCTCGCTGAACGAGGGCCGGACCTATCTCGCGGGCGAGGATGTCAGCGAGGCCATCCGCAGCCAGGAGGTCACGCTCCTGGTCACGCCCGTGAGCGCCGATGCCCGGGTGCGCGAGGTGCTGGTGGACCAGCAGCGCCGCATCGGCAACCGCGGCCGCTGGGTGGTGGACGGCCGCGACATCGGCACCGTGGTGTTCACGCAGGCCTGCTGCAAGGTGTTCCTCACCGCCAGCCCCGAGGCCCGCGCCCAGCGCCGTTTCCTGGAACTGCAGGCCAAAGGCCAGTCACCGGATTTCGGAGCCGTGCTGGCGGATCTCCAGCGCCGCGACCTGGCCGACAGCACCCGGGCCGCCTCGCCCCTGCGCAAGGCCGAGGACGCGGTCGAGCTCGATTCCAGCGGCATGAGCCTCGACCAGGTGGTGGACTGGATCGTGGCGAGGCACCAGGCCCACCCCTGATCCCTCCCGGAGGCACGCGGTTCAGTCTTCCCCGGCCAACGCCTTCTTGGCGCATTCCGGGCAGATCGAATGGGTGAACGAAGCCTCGGAATGCTCGGCGACGTAGGCCTCGATCCGCGCCCAGTAGCCCGAGTCGTCGCGCACGCACTTGCACCACGCGCAGATCGGCAGCAACCCGGAGAGGACCTTCACCTCCTGCAATGCCTGCTGGACCCTCTCCTGCAGGTGCTCCTCGGTCACGCGCTGGCTGGCTTCGAGGTCGGCCAGCGTGCGCTCCAGGGCCGCCCGTGAGGCCAGGCCCCGGTGCTGACTGACCGCGAGGTTCCGGAAGAGCACGAGCTCCACCGAGACGAAGGCAAGCATCCCGGCGTCCGTCCAGAGCCTTTGGCTGAGCGGCCGGGCCTGGGGCCAGAGGATGTTCAGCGCCACATGGCCGGCGGCGATGGCTGCAAACATGCCGAACAGCCCCCGCAGCCGCAGGGGCAGGAAGGTGGCCGCCGTGACGCAGAAGGCGATGACGGCGATGGCCTGGATGGCGGTCCCGGCAAGGCCGAGCCTGAAGTAGGCCCACTCGTTCCCCCAGCACCACAGCAGGGACAGCGTGATGACCATGGGGGGCAGCAGGTTGACCCGGGCGGCGGCGCGCACGCCCAGCATCCCCGCCACCGGAAGCAGGATCCAGCCCAGCCGGACGGCGAGGAGGGTGGCCAGCTCCGGGGGGCCGGGCTGCGCACGGGTGAGCACCCAGTCGAAGAGGAGGAGGACCCCATTCCCGGCGACGGCGTACTTCCCGAGCCGCAGGGAGCGGGAGGCCCAGCGTGCCTTCAGGAAAGCGCCGTAGGCCGCATCGGTTTCAGTGAGGAGGGCCATGACGCCTGGGGGATGGGGTCGGGAGGGGGGTGGGTGGCCGCTGCCAGCCCTGGGCATGGTGGCAGAGACTGCCGTCCCTGTTCCCCCCACCGGGCCTGGATGATACCGAAATCACAGAAGGATGACCCTGAGGGCAACCTTTTCCCGGAGCCGTGGCGGAACTCCCCGGACCGGGGCGTGCCCTGGCTTGATCAGGCTGCTCGCTGCCTCGGCTCAGTAACCCTCGCCTTCCGCCGCGGCCTTGACCTTGCCTCGGTGGAAGCGGAACAGGAACCCGGCATAGCCGATGGCCAGGGGGAACCCGAGGAGCCACCAGACCAGGCCGGTGCGGAGCCCGTGATGGCCCACGCTGGCGTTCAGGGCCGTGAGGTCGAAGGCCGGGTCCAGGGTGGACTTGAGCATCACGGGATAGAGGCTGGCGGCGCTGGCCGCGAGGATGCCCAGGATGAAGGCGCCCGAGCCCAGGAAGGCCAGCAGGAACTTCTGCCGCCGCAGGCCCAGGGAGACCAGGCCCAGCCCCCCGACGAAGAGGGCCGTGAAGCCCCAGGCCAGGGGGGACCCGGCCAACCCCCGGAAGATGCCCGGATTCACCACGGAGGTGGCGCCGGTGGCCACCACCCACAGGAGCAGCACGAGTCCCCAAAGCGGCCCGGCCAGGGCGCGCGACCGCTCATGCACGGGCCCTTCGGTCTTCCAGGCCAGGAACAGCGCGCCGTGGGCGGTCACGGTCACCAGGGTGAACACGCCGATCAGCACGGTGTACCAGTCCAGCACGCCGGGCTGGGGGCCCAGCCGGAAGGTGGTCCACAGGGGCACGGAGAAGTAGCCGCTGGCATCCAGCGGCACGCCCCTCAGCACGTTGCCCAGGGCCGCGCCGAAGAGCACGGGCAGCAGCAGGCTGGCGAGGGCGAAGGTGCCGTCCCAGAAGTGGCGCCAGAGACCATCCTGCACATGGGAGCGGAACTCGATGGAGATGCCGCGCAGCATCAGGCACCAGACCACCACCCACATGGCCAGGTAGAAGCCGGAGAAGCCCGAGGCCAGCACCTTGGGGAAGGCCAGGAAGAGCGAGCCGCCGCCCGCCAGCAGCCAGACCTCGTTGCCATCCCAGAAGGGCCCGATGGCGCCCAGCACCTCCCGGCGCTCCTCGTTGGTCTTCGCCACGGCCAGGTGGAGGACCCCCGCGCCGAAATCGAAGCCATCCATCACCACGTAGATCGAGAACATCACGGCGACCATCCAGAACCAGAGCAGCTCCATGGCGGCCTCCTAGTGCTTCACGGGGCCGTGGGCGAGCTCCCGGCCGATGAGATAGAGGAAGAGGATGCTCAGCACCACGAAGATGCCGGCGAAGCCCAGCGTCGTGAAGGCCGTCTGACCCGCATGCACCGTGGGGGAGGCGCCCTGGTTGGTACGGAGCACCCCGTGGATCAGCCAGGGCTGGCGGCCGAACTCCGCCACGGCCCAGCCGGCCGTGGTGGCGATGTAGGGGAAGGGGAAGGCCAGCATCAGCGCCCAGAGCATGGGTCGGTTCGCGTCCAGGCGCCCCCGCCAGAGCAGGAGCGCCGCCAGGCCCATCACGGCGATCATGAGCGTGCCCAGGCCCGCCATGATGTGGAAGCTGTAGTAGAGCAGCTCGATGTTCTGCGGCCACTGGTCCTCGGGGAAGGACGACAGGCCCTTCACGTCGCTGCTGAAGGTGCCGTAGGCGATGAAGCTGAGCACGGCGGGCAGCTGCACCGGGTTGTCGATCTTCCGCTGGGCCACGTTGGGCTGGCCGATGAGGGTGAGCCCGGCCCGGGGACCGCTCTCGAAGCGCCCCTCCATGGCGGCCAGGGTGATGGGCTGGTGCCGCGCCACGAGCTTGCCCTGGAGGTCACCCGTGGGGAAGGCCACCAGGACGCTGAAGATCAGCCCCATGACCGTGCCCATCCGCAGGTTCAGGCGCGCCTGCTCGGCATGCAGGCCCTTGAGGGTCCAGAAGGCCCCCACGGCGGCCACCACGAAGGAGCCCGTCACCACCGAGGCGATCATGGTGTGGGCGTACTGGCCCAGGGCCCATGGGTTCAGGAGGAAGGCCCAGAAGCTGGTGAGCTGCAGGGTGCCATCCGGCGCCACAGCATAGCCCACCGGGTGCTGCATGAAGGCGTTGGTGGCCACGATGAAGTAGCCGGAGAGCCAGCTGCCCAGCCACAACGCCACCGCCGCGCGGAAGTGCCCCTTCGGCGACAGCTTCTTCTCGCCCCAGATCAGCAGCCCGAGGAAGCTGCTCTCCAGGAAGAAGGCGAACATGCCCTCCATCCCCAGCGTCTGCCCGATGATGCCGCCGGACAGCTGCGAGAACCGCGCCCAGTTCGTGCCGAACTGGAACTCCAGGGGGATGCCCGTCACCACGCCCACGGCGAAGTTGATGCCGAAGATCTTGATCCAGAACCGCGCGGCGTCGGCGTACCGGGCCTCGCCGGAGCGCAGGCCCATCGCCTTGAACACCACGATGAGGAAGGCCAGGCCCATGGTGAGCTGGGGGAAGAGGTAGTGGTAGGTCGCCGTGAAGCCGAACTGAAGCCGGTGCCAGAACAGCGGATCGCCCATGGTGCCCTTCCTGTCCAAAGAAAGCGCCCGCCTGTCCCGGCGCGCGTCGGCTCAGTATCCCACGCCCGGAGCCGCCCGGGTTCATTGTCGTCCACAACGGGTTCTATGCTGCCAGGCCGGTGGCAGGTCAGCCGCTGCCGCGGAGGGCCTCAGGAAAGCAGGGTGGAGAGCCGGCGCCAAGAGCCCAGGTTGGCGACCTCGGCGAACCCCGCGCGCTTGAGCAGGGAGACCGCGAAGCCGCTGCGGCTGCCCGTCTCGCAGCAGACGAGCACCGGCCGGGCCTTGTCCAGTTCCCGGGTCCGGCCCTCCAACTCATCCAGGGGGATGTTGATGGCCTTGGGGTGCGCGCCGGCCTTGAACTCGGACCGGGTGCGCACGTCCAGCACCTGGGCGCCCCGGCCCAGCAGCGCCTGGATGTCCGTGGCCGAGGCGGACCGGCGGCTCCACCACAGGTAGCCGATGGCCGCCAGGGGGAGCAGGTAGTACCAGTGGTCCAGCAGTGGGGACATGCGCCCTCCGAATCAGGTGGAATGGTTCCAGGCGACCTACCGGGACAAGGCCCAGAGCAGGCCCATGACGGCGCCGTAGCTGATGCCCCGCAGGGGCGTGGCGGTGAGCGGACAGCCGCCCGTGCTGCAGCCCACCAGGCGGTGCCAGCCGTAGCCGAGGGCACCCCCCACGAGCAGACCCAGCGCCAGGCGGATCGCCGTGGCCTTCACCGCGAGCAGCCGACGGCAGGGCCTTCCGGCACGCCCAGCTTGCGCAGGATGGAGGTCATCAGGCACCAGTTGGTGATCCCGCTCTGCAGCAGGTTCGCGCCCACGAACGCGGTGAACCAGAGCCAGTTCGGGCTGTGGAGGTGGGCCAAGGCGAGGCTGCCCAGAATGAAGGTGCCTGCGACGATGTGGACGATGCGGTCGATGGTCATGTGTCACTCCTCATTCAGCGGCCATGGCCGCCTGGCGTTGCAGGTTGGCCGCGTGGCCCCGGCGGGCCACGAGGTAATAGAGCACGGGGACGGCGATGCGGGAGAGCACGGTGGCCGCGACTTCGCCGGCCATGAGGCTGATGGCGAGGCCCTGGAAGATGGGGTCCGCCAGCATGACGGCGCTGCCCACCAGCACGGCGGCGGCGGTGAGCAGCATGGGCCGGAAGCGCACCACGCCGGCTTCCTCCACGGCGGCTTCCAGGGCCATGCCCTCCTTCAGCTTCAGCTCGATGAAATCCACCAGGATGATGCTGTTGCGGACGATGATGCCCGCCCCGGCGATGAAGCCGATCATGCTCGTGGCCGTGAAGAAGGCGCCCAGGATGCCATGCGCAGGGATGATGCCGATCAGGGACAGGGGCACCGGCACCAGGATCACCCAGGGGATCTCGAAGCTTTCGAACCAGCCCACCACCAGCACGAAGATCAGCACCAGCACGGCCGCGAAGGCCATGCCCAGGTCGCGGAAGACTTCGAGGGTGATGTGCCACTCGCCGTCCCACTTCAGCGACAGGGACTCGGTGTTCTCGGGATGTGCCAGGCCCAGGCGGGGGACGGCGCCACCGGCCGTTCCCTTGAGCGCATCGATTTTCTTGTTCAGGGCCGACAGGGCGTAGACCGGGCTTTCGATGGTGCCCGCCAGGTCCGAGAACACGTAGGCCACGGGCATGAGGTTCTTGTGGTGGATGGCGGCATCCTCGACGCCCTCCGTCACGGTCACCAGCTCGCGCACGGGGATCATCCCGCGGGCCCCGGGCACGGTGAGCTGCAGGAGCTGGTCCAGGTGCTGGCGCTTGCCGGGGGCCAGCTGGACCACCACGGGCACCTGGCTGGAGCCCCGCAGCACGTGGAAGGCACCGGCCTGGTAGCCGTACCCCGCCATGGCGAGCGTCTGGATCACATGGGCGGGCGCCACGCCGTGGAGCGCCGCCTTTTCGCGATCCAGCACCAGGTTGAGCTTGGGGTTCGTGGCGTTGAGGGTGGAATCCACGTCCACGATGCCTTCGACGCTCCTGAAGGCCGTGAGGACTTCGCGGGAAAGGCGCGTGCGCTCGGCCTCGCTGGGTCCGTAGATCTCCGCCACGATGGTGTCCATGACGGGCGGTCCCGGCGGAATTTCCACCAGCTTCATTCGAGCACCCGCAGGCTTCGAAAGCTTCTCCAGCTCAGGCCGCAGGCGCACCACGATCCCGTGGCTCTGCTCCTTGCGGCTTTCCTTGGGCACCAGGTTCACCTGGAGGTCCACCATCTCCGCCTCCTGGCGGAGGAAGCTGTGGCGCACCATGCCGACGAACGTGTAGGGCGCGGCTTCGCCCGCATAGACCTGCACATCCTTGACCGTGGGTTCCTTCAACAGGCGGCGGGCGATGTCCTGGCCCACGGCGAGGGCATCCTCCCTGGGCGTTCCGGCCGGCAGGTCCAGCTGCACCATGAACTCCGACTTGTTGTCGAAGGGCAGCATCTTCACCTTCACCACGCCGAAGCCCACCAGGGACATGGCCCCCAGGAGCAGGGCCACCACGCCGCCGAAGAAGGCCCAGCGCACAGGCGGACGCGTGAGCAGCGCATGCATGACCTTGCGGTAGAGGGCCGTCATGCGGCTGTCCGGCGCCACTTCGGGATTCTTGTGGGGCCAGTCGTGGACGGGCTCGGGCGCCGCCGTGTCGGGCGTGGCCGGGTGCAGGCCGGAGGGATCCGTCGTCGGCAGGTTGGCCTCTTTTCGGAACACGATGAGGCTGGCCCAGGGGCTGATGACGAAGGCGATGATGAGGCTGAACAGCATGGCCAGGCTGGCACCCACGGGGATGGGCCGCATGTAGGGGCCCATGAGGCCGCGCACGAAGGCCATGGGCAGGATGGCGGCGATGACCGCGAAGGTGGCCAGGATGGTGGGGTTGCCCACCTCGTCCACAGCCTCCACCACCATGCGGGCAAAGCTCTTGCGCTGGCCCGGCAGGTGCATGTGCCGGTGGATGTTCTCCACCACCACGATGGCGTCGTCCACCAGGATGCCGATGGAGAAGATCAGCGCAAACAGCGTGACGCGGTTCAGCGTGTAGCCGAACAGGTAGGTGATGAGCAGGGTGAGGGCCAGGGTCACGGGCACGGCGATGCCCACCACCACGGCGCTGCGCCAGCCCATGGCCAGCAGGATCAGCGCGATGACGCTGAGCGTGGCGATCATCAGGTGCTCGATGAGCTCGTTGGACTTGTCCCCGGCGGTCTCGCCGTAGTTGCGGGTGACGGTGAGCTTCAGGTCGCGGGGGAGGAGGCCGCCGCGCAGCGCCTCCACCTTGGCCAGCACCTGCTCGGCCAGGGCCGTGGCATTGCTGCCGGCACGCTTGGCAAGCGTGACGCTCACGGCGGGCTCGAAGCCCTGGGCGCCTCTCCCGGCGAAGAGGACCATCGGCGGCTCCGGATCCGGCGCGTCCACGATGCGGGCCACGTCGCCCAGGTAGATGGGCTTCTGGTTGCGCACGCCCACCACCAGGCGGTTCAGCTCGGCGGCCTGCAGGACGAAACCTGTGGCTTCCACCTCGGTGCGCCGGCCACGATCCACCAGCACCCCGGCGGGCAGCTGGGCCTCCGCGGACTGGAGGGCGGGCTGCAGCTCGGCCAGGGAGAAACCCAGTGAGCGCAGGCGGTCGGGATCAGGCTCCACGCGCACCATGCGGCGAGCCCCGCCGACCACCTTCACCTGGGCCGTGTTGGGCACCGTGGACAGTTCCCGACCCAGCACCTCGGCCACCTGGCGGAGGCCGCCGGGGGTCTGGTCCTGGCCGTGGAGCGTCAGCACCAGGAAGGGCACGTCATCGATGGTCTGCAGTTTGACGATGGGCTTCATGGCGCCGGGCGGCAGCAGCTGCGGGTTGGCCGCCAGCTCCTGGTGGACCTTCACGAGGCTGGGTTCCTGGGGCTCGTTCACCTTGAAGCGCACGGTGATGAGCGCCATGCCGGGCCGGCTCACGCTGTAGAGGTACTCCACGCCGGGGATGCCCCACAGCCGCTTCTCCAGGGGCGTGGCCACCTGGCTTTCCACCTCCCTGGGACTGGCGCCCGGGTAGGGCACGTAGAGGTCCACCATGGGCACGACGATCTGGGGTTCCTCCTCTCGTGGCGTGAGCCACACGGCGAGCAGGCCCAGCAACAGCGAGGCGAAGACCAGCAGTGGCGTGAGCTTGCTGCGGAGGAATCCCTTGGCGAGGCGTCCCGCCAGTCCGAGCTTCGGGTCACCCGTCTCCCTACTTGGCACGGTCCACCCCGCCGGCGATCTCGATGGGCTGGCCATCCTGGAGGCTGCCGGGCCGGTCGATGACACGGTCCTCGGCCTTCAGGCCGGAGCGCACGGGCAGGCTGTCCCCGGCCCCATCGCCGACGGTGATCCAGCGCAGCTCCGCGTGGCCCTCCTTCGCCACGAAGACGCCGGTCAGCTCGCCCCGGGTCACCAGGGCGCTCCGCGATAACATCAGCCCTTCGGCCTTGACGCCCGGCAGGAGGATGCGCGCGAAGGTCCCCTGGCGCAGGCCCCTGGGGGAGAGCACCCGGGCCCGCAGCGTGCCCTTGTGGCTGAAGGCGTCGCCACCGGGGGCGAGCGCGGTGACCTGGGCCTCGCCCGTGGCGCCCTCGGCCTCGAAGCGCACCTTCGCGCCCTGCTTCAGGCCCCGGCCTTCAGAATCGGACAGCGTGGCCACGAGCTCCTGCTCGCCTTCACCCACCAGCTCCAGCAGGGGCATGCCGGGGCCCACGAAGTCGCCTTCGTTCACCTTGCGGGACTGCACGACGCCCGAGAACGGTGCGCGGATCTGGGTGTAGGCGAGGTTGGCTTTCAGGGAGGACACCCCGGCCTGGGCCTGGGCGAGCTGGGCCTGGGACTGCTCCAGTTCGGAAGGGGTGGCGGCCTTCTGAGCGAAGAGCGCCTGGATGCGGCGCTGGTGGGCCTCCGCCGCGGCCAGCCCCGTCTCGGCGGCCTTCAGCTGGGCCTGGAGATCCTCATCGCCGAGGGCCATGAGCAGGGTGCCGGAGGCCACGCGCTGGCCCTCCTGGACCAGCACCCGCTTGACCTGGGCGGCCATGCGGGTGGCCATGGTGGCGGTGCGGGTGGACTGCAGCGTCGCGGCCACCCAGGTGCCGCCCTCCGCCTGGGAACTGGCCACCAGGGTCACGGCCACCTTCGGCAGGGCCTTCCCCTCGGGGGAGGCCTCCTTGTGGCCACAGGCCAGCGTTCCGAGCATGAGGCCCGCAAGGGCCAGGGACAGGTGAAGCTTCACAGGGTCACTCCTTCGATGGGGGCGCCGGTGGCCAGATCCAGGGCCGCGCGGCTGATGCGCAGGTCATAGAGGCTCTGGAGCAGCAGGGTGCGGGCGCCCTGCAGGGCGGCCTCTGCATCCAGCACGTCCGTGAGGGGCGTCAGGCCTTCGCGGTGGCGGGCCTCCCGCAGCCGCTTGGATTCCTCGGACGCAGCCAGCGCCTCCCTGGCGGCGGCATGCTTCGCCTCGGCGGCCCGCAGGGCTTCCCGGGCGACGCGTACCTCATGCTCGGCCTGCTGCTGCTTGAAGGTCCGCATGTCCTCGGCGGCGCGAGCCTGGGCCTGGGCCGCGTTGGACCTGGCCCGGTCCGGCCCGGAGAACACCTTCCACTTCACGCCCACGGCGGCCCAGGTCCAGGTACCGCCCTGGTGCCAGGACTGGCGCAGGGTGCCCGCGCCCAGCTCGAGACCGACCTCGGGCTTCAGGCTGCCGGCAGCGGCCTTCGCGGCCTGACCCGCCGCCTTCGCCTGCAGCTCGGCCGCTTGCAGGTCCGCGCGGATGGGCACCAGAGTCGATGCACTCAACGCGGCACCCTCCGCCTGCAGCGGCGTCGCGAGGGGAGCTTCCACCGGCGCGCTGCCGGTGAGGAGGCCCAGGCCAGAGCGGGCGGCCCGCACCTGGCGTATCACATCCGCCTTCTGGGCCTCGACCTGGGCGTGGACCGCCTTCAGGCGCTGGAGCTCGGATTCGAGCATGAGCCCCTGCTGGACGCGAGCCCCCGCGAAGGCCTCCAGGCCCAGGATCCAGGTGCGGGTGTCCTCTACCCAGAGCAGGGCCTGCTCGGCCACCTGGGCGCCGAAGTAGGCCTCCACGATGGCCATCGCCGTCTCCTGCTCGCGGCGCGTCTGGCTGGCGGATTCGGCCTGGGCCGTGTATTCGCCGGCCCACCTGGCCGCGGAGATGCGGCCGCCGGCATAGAGCGGCTGCTGCACCACCGCCGAGCCGCCGAAGCCCATGATCGCGTCGGGCCTGTTCAGGCTGGAAGGATTGAAGTCCAGGGCCGCGATGCGGCTCTGGTTGAGCTTCATGCCGAAGGCCTGCATGGGCTCGTCCGTGCGCACGCCCTGAGCCTGCAGGGTCAGCGTGGGCAGCTTCAGCGCATCGAAGCCCGCGGCCTCCTCCCGCTTGCCCTCGGCCATGGCCCGGCCGGCCTTCAGCCCGGACTGGTCGCGCCAGGCCTTGCGGATGGCCGTGGCCACCGTGAAGGGTTCCTGCGCCAGGGCGGCGGCGCCGGCCACCAGCCACAAGGTCAGGCATTGCATGGTTTTAATACTCATAAAGGAATACTCCGGACCAAAAAAAGGGCTCTCGCCCCTTCACTTCAGAGCCTTGTAGGTCACGCGGGCCCGGTCGCTGACATGGCCGCACACCAGATCGCAGAGCTCGCCCACCAGCGGCATGACTGGGGCGAAAAACACCGCGTTGCCTTCGGGCTCGCGGCTCACCAGACCCACGCGCACCAGGCAGGCCAGGTGCTTCGAGGCATTGGCCTGGGAGAGGCCGGAAGCCTCCGCGACCGCCCCCTGGCTGAGGGGGCCCTTGGAATCCAGGAGCGAGCGCAGGATCTTCAGGCGGGAGGCATCCCCCAGGGCGCTGAAGAGGCCGCTCACCTCGTCGATCATGGGATTGCTGAGCTGGTGGTTCACGAAATCAACTCCATGCGACTATATTCATTTGGTTTTGATCTTTGTCAAGCCCAAAACGCGCAGTCTCCATAAAAACTGTATACCCATCGGATCATTCAGCAACCGAAGGTTCCACTCCAGTGCCGATTTTGGCCTGAATCGTGACGAGGGTCATGCCCGACCCTGCGGATTTGCTAGGCTGGCTGTCGGGAGATGCCGTGGACGACCTGGACCTGCGCGCCGCCAAGATCCGCCTGCTCTGCACCGACATCGACGGTGTGCTCACCACCGGCGCCCTCCTCTACGGGAAGGAGCCCGGCCACACCAAGGCCTTCCACGTGCGCGACGGCGCGGCCATCAAGTGGCTGCAGCGCTCCGGCATCCCCGTGGCCTTCATCTCGGGACTGGCCTCCGATGCGACCGTGAACCGCGCCCGGGACCTGGGCGTGGAGGACTGTTTCGCGGGCCACCTGGACAAGGGGCCCGTGCTGGACCAGCTCTGCGCCAAGTACGGCCTGGCCCTGGATCAGATCGCCCACCTGGGCGACGACCTGCCCGACCTGCCTCTGCTGCGGCGCGTGGGCCTGGCCTGCTGTCCTGCGGATGCCGTGGCCGAGGTGCGGGCCGCCTGCCACTGGGTGACGCCCGTCGAAGGCGGACGGGGCGTCCTGCGCCTCGTGGCCGAGCGCATCCTCAAGGCGCAGAATCGCTGGAACGCCATCCTTTCCACTTACGAGGTCCGCCCATGAAGCTCCGCCCCCTGCCCTTCCTGCTGCTGGCCGCCCTGCCCCTCGCCGCCCAGGACGCCGCCATCGGCCTCAACGCCCACGCCCTGGTGCCCATGAGCGACCTGCGGAACCTCACCAACGGCCAGATGGGCCTGGGGCTCTCCGTGTTCGTGGAGATCCCCGTCAGCGATGCCTTCGTGTTCCGGCCCACCATCGGCGCCCAGCAGATTCCCAAGGGTGACACCCTCGGCCTGGCCGGTACCAAGACCAGCGTCACCTCGGTGGACCTGATGCTCGACGCGCTGTGGTTCCCCGGCGAAGACGCCAAGAAGGGGCCCTATCTGGTGGGCAGCATCGGCGGCCAGCAGTGGCGCGTGAGCGCCACCGGCACCAACCCTTCAGCCACCTCCGCCACCCGCCTGGGCGTGGCGGGCGGCATCGGCTATCAGGTCTCAGCCCACCTCGGCGTGGAGGCCAAGGGCTTCTGGAGCCCCATCGAAAAGGACCTCACGGCGACGGGGCTCACCGTGGGCGCCGCCTGGCGGTTCTGAGCCGGCGGCCTACCGCCGGGCCCCGGCCCCGCCGCGGACGATCCTCTCCAGCTCCTCCGCCTTGCGGGGCAGGCGGGCGCTGAGGTTGCGCGGTCCCTCCGGCGTCACCAGGATCACGTCCTCGATGCGGATGCCGATGCCCTGCCACTTCGCCTCCACGCCCTCCATGCCCCGGGGGATGTAGATGCCGGGCTCCATGGTGAGCACCATGCCCGCCTCCAGGGGCCGACTGCCGCCGTGCTTGTGGAAGGGATGCGGCGCGCCGTAGCTTCCCGCGTCATGCACGTCCAGGCCCAGGTAGTGGCTCACGCCGTGGGGCAGGAACTTGCCCCAGTCACCCCGCTTGAAGGCCTCTTCCTTCTCACCCTTGATGAGGCCCAGCTCCACGAGGCCATCACTGATGATGCGGGCCGCCTTCATGAAGCTGGCGATGTGGATGTTGCCCGGCCGCAGCTCCTGGATGCCCGCCTCCTGGGCCCTGAGCACCAGGTCGTAGAGCGCCCGCTGCTCAGGGCTGAAGCGGCCGTTGGCGGGCCAGGTGCGGGTGATGTCGGAGGTGTAGTAGCCCACCTCGCCGCTGGCATCCATGAGGATGAGCGACCCCGGCGGGATGGGCTGGTCGTTGTTCGCGTAGTGCAGAAGGCAGCCATCGCTCCCCGCGCCCGCAATGGATTCATAGGCCAGGAAACGCGCCCCCAGGGCCCGCACCGTCCCCTCCAGGGCGGGCGGCCACCTGCCCCTCGTTGGTGAAGCCCGCGCTGCCACGCAGCGCGGCCAGATGGCCCTCGATGCTCGCGTCCACCGCGCGCTGGATCATCTCGACCTCGGCGGGCTGCTTGATGACCCGCATCTCCGCGACGATGGGCCGGCCGTCCACCAGGCTCTTCTCGTAGGCGCCCATCCAGCCCGTATAGCCCTTGGGATAGGCCGCATCGAGGACCTTCACCCGGAAGGGCTCGTCGTAGCTGTCGATGAGCACGATGCGCTTGGCCTGCTTGAGGGCGGCATCGAGGGTCTTCTCCGCCTCGGGGAAGGCCACGGCCTCATCGGCCCCCTTGCGCTTCGCCCCCTCCACCCCGAGACGCGGGCCGGTGTAGGCCTCGCGCTTCGGGTCCCGCGCCTGGACGAGCAGGGTGTAGGTGCCCTTGTCCCCATCCAGCAGGGCCACTGCGCGTTCCTCCTCCACGCCTGTGAGGTAGTAGAAGTCCGAGTCCTGGCGGTAGGGACGGTCCTCCCCGCCGGAGCTGGGCTGAGTGGGCATGGACTTCGCGACGACAAGCGTGCCGGGCCCCATGGCCTTGGCCTTGGCCAGGAGCCGGGCCCGGTTCCCCCCGAAGAAGGCCTCGGGCAGGCGGACGCCATGGTGGGCCTGCGGGGCCTCGGACGTCTGGGCCGCAAGAATCGGCGCGAGGCAGAGCACGGCAAGGACACAGCGCATGGGGGCTCCTGGGGTGGAACCACTTTGCCACAAGGCCCTGCCGGATAGATCGGCGGCGGCTACTTCAGCCCGCGCTTCTCGAGCAGCGGCTCCACCTTCGGATCGCGGCCGCGGAAGCGCTGGTAGAGCAGCGCGGGATCCTCGGTGCCGCCCCTGGAGAGCACCTCGGCCCGGAACTTCGCCGCCGTGGCGGGGTCGAAGAGGTTGCCTTTCTCCTTGAAGGCCTGGAAGGCGTCGCTGTCGAGCACGGCGCTCCAGATGTAGCTGTAGTAGCCCGCCGCGTAGCCGCCCATGATGTGGTTGAAGTAGGGACTGCGGTAGCGGGGCGGGATCTCGGCGATGAGCCCCCACTTGGCCAGCGAGGCCTTTTCAAAGGCTGCGGTGTCCTGGGGCTTGATGGTGGTCAGCGTGTGCCAGTCCATGTCCAGCAGCGAGGCGGCCATGTACTCCACGGTGGCGAAGCCCTGGCCGAAGGTGGCGGCCTTCTTCATCTTGGCCACCAGGGCATCGGGGATCACCTCACCGGTCTTGTGGTGCTTCGCGTAGAGCCTCAGCATCTCCGGCTCCATGGACCAGTTCTCCATGACCTGGCTGGGCAGCTCCACGAAGTCCCGGGGCGTGCCGGCGGTGCCACGGTAGCGCCCCTTGTAGAAGAGGCCGTGCAGGCCGTGGCCAAACTCGTGGAAGAGCGTGCGCACCTCGTCCGAGGTCAGCAGCGCGGGCCGGTCCCCGGCGGGCGCGGTGAAGTTGCAGACGTTCACCACCACCGGATCCACCTGCTGCCCGTCCTTGACCCAGGCCGAGCGGTAGTTGCTCATCCAGGCCCCACCACGCTTGCCGGGCCGGGGGTGGTAGTCCACATAGATGAGGCCCAGGTGGCGGCCATCCTGCTCCTTCACCTCGAAGCAGCGCACGTCCTTTTGGTAGACGGGCAGGCCCTTCACCTCGGTGAAGGTGATGCCGTAGAGCCTTCCGGCCAGGGTGAAGGCGCCCTGGCGCACGGCGTCGATGGCGAAGTAGGGCTTCACCGATTCCTCGTCGAAGTCGTACTTGGCCTGCTTCACCTTTTCGGCGTAATAGCGCCAGTCCCAGGGTTCCAGCTTCTGGCCCGGCAGGTCCTTGACCATCATGGCCTGCAGCTCGGCGCGCTCCTTCTTGGCCACCTCCAGGGCAGGCTTCCAGATCTGGTCCAGCAGCCCGTAGACGCCCTTGGGATCCTTGGCCATGTTCTCTTCGAGCACGTAGTCAGCCCAGGTCCTGTAGCCCAGCAGCTGGGCCTTCTCCACCCGCAGGGCCGCCACCTGGGCCACGATGGCATTGGTGTCGGTGTCGCCGCCCTGGTTGCAGCGCTCCAGGTAGCCCGTGAGGATGCGCTTCCGCAGCTCGCGGTTCTGCGCGTATTCCAGGAAGGGCCAGATGCTGGGGCCGTCCAGCGTGAAGAGCCACTTGCCCTCCTGCCCAGCCTTCTTGGCCGCGGCGGCCGCGGCGGCGCAGGTGCCCTCGGGCAGGCCCGCGAGGTCCGCGGGACTCGAGACCACCATCTGGAAGGCCTTGGTGGCCTTGAGCAGGCGGTCGCCGAACTCCACGCCCAGCTTGGACTGCTCGGTGTTGATGGCGCGCATCCGGACCTGCTGGTCGGGCGTCAGGGCCGCTCCGGCCCGGACGAAGCCCTTGTAGGTGCGCTCCAGCAGCCGGGCCTGATCCGGCGCGAGCTTCAGGGTGGCCCGCGCATCCCAGACCGCCTTCACGCGATGGAAGAGCTTCGGGTTCAGCTGCACGTCGTCCCGGTGGGCGGACATCAGAGGCATCACCTCGCGGTTCACCGCCTGGAGCTTCGGGTTCGTCTCGGCCCCCGTGAGGTTGAAGAACACCGATCCCACCCGGTCCGTGAACTGGCCGGCAAGTTCCAGGGCCAGGATGGTGTTCTCGAAGGTCGGGGCCCCCGGGGCCTCGGCGATGGCGGCCACCTCGGCCTTGTGCCGGGCGATGCCTTCGCGGAAGGCGGGCAGGTAGTGCTCCTCCCGGATCTCGGCGAAGGGCGGGACGCCGAAGGGGGTCTTCCATTCCGCGAAGAAGGGGTTCGTGGCGGGGGCCGGGTCCGCGGCCAGGGCGGGTAGCGTCATGAGGGCGGCCAAAGCAGAAGCGGTGCGCATGGGGGCTCCGGAAGGTGCATTCCGTACCGTAGCATCATCTTACGAGGGAAGCCAGACGCCCCGCCCCATGGGACACTCCCCCTCCCCGCCAGGAGTCCGCATGTCCGCCATCCTCCCCTTCACGCTCCCGCGCCGGCTCCTCCCCCTACTGCTCCTGCTGTCCCTGTCCCCGGGCGCGAGGGCCCAGCCGGCGGCGAAGGTGGCCGTGAGCTTCCAGGTGACCGTGCCGGCCACCACACCTGCCGACGCCACCCTCCACGTGGCGGGCAACATGAACGGCTGGAACCCCGGCGATCCGCAGTGGAAGCTCCGGCGGCAGGCCGATGGCACCTGGTCCGGCCAGTTCCCCCTCGAGTCCGGCTATGCCCTGCAGTTCAAGCTCACCCGGGGCAGCTGGGAGACCGTGGAGAAGGACGCCAAGGGGGGTGAGCTCCCCAACCGCACCGTGGAGGCGGGCCCGGCCACGGCCGTGCGGGTGCAGGTGGAGTGCTGGCGGGACCAGGCCCCCGCGCCCGAGGTCACCCACACGGTCAGTGGCGACCTGCGGCTGGTTGAAGGCTTTGCCATGCCGCAGCTGGGCACGACCCGCACGCTGCGCATCCTCCTGCCACCGGGCTACGAGACCTCCGGCCGGCGCTATCCCGTGCTCTACATGCACGACGCCCAGAACCTGTTCGATGCGGCCACCTCCTTCGCGGGCGAGTGGGAAGTGGACGAGACGCTGGCGAAGCTGTGCGCCAGCGGCGAACTGCCACCCATGATCGTCGTGGGCATCGACCACGGCGGGAAGGAGCGCCTGGCCGAGTACTCGCCCTACCGCGACGAGCGCATCCCCACCCCGAAGGGCGATGCCTACGCGGATTTCCTCGTGAAGACCCTGAAGCCCTGGGTGGATCGCACCTACCGCACGCAGCCCGAAGCCGCCCACACCGCGCTGGCTGGAAGCTCCCTGGGCGGTCTCATCTCCCTCCACACGGTGCTGCGGCATCCCGGCGTCTTCGGCAAGGCCGCCTGCTTCTCCAGCTCCTTCTGGGTGGGCGGACGGCGGATGCTGAAGGAGGCCGCCGCCGCGAACCCGGACCCGGCCCTGCGCCTCTACCTCGACATCGGCGACCGGGAAGCCGGGGCACCCGCCGACAGCCACCAGGCGGTGCAGGACACGCTCGACGTCGCAGAGGCGCTGAGGCTCCGGGGCGTCCGAGCCGATCGCCTGATGGTGCAGGTGGCCGGAGGCGCCCGCCACACGGAGAGTGCCTGGGCCGCACGGCTCCCGGCGGCGCTCCGGTGGCTGTTCCAGGCTGCGCCCTGAGCCACCGGGGCACCCCGGGGGATCGATAGGCATTCAAAATGATCGACTAATAAAAACGGTCATCACAGGTAATGGGTCCATGCTGAGCCAGGGTCCGAATCCCAAAGAACCGGGGACCCGCACACAGAGGACTCATGTCCAACGACAAGAAACCCAAGAAGGCCAAGCCGGCCGTGATCCACGGCGCCACCCACAAGGGAGCGGGCCTGAGCGGCACCCTGGCCGAAGTCGCGAAGCCCTTCCCGCTGTCTCCGGCCAAGAAGAAGAAATAGGGCTCAGCGTTTCGGCAGCATGAGCTCCCGGATGGACTTCACCGGCGCGCTGCCATAACCCAGGAACTGCTCGTGGAAGCGCTTGAGGTCGAAGCGGTCTCCCTGCTTTGCCTTGAGCTGCTCCCGCAGATCGTAGATGGCCGCATAGCCGGCGAAATAGCTGGAGAGCTGGACCGCGGTGACCTGCGCCCGGTGCCACTTCTCCCGGGCCTCGGAATCCTGTTGGAAGGCTTCGTGGAGCAGCAGGTCCATGGCCTTCTCCTCGCTCATGCCCAGGACGTGGATGCTGTAGTCGAGGATGGCGTTGCACACCACCCGCAGGTTCCACTTGGAGTACATCAGCCACATCTCCGGCGTGTTGCCGCCGTAGCCGGATTCCAGCATCATCCGCTCGGCGTAGACCGCCCAGCCTTCGACCATGGCCCCATTGCCGAACAGGGCCTTCACGAGGCTGGGCGACTTGTTGGCGTGGAGGAGCTGGACGTAGTGGCCGGGAACGGCCTCGTGGATGTTGAGGACCTGGAGGGTGTACTCGTTGTACTCCCGCAGGTAGCTCTCCTTCTCGGCCGCGGTGCCGTCCAGCGGTGTCACGTTGTAGTAGGTGTTGGCCCCGGGATCGTAGGGTCCGGGCGCGCTGATGCTGGCCCCGGCCACCCCGCGCATGTATTCCGGCGTTTCGCGCACCACCAGCGGCTTGGTGGGATCCAGTTCCAGGAGGTCGTGCTCCCGGACCCAGCTTTCCAGCAGGGGGATCTGCCGCTTCACCTCGGCCACGAAGCCCTCCGCGGCCACGTGCTTCTGCGAAAGCCGCTCCACCATGCGGCCGATCAGGTCCAGCCGCGCCGAAGGCATGGGTTCCGAGCCGAAATACTTGGGCCAGAGCTGGACGGCCAGGTCGGCCATGCGGGCATGGAGCTTCTCCTTCTCCACCAGGGCCCGCTGGTACAGCTCTTCCGCCGTGCAGTCCGCCTGGATCGAGTAGGTGAAGGACTGCTCGAAGAGCTCCTTCCCGATGCGGAAGGAGCGGCCGCCCGTGGCCTGCAGCTGCCTGTCGAGGTTTTCCAGATGCGTGATGTAGCCCTGGATGGCGGTCCTGGCCTTGGCCGCCCCAGCCTTCAGCTGGGCCTTCTCGGCTTCCGTGAGCCTGGAACCCTCCACCTGCTTGAGGAAGCCGTCGCCCAGCACGCCCAGGGCGCCCTTGTTCTGGAGGATGGCCAGCTGGGTGTGCTCGCGCGTGGGGCTCTTGATCGAGGTTTGCGCGGCAGCGTAATAGGGGGCCACCAGGGGCAGGCGCTTCGCCACCGTCCGGAGCCGGACTTCCAGAGGGGCGTACTCCGTCCCCAGGAGGAGGCCGAAGGTGCGGGCCACGTTGTGGCTGGAAGGATCCCACTGGTGGGCCTTGAAGACCGTGGTCTCCCAGCGCTCAGACGCCAGCTGGTTGCGGATCAGGCGCAGATCGATCCGGTCCTGGGCATCCAGGGAGGACTCATCAAACGCCTTCAGCTTCCGCAGCCAGGTCGCCGCGAAGGCAAGCCCCCGGCGGCGCTCGGCGTCGTCGGGAATCGGCAGCCGGTCCGCGTACTTGTAGTAGCCGGCCGCCACGGCGCTTTCCGGGTTCTGCTTCCAGTAGGCCTCGATGAAGTCGGCCTTGAAGCGCGAGAAGGCCGCCTTCACGGCGCCGCCGGAAGCCGCCGCATGGACAGGGGGGACGGCCACCATGGCCAGGAGCGCCGGAACCACCATGAGGGTGCTGTTCATGTCGATGCCCTTTCGCTGAACGGTCAGGTGATGCGGGGCGCAGCCAGTCGGCCACGCCCCCATGCGAGCCTACTTCCCGGCCTTGTCGAAGGCCAGGTTTCGCACCATGTCCTCGGTCTTCCAGGGGGCGGCATTGCCGCCCAGGTACTTCTGGAACCACTCGAGGTGGGCGTTGTAGTAGACGGGCATGGACTTCAGGTTGTCGGGCCAGTGGCCATCGTTCTTGAAGACGATGAGCCGGCTGGGCACGCCCATCTCCTGCAGACCCGTGAAGAACTGCAGGCTCTGGGTGTAGGGCACGCGGTAGTCGCGCTCGCCGGTGATGACCAGGCAGGGAGTCTTGAAGGCCTTCACGTGGCTGCTGGGGTTCATGCGGTCGTAGGCGGCGGCCTTGTCCCAGGGCGTGCCCGTGAGGTCGTGCTCCGCGAACCAGAGCTCCTCGGTGGCGCCGTGCATGGAGCGCAGATCGTACACGCCCATCATGGCGGCCAGCGCCTTGAAGCGGGTGGTGTGGCCCTCCAGCCACATCATGGCGTAGCCGCCCCAGCTCCAGCCCATGGCGCCCATGCGGTCCTTGTCCACGTAGGGCAGGGCCGCGAGATGGTCGGCCACCTTCAGGATGTCGGTCTGCACCTTGCCGTCCCAGTCGCCGCTGATGGCGTCCGTGAAGGCCTGGCCGTAGCCCGTGGAGCCGTGGGGATTGGGGAAGGCCACGATGTAGCCCGCGCCGGGATAGACCTGCCAGTCGCCGCGCAGGGTGTCGGACCACATCATCTGCGGACCGCCGTGCACGTTGAGGATGAGCGGATACTTCTTCGCGGGATCGAAGCCGTGGGGCTTTACCAGGAAGACGTGGATGTCCTTGCCGTCGGCGCCCTTCACGGTGAATTCCTCCGCCGGGCGGATGTCCACCTCGTCGGCCACGGCCTGGTTGAAGGCGGTGAGCCGCTTCAGCTCCCTGGTCTCGAAGGCGTAGCTCCACACCTCGACGGGCTCGCCCACCCGGGTCTTGGTGAGCAGCACGCGTTTCTGGTCGGGGCTCACCACGAACTCGCGGATGCTCTGCCCCTCCAGCATGCGGGTGGTCTTTCCGGTGGCCACCTCGACGCGGAACAGGGGCCAGCGGCCCTTCTCCTGCACGGTGAACCAGAGGGCCTTGCCGTCCGCCGACCACTGGAAGCCGTCCACCCAGTTGTCGATGCCTTCCGTCAGCACCTTGCGGATCTTCGCCTGCCGGTCGTAGATGGCCAGGCGGAAGCGGTCGGACTCGTGGCCCGGCTTGGTCTGGAACTTGTAGGCGATGAAGCGGCCATCGGGCGAATACTTGGGGTCCTGGTCTGCGGCCGGATTGTCGCCGGTGATGCGCCGGGGCGTGCGGACGCCCTCCAGGGAGATGAGGAAGAGGTCCTGGTTGGTGCTGCGGGCCTGGACCGCGTCGGTGTTCGTGGTGACGCAGACCTCCTTGCCGTCGGGGCTCAGGTCCCAGCTCTGCCAGAAGGCCGGGTAGTCCTGTTTCCCGGCGGTGAGCGCCTCCACCTTGCCCTCGAAGGTGGCCGTGAACAGGTGGCTGTACTGGAAATCGCGCCAGCCGGTCCAGTGGCGGTAGAGCAGCTCATCGGCCAGGTGGGCCTGCACCGGGCCGCTGTCCAGCTTGTCGCTGAGTTCCTTGTGCCGGGCGCCGTCCGTCAGGGCCTCGGGGAACACGGAGGCCTCGAACACCACCTTGTCCCCGCCGGGCATCAGCTTCGGCGCGCCCACGCCCGCCTCGAAGGAGGTCACCTTGCGGGCTTCGCCGCCGCTGGCGTCCAGGGCCCAGAGCTGGCTGCCCCCGCTGCGGCTCGACAGGAAGTAGAGGGTCTTCCCGTCCTTCGACCACTGGGGCGCCGTATCCGACTTGCCCGAGAAGGTGAGCTGCTTCGCCTGCCCCGAGGCAACCTCCAGCAGCCAGAGCTGGGTGTTCCGCGTGGACGCCTTCAGGTCCTGGCTGGACACCTCGAAGGCCAGCTTCGAGCCGTCCGGGCTCAGCGCCAGGTGCTGCACCCCCTTGAGCCGGTACAGGTCCTCGATGTGGAAGGCCCGCTTCTCCGCCGCCGCGGCGGGCAGGGCGATGATCAGGGCGGGAACCAGGAATCGATGCAACGGGAACAAGAGAACCTCCGGACGCGACCCTCCAGAATCGCACGGGGGCGGGGAGCCCTGCCACCCTCGGGATCCCGGGTGGCGGCTTGCTATCCTGGGCCATGCCCAATCCCCCGCTCCCCGAAGTCCCTCCCGGCCGCGGCATCTTCTGCAACCGGACGCTGAACCTGCGCTCGGTGCGGGCCATCGGCTACGACATGGACTACACGCTGGTGGACTACCGGGTGGAGGCCTTCGAGCGCATGGTCTACGCCCAGGCCAGAGCCCGGCTGGCCTCCGAGGGCTGGCCCATGGAGGGCCTCGATTTCGATGGGTCCATGGTGACCCGCGGCCTCGTGATCGATACGGAGCTGGGCAACCTGGTGAAGGCGAACCGCTTCGGCTTCGTGAAGCGGGCCATGCACGGCACCCGCATGCTGGAGTTCGCCGAGCAGCGCGATGCCTATGCCCAGACCCTGGTGGACCTCTCCGAGCCCCGCTGGGTCTTCCTCAACACCCTCTTCTCGCTGTCCGAGGGCTGCCTCTACGCCCAGGCCGTGGACCTGCTGGACCGGGGCGCCCTGCCCCGCCCCTTCGAATACGCCAGCCTCTACCGCCATGTGCGCTCCGGCGTGGATGCCCAGCACATGGAGGGCCACCTGAAGGCCGAGATCGCCGCGGCCCCGGAGCGCTACGTGGTCCAGGATCCCGAGGCAGCCCTGGCCCTGCTGGACCAGAAGGCCGCGGGCAAGAAGCTGCTGCTCATCACCAACTCCGAGTGGAGCTTCACTTCCAAGATGATGAGCCACGCCTACGACCGCCACCTGCCGGAGGGCATGACCTGGCGGCAGCTGTTCGACGTGGTCATCGTCGCCGCCCGCAAGCCGGCCTTCTTCGTGGAGCAGGGCCCCTTCTTCGAGGTGGTCGACGAAGCCGGCCTGCTGCGGCCCCTGGTGGGGCCTCTGAAGGTCGGCGGCATCTACCTGGGTGGCTCGGCGCCGCAGGTGGAGCGGGACCTGGGCATCGCCGGGGACGAGATCCTCTACGTGGGCGACCACATGTTCGGCGATGTCCACGTGAGCAAGCGCACCCTGAGCTGGCGCACGGCGCTGGTGCTGCGCGAGCTGGAGGCCGAGGTGGCGGCCCTGGAGGGCTACCGCCCCACCGAGCTGCGCCTCATGGCCCTGATGCGGGGGAAGGAAACCCTGGAGGCCCGGCTCTCCCAGGCCCGTCTGGCCCTGCAACGCCTGCATGCGGGCTACGGCCCCGCCGCCCAGGGCGATGCGGCCACCGCAGAGGCCCGCGTCCATGACCTCCGCGGCCAGCTCCTGGCCCTCGACGCCGAGATCGGCCCCCTGGCCAAGGCCGGCGGCGAGCTGACCAACGCCCGCTGGGGCCTGCTCACCCGAGCCGGCAACGACAAGAGCCACCTCACGCGCCAGATCGAGCGCTACGCCGACATCTACACCAGCCGCGTCTCGAACTTCCTCCACGCCACGCCCTACGCCTACTTCCGCTCGCCGCGGGGCAGCCTGCCGCACGATCCCGTGGGCCCGGCGGCGGGAGCCTGACCATGGGCAGCCGCGGCCTCTTCGCCCACACCTTCACCGTCCCCGATTCCGCCATCGACGTGAACGGGCACGCCAACAACCTGGAGTACCTGCGCTGGATGCAGGAGGTGGCCACGGCCCACTCGGATGCCTGCGGCTGGACGCTGGACCGCTACCAGGCGACCCGGACCACCTGGGTGATCCGCTCCCACGCCATCGACTACCTGCGGCCGGCCTTCGCAGGCGAGAGGCTCAAGCTGCTCACCTGGATCGGCGGCTTCGAAGACCAGGAGTCCCCGCGCCACTACCTGTTCTGGCGGGAGCGGGACCGCAAGGTGCTGGCCCGCGCCAGGACCGTCTGGGTGTTCATCGATACGGAGGCGGGCAGGCCCCGGAGCATCCCGGAGGCCTTCCGCGAGGCCTTCGAGGTGGTGCCCGACGAGCAGGAGGCCCTGCGGGCCCTGCGCACGGGCGAAATCTGATCCGCGCTCACTTCGCCACGTAGACCGTCGCCCCGTAGTGCTCCTGGTCCCAGGGCGCCGTGCTGTTCCAGCGGCCGTAGGCGTGGCTGTCGTCGGTGCGGTAGCGCAGGGTGTAGGCGCCCTTCGGCAGGTTGATGAACTCGTCGCTCACCCGGTTCTTGCCCGCCCCGCCGGCGTGCTGGGTCCGGCCCCGGTCCATGACCCATACGCGCTTGCCCGCGCCGTCCTCGATCCAGGCGAAGTCGGCCATTTCGTCGCCGCTGCCCTCGCCGATGGCGTAGACGCGCACGGACTGGGCCGAAGCCAGGCTGAAGGCGACGGATCGGTCCTGGTCGTTGCCTACGCGCACGGCTTCGGCCAGCACGGTCCAGGCCAGGGGCTTGGTGGCCGTGAAGGCCGCCAGGTCCTTGTCCGCGGGGATGGCCAGGGTCAGGCCATAGGTGCCGGGATCAGCGGGAGGCGCGGCGTTCCAATCCGCGGGCGAGTGGGAATCATCGGTGATGAAGGTGGCCTCGTAGTCACCGGCCGGCAGCTGGATGGTTTCCACCTGGCGCCGGTTCTTCATGGCGCCGCCGGCGTACCGGGACTTGTCCATGCTCATCTCCCAGACCCGGGTGCGGGTGCGGGCATCGGTGATCCAGCCGTAGTCGTGCATCAGCCGCCCGCTGCCCTCGCCCTGCGCGTAGACGTGCAGGCTCACGGGCCGGGCCAGGTGGAAGGACTGGGTCCAGTGGCCATCGTCGGTGGTGGCCGCCAGGGACACCACGATGTTCCGCCAGCGCAGGGGGGCCTCGAAGAGGTTCACTTCCTTCGGGTCGCCGGAGGGCAGGTAGATCTCCATGCCGTAGTTCCCCACCTGCTCCCGCCAGTGCCGGACCAGGCTGGCGTCATCGGCCCCGATGGCCTGCAGGAAGCGGTGGTGGTGACTGTCTTCCTGGACGGCCAGGGAGCGGCGGTCGATGTTGCGGAACCACTGGGCGAAGAGGAGGCCCTGGCCGAACCCGTGGTTGCTGAAGTAGGCCTCGTAGCTGCCCGCCGGCAGGTCCAGATACTGGTCGGCGACCCGGTACTCCCAGTTGCGCTTGGTGTTCACGCCGTCCATCTGCCACACCACTTCCCGGGTGACGGCGTTCAGGATCCAGCCGTGGGCGAAGAAGGGGTGCTCCCGGGCGATGCGGGTGGGGAAGCGCAGCCCCGCGCCCTTGGCATAGACGTGGACCTTCATGGCCCGGGGCAGGGTGAAGCCCTGCGAGCGCACCTCGGCGGCCTCCAGTCCGTGCAGGGCCACGATGCGCGGCTCGGGGCGGGACTCGGCGCCGTGCAGCGCGGCCGGCGCGAAGGCCGTCATCAGCGCGAACAGGGCCACGGCCTGGATCACGCGGATCAGGACGGCGGCTTCGGAGAACAGGAAGGAGAACATGGGCACTCCAGGACTGGCTCCAAATTAGTCCTCCGGAGGGCCCCCAAGCAGGGGGATCGGCGAATGGAGGGCTCCCACCGGCGAACGGCTACCACTGCTCCAGGAACGCCTGGGCTTCCGCCCAGGCCGGGGGCGACAGGTGGGCAAACCGCATGAGCCGGTCGTTGAATTCATAGTGCAGCTCGCGGTTCTCCTCCAGCAGCAGCTCCAGCTGCTCCCGGTGGATGGCCTCGTCCGCCAGGAAGCGCCAGAAGATGGCCTCGGCCACCTCCTTCAGGCCCCCGGCCCGGGCCTCCCAGTGGGTGCGGAGGATGGTGCGCCACCCCACCTTCTTCATGGCGCTGTCCGGGGCGATGGCCTCCTGCCAGACCGGGCCCGCCCAGGCCTGGACCAGTTCCACCGCCCGTTCCTCGTCCTGGCGGGCGAGGCTGAGCACCAGCTCGCCCAGGTCGTAGACCACCGTCTCGAACGCGAAGGCGATGCCCTGCCGGGCCGCGAGGCGGGCGTAGTGCAGGAGGTGGCGGGCGGCGTCATGCATCCGGTCGGGGCTGGCGTGGAAGGCCTCGATGAGCAGGCGGTAGTGGTAGGAGAGGTTCTGGAAGCGCCGCAGGTCCTTCTCCTCCAGGGCCTCCCGCAGCAGGGTGTTGAAGGTCATGACGTGCAGCTCGATGACGGGTTCGGCCCCGACGGCGCAGGCCAGGCGGGCCGTGTCCACCAGCTGCGCGGCCAGCTCCGAGAGCAGCTCGTGCTGGCGGCGGGTCGCCACCTCCGCGACCTTCAGCGTCTGCGCCAGGACATAGGCCTCGGGCCAGACCCGTTCGCGAGTGAGGTAGTCCTGCCCCTCCTTGGCCAGGCCCGGCACGAACCAGGGCCGCGAGCCCCGCCAGGCGGACAACTCCGGCCCGGCGCACTGGATGATGCCCGTCAGCAGCGCGTGCAGGCTCTTCAGGGCCAGCATCACCAGCTGCCGGTCTCCGCGGGCCATGCCCGTGAGCGCCACGTTGGTCACCACGTCGATGGTCTCGAAGAGCTCGTCCTTGTTGGCTTCGAGGCGGCGGCCCCGGGACAGCTCCTGGAGGCTGCGCAGCCCCTTCCGGGTGAGCATGGGCATGAAGTAGCTGGGGCGGAGGAAGCGGCTGATGCCGAAGAGATAGGGGAGGACGCCTGCGAGCACCACCAGGTAGACGAAGGCGATGACCCAGATGCCGAACCGGACGAAGGGGTGCCCCGGCGGGAAGAAATGCAGGGACATCAGCAGCAGGTTGCTGAAGACGAGGACCGACAGCCCGCCCACGATCAGCGGGTGCGCCACGTAGAGCTTCACCAGCCGTGGCGTGTAGAGATTCGCCGTGAGGGGCAGGATGAGCGCGATGCTCGTCATGGTCACGGACATGATGGCGTTCAGGGTCCGGCTCGCGGTGGCGATCCCCGCGGGCTCGAAGTCCCGGATGCTGCCGAAGTGGGTCGTCACCAGACCCAGCACCGCCGCCGCCAGAAAACATCCGGCGGCCACCATCGTCGGACGGTGGCCACTCCAGAGGCTGGTGCTCCGTACCTGGGCCATGCCAGCCTTTCGGCGGATAGCCGGAAACGGCTGAATCCCCACCTCCTTGCCCCTGCCTCCGGGCTCTGGGATGCTGGAGGACCCCAACGACCCCGCGCCTTTTTCCACCTCCCCGCCCCTGCCGACGAGGCCGCCCCGTCCGGAGCCCCCATGAACCGCCTGGTCCCTTCCCTGCTGGTGCTGCTGAGCGCGCCCCTCTCCGCCGGCGCCCCACCGTCCACAGCCCCCCAGAAGAAGGCCGAGGCCCCGGTCCCCGAAGCGGCCAAGGCCTACGATGCGGCCTATGCCGAGCTGCAGAAGAAGGCCTACGCGGAGGCCCTGCCCCTCTACGAGAAAGCCCTGGCCCTGGCGCCGGCCCGCGCCGAGGTCTGGAACGAGTACGCCATCTGCCTGCGGAATCTGCGGCGGCTTCCCGCGGCCGCCCGGGCCGGCTGGCGGGCCATCCAGCTGGATGGCGGCAAGACCATGCAGCCCTGGAACGCCCAGGCCAACACCTTCATCGAGGCCCGGGAGTGGAAAGCCGCAGAGCATTGTCTTGAAAAGGTGGAGGCCCTCCGCGGGGACGCGCCCTTCGTGGCCAGGGCCTGGCTGAACCTGGCCTTCCGCATGATGGTGGCGGGCGAATCCGCAGGCATCGTGGATCATTGCCGCCGGGCCATCAGGCTGGACCCGGGCAGTTCATTGGCCTGGATCGACCTGGGCCAGGCACTGGCCTGCACGGGTGGCGATCCCAAGGACATGGCCGCCGCCTTCGACAAGGGACATGCCCTCGCCGAGTCGCAGAAGGACGTGCAGCGGGCGGACTACGCCCGGCAACTCCACACCAAGGCGAAGGCGGGCGAATCCATCCGGCCTCCGGCGGATCCAGGCCAGGCCTGGCAGCTCCTCCCCGAGGCCCTGCGCACCCTGCCCACGGAGGACGCCAGCCGCCTGCCCCTGCCCGCCGTGGTGGAGCACCGCTACACCCTCCCCGAGGACGGCGTCCTCGCCCTGTCCCTGCCCGAGACCTGGACCGAGGCCTTCGACCGCGCCCGGCCCGAGCACCTGTTCGCCGCGCGCTATGGCGTGGTGGACCAGGCGGGTTTCAAGGCCTTCCTCTTCCCCATCAAGGGCATCGGCAATCCCCTGGGCGCGTGGTCCAGCGCCGAGCAGACCGTGAAGCGCCTCAAGGACAGCTCCGCCGAGACCGACCTCAAGCCCCAGCCGCTGGCATCCACCACGGTCCAGGGCTGGTGGATCCTCTCCACCGACAAGAAAGTCGTGGACAGGGAGCCCGCCAAGGGCGAGTACCGGCACCTGCTCACCGTGCTCTTCGACGCGAAGAACCTCCAATGCGTCGGCACCGTGCTGACGAACTCCAAGGCACCCGAGGTCGTGGATCCCTGCCTCGCGGCATTCGGGTCGGCCAGGAAGATTGAGCGTGCGGTGATGAAGAAGTAGATGGATCTGCCTTCCCATAAAAGCTGCTGCTCGTAGCGAAAGGGTTCAACATGCCCGATCCCCGAAAGATCAGCCGCAGCCTGTGCATGGGCCTGTTCCTCTGCCTGATGCCGCGACAGCTCAGTGCGCAGGGCCTCGTGTACCAATTCAACCTGGGCTGGGGGGAGGCCACTTCCAGCTGGGACACGCCCAAGCGGCATCCACATGAGTTTCGCGAGTGGTTTCCCATTCTGCTCAACGCGGAGATCGGCGTGACCTACAAGCTCGGCCCGGAGCGAAGGGCCAGGGCCCTCCTCAGCAGCATCACGGGGACCATCAGCAACCAGCAGGTCGCCGCCGACTACCAATGGGTGCTGCGTCACCGCGGGGACCGTGAACTCTATGTCCTGGCCGGTCCCTCCCTGAACACCATCTCAGGGGCATACACCTTCCACAGTGGGTACGAACCGCCTGATGGCCAGGGGGACTACCGGTATGTCGATCAGCGCTGGCGCCCCGGCGCGAAGGTCGGAGTCGGCTTCCAATGGAGCCGGCACTGGGCCGTGGAACTCGATGTCCACCTCATCCGCATGGCGACCTCCGGTTTCCAATCCGTACCGGATGCCAACACAGGCTTCGCCACCGTGATGGTGTCCTTCCGCCTGCCCACGCATTGAAAGCTGATCTCTACAGCCCCGCCCACTCCACCAGCACCCGCTGGGCTTGGAGGATGGGGCCGTCGGCGGTGCCCTGCACGGGCAGCCGCACGGCGCCGTCGGGGCTGAGGCTGGCGCCCTTGGTGCGGCCCACCCAGGCCATGAGCTTCGCCGGATCCAGGGGCGTTTGGGGGCTGAGGCGAAACTTCAGCTGGCCCTTGTCCAGGGCCACTTCGGAGACGGCCAGGTGCTGGGCCCGCAGCTTCACCTTGAGCAGCTCGAAGAAGCGCAGGGTCTCGGGATCGTCCTCGGAAATGCGACCGAAGCGGTCCTCCAGGTCCATGCGGTAGAGCTCCAGGTCCTTCTCCTCGCGGAGGCGCGAGATGCGCTTGTAGGCCAGAAGCCAAACCGGCTTCGAACCGCCCTTGAATTAAATAGTTCCAATGCCTCCTTTTGGCCCGGGACAGTCTCGGTTACAGGCGCAACCTCTAGGCCAAACCTTGATTCGGAACCCTACCAATGACCGGCATTTCCTAGCTTGAGCAAATTCCAGAGAACTCATCAGGGTTCCTACTCGGAGGCAAAGACATACGCCGGGGAGAGTCGGGCTAACCGAGCCTTTGGGCAACGACGCGCAAGGTCACGCCGAAGTCGCTTCGTCCTGCCTCACATGCGCACGCAAGCACACGCTGATGCACCAGCCGCAGCCTTTCCTGGGGGAACGCACGCAGGAGCGTGACCACGAAAAAGCCCCGGAGGTTCGGGGCTCGTGGTGATTGCATGTTGGGAAGCATCCCATCAGGTCCATACTTCCGATTCATGCTTCCACCTTTTGCCATCGGGGAAAGTCTTTGTCGTATCCGGATCTCCCATTGCGGGTGGACACGTGGAGCCAGCAGCTATCGAATCTGTTTGCGCCTTAGGAGAATTGGAACTAATCGGGCTTTGTCAGATTAGGAATAGCATTTTTGTACCATGAAAAGCCATTCTCATATACAAAATCGACGCCTCTGTATCTCAAAATCTGCTGCTTCCCTATTTCATGAAAACTGATTTCAGTAGCTGCGAGCTTCCGAACTCCGGTCGAATTGGAATGCTGCCAATATGCTGTAGATTCAATTTCAGATTTCGCGCTAACTATTCTAATTATATAAGTGTTATCGCTCCCCTTAAACAATGAGACACCCACATTATCGCAATCGCAAATTTCATTTAGTGTGGCGCGAAAGGATGCCATCCATATTTTCAACGATGCCTTACTGGATTCCGCCACAGTCTCTCCATGTAAATAACACCCTGCAATTATACTCCCAGATATCGCGACCCTACTTAGCATTACCCACCTCCGAAGCAACCTTTGCACCTGCGCAACGAGCATCTATCTCTATAGGGTTATCCCAATATCGCTTTAATGCTTGATTTCTAGATCTTGGAGACAAATTCGTATTCGAAGCTGCGGCACCATCCCGGGCAGCTTCATTTCTAAAGCGACTGTAGTCTGAGCTGCTGGTCATGGTTGAATTACGTAACCCACCTCCCGAATCACGTAAATCAACTGTGCGGCTCTCCGAAGAGACCGCAAGGGCGTCTGCCTCCGCATGGCGGTATTCATGCCCGAGTGCATTTGACAGAACTGCATCATTAACCAGTCCATCAGTCATTACATTTGCTATGTTAACTGTCATCGTCCAAGCATTATTGTCATAATTAGCAATTACATTTGATTTTGGATCATTGATTACAATGAGATTTAGATCCCCATCTGGTTTCGTTCCTAAGTAATTTCTTGCGTTGGATAATGTTGAAGATTTTTTTGTATATTCTGTCAATTTATCTGAAATCAATTTTGTTTGCGCCGGAGTTGCTGGAGGTGGTTCTCCTGCAGCAATATACGGTCGATCATTTGGACCAACCGCACCACTGTTGACATTTTTCTCCTTTTTCTCTTCCTCCATCCCAGTGGGGTCCGTGCTCATAACAGGGTTGTTCCTCACATAGCTGTATATGTTCCAGCTCTGACCGTTATCAAAATGCTGATCTCGTGCAGGATCGGGGCTGGCAAAGCGCCCAAACCAAGGCACGTAGAACCGAGCCTGCATGTAAACCAGCCCGCTTGTGTCAGTTTGTTCGTGATTTGTGTACCCCTTAGCCGTTCTGAACGCCCCTGACTGCTCGAGGAGTTCTCCAAATGGCAGGTACTTCTGTTTGGTCTCAACGGCCCCGGTAGGTCCAGTAATCACCCTTGGGCTGCCGAGATGGTCCACTTGGGTGACATGCATGCCAGCGGCATCGATCTCGGCGGCCTCCCTAGTGCCCAAGTAGAGAATATCGCGCTTCCAAGTGAGCACCCCGGCAGGTGCTTTCTCGTACTGCGCCACGAGCTGTCGAGAATCGTTGTAGATATTTACTCGGGTCTTCTGCAGGGTGGAAGCGTTGTACTCCTCCACCACCGTCCGTAAGCCCTCAGCGGTGTATTTGTACTTCTCTGTGAGCCCTGTTTTGCTACTGGAAACAGTTAGCACCCTTCCGAGCGCGTCATAGGTCATGGTGAGCAGCACTGGGTTGACACTGGTTGGCTTTTCATAGAGCGTGAGCAAATTCCCCTGAAGATCGTAGGTTGCGCCGGTTGGAACACCTGTGGATGTTACATTGGGAAGGCGGTTCTGCATCAAGGCTGTACTGCCCTGGCTAAATGTCGCATTGACCACCTGAGTCCCCTGGGCACTCAATAGGCCAGAGCTTGTCACGTATGCAGTAGATGCTCCCTTTACGCCCTGCCATGAAGTGACCCGGCGAATGTTGCTGGAGATCCGATTGCCAAACGCGTCGTAATCAAATTCCTGCAGCTGCTCCCCGTAACTGGAGGACTGCACCACTGCCGAGATCAAGCGATTAAGTTCGTCATACCCAAACTGGTCAAAAGCGTATGATCCGGCCCCGTCTGGGCGTGTCTTATCAAATTCTGTCACCATGTTCCCGACATCGTCGTACTTGAATCCCCAGTGCGCCTGAAGCACGGCCTGACCATCGAGGTGCTTCATCTCCTTCAATCTTGCCTGATCAGGATCGTAGTCAAAGTTGCTTGCAGCTCCATTTCCATAAGCAATGGACTTCAAGGCCCAACTTACCGAGTCGTAGTAAACCCATGGCGTGCTGGCCACATTCCCTGTCCCATAGGTCAGAATATTGGGCAAACCCGTTAGTGAATGGTAGGTCTGTGTCCATGCCCCATGACTGGTGTTGCCTCCTGTTCTATTTCCGGATGTGTCATGGATGTAGGTCTGGGTAAATGTTTGATTCGCGCCTTGAACCAGAGTTGTGGTGGATAGGCTACTCAGCCTATTTCCCTGACCACTATAGTTATATTCGGTCGTCACGGCGCCGTCTGTGCTACTTGCTAATCGACCCTTCCCACCTGTAGCCGTGTCGTAGACGAAAGCCTGCGTCACACTGCCATCGTCAGCAGCTACGTTCAGAGGACGACCCATCCAGTCAGGTGACATTCTGACGACGCGCCCGGCGTAGCTTGTTACCGTAGGCTTACCTGCAACCGTGAATCCACTGTAGGAGGTGATTCCGCTTTCTGGTTGTTCCAAGCTCTCCAGCCAGCCGAGGCGATTGTAGGCCCAGGTTCGAGTTTGGGTTCGGTTGGCCTCGTCATACTGCCGGACATCTTTGACCCGGCCTCCTGTGTCGTAACGGTACTCTGTGCGAAGGTTCACGACGGACTTGCTGGGGCTGTTCATCGGATCCACGTACCGTGTTACGGGAGTGATCATCCGCACAAATCGACCAACGCTGTCGCTTTCAAACCACTTCACCTGAGTAGTCCCAACGGTCACCCTCGTGATGGGTCCAATATAGGAGGCGACTCCCGGTGGCAAGTTTCCAGGGCCGAAATAGTCGGTGGTGGTCTGAATACCATTGGCATCCTGGGTCCAAATGGCGCGGCCCCGGCCGTCGTATTTGGTCGCCGCGCCGAGGTATAGTGCCGCCGTGGTGACTGTGGTGGTGCTGGCGGGTATGGTCTGCCATGTGAGACAAACTGCGTTCCCTGCATCGTCAAGACCCCATTTCTTGCAGGTGGTTCGTTCTGGGACGACTGTTGTTGAGGTGTTGGAACGCGTGAGGGCCGCATTGAGCCATTCCCCCTCGTGAGCAGCGCCATCCCCAAGAAGCCAGACTGTTTCGCCGGTTGGTCTGCCAACGCAATCGTAGCCATGAATACGATGAGATTTGGTCCCATCCTGGGCCGTTCGACGTTCGAGAATGAGCTGTCCAAAAGCGTTGTAACGGTATTCTAAAATCCGGAGGCCCTGGGTGACGGTTATCCCAAGATGGTCCGTATCGTTATAGACGATGCTGATCGGTTCATCTCCATCGGACGATGAAATCCCTGAAAGGCGCCCGCCCTGATCCCAGGTATAGGTCTTAATGGTGCCATTCAGATCTGTCTGAGTCTTGGGTCGGCCCAATTCATCGGATTCCTGGCTCACCGTTAGGGTTTTCGAGGCATCTGGTTTCTGGCTAATAGCATTTAGATAGCCATTGGCATCGTAGCTGTAGCTACTCACACCAAATTGTCCACTTAGGCCAAGCCCGGTAGAGTTGAGGAAGGCGCTCTGGATTTCGATTGCCGCGACCCCAGTAGTGCCGATGAAGGTGAAATCTGTTGTAACCGTTGGAGCACCCGAATTACTCACGGCTACTGAATCCACACGATTGACGTTCGGGTTAAAGGTTTTGGTAACCAATGGCTGGGCGTCCGGTAGGGTCCCCCCGCTGGCCAGGAACCCAGTGTTGTCTTCGACGGTGGTGGATTGTTCTGATTTTTCCCGGGAGATAATCCAATCAGCGATGTTTGGTTCAAAGGTCTTTTCGGTTTTTCGATAGACCCCCAGTGGTGCTGGATAGGGGGAGTAAGCCTGACCAGCCTGGGCTAGGCTGAGGTAATCCATTGCCAAATTGGGGTTGGCTACGATTGAAGTGGTTGTGTGGCTGGCCTTCCAACCAAAGGCAGCCTCATCCCACCCAGAACTCTCCTGAATGGTGAGGATCTGATTCTCTTTTTCCCAGGTGCGAGTTCGGGTGGGATAGGGAACTGACTGGTTGCCGAGACCGCCATTGGTAGACCCAGGCGTCCGAACATCAAATCGGTCCTTCACGACCCACTTGTAGGCAGAACTGGACGCGGGAGTGGTCACGGCGAGGTCAGACTGCCAATCAGCACCCGGTTGGTAGTAACGAACTTCTCGCTCCAGGGTCTTGATGAATGCTAGATTCTGCATCCCATCCGCACCAGTCAGGGCATTGATTGAGGGTGGTGAAACGAATCGGTGGACACTCACAGATCCATCAGGCTGTGTGACGGCATCATAGAAAGTGGTATCAGTCCATTGATCAGCAATAGTCTGTCCTACTGGCAGATTGTTCCAATTCGACATAGGAACAACTCGATGATGCGTGGTTTGGCGGGAAAGAGGCCCACCGGAATCAAGCGTCTGAATGACCCCATAGGCCACCGCTGGGCGGCCAGGCAGAGAACTTGAGGCAACACCACCCCACCCCTCTGGGTTGTAGTTGGCTCGATAACGATAGGGCTCCCAGGTTAGAGTGACATCTCGAGTTGGGAACGCGACACTCGATAGGACGGTTGGGCCCCTCGTAAGGGATAACCAGTTGTCCCAGGAAAAGGTGGGGCCCACTCCCCAGGTGAATCGGATTTCCTCAAGCGTTGCCTCCTTATAAATCCGAAGCGGCTGCATGGATTCGAGTGCTGCACCATAGCCCTGCCAATCCCAATCGATAATCCCATTCGGACTATTCGCCGCTGCGCTATCCGGTCCGCCGGGACCAAAGAGCGTCGGGGCAGTCCCAAGTGTCGGATCAGAAAAGTCCAGCAGGAAAGTCGATACCGGTTGGCTAATCCCTTGATAGGACACTCGAATACGAGTGGCACTAGCCAATGGAAAGTTGCTATTGTTCAAGCTGGGCTGACTCGAAACCGCCACCGACCCCACTGCTTGAACACGGATCTTCACAGAGGGATTTACACTCCAGGTCGCAGTGTAGCCACTTCCATCGGAATCGTAGCTAAAGTCAATCGACTCCCCAAGTTTGTTGCGAATCTTCGTGATGACGTAGTGGCCACTGTAGAGTTGTGTCTTTTCAGAAATGGTCAGGTATGGAATATGCCTGGTCATGTAGGTATGACGCACATAATGGAATTCGTAGGCCACTTCCCCATGAATGACCGCCACCCGCCGGGGGAAATCCCATTGATACAGGTTGGAGGTTGGATACTGCTGAATATCGTCTCGGACTTCATCGGTGAGAGCAGTTGATGGACCGTCCACCCGAAGGCCAACAATTAGACTGCTGTCCGATCCCATCTGGATGAACGCTGCTTTGCTAGGACGATCGGTCCTTCCCGGAAGGAAACCGACGGTGTCTGTAGCACTAAATCCAAATTTTCTCAGCAAAGTGTTGATATTAGTTGAGTCAATACCTGCTGGGACTTGCCCCAGCACTCGTCCACCACCACCATTGGGTAGGCTGTAAGTTGTTGGCTTTCGGTCAAAAGTACTCACCATGGTGCCTAGCGTTAGCGTTCCAGGAGAAAACGATGCCGATCCAAAGCTACGCTGGTACAACGTTTCGATTGTTGTGAGGCCCCAAATGGCGGCGTTCGAGAAGGCCGCCGGTACGACAATAATGTTTTCCTCAGCAGAACTGATGCCCATCTGGGGTCCAATCCGCATTGATAGAGTTGGCGTAAATTTCAAGCCTCTCTCACCGATCCCTGGGCCGAACGGAATGTTCATACTTGCGGCACCCGTTGCGGCATCGACCTCCAGACCTGCGTGAATCGTGGCCGGTCCTTTTGCTCGGTCGAATTTCACGTCTGAGAAGGAAGTCTGGTAGCTCTGAGCTTTCAGGCTGCCTCCCCCCAACGACAGGGCGATTAGCATCGATAGAAGAAATTGGCGCGACATAGAAGCCCCAGAGAGATTGGTGTCAAGGTGGAATCCAAATATAAATGACCTATGTGTTTTCTATTGTCAAGATTAAGCTGCAAAAATTTCCCCCTCTTGGAATTCGTAACCATCGAGCCAAATTCGGGGCTCCTCGTCTAACGATTCTTCTCGTACCGGATCTTGGAGGCACCGAGCTGAATAAAGTGATCTAATCAAAATTGGTCTGGCACACATAATTTGCAATTGACGAGATAGACCCACACGAAGTGATGGATTTTTCATTTCCCATGTTTGCAAAGGCGCCTAAATGCCCAACATCGCTTCAATCCTTAAATCCGAAATCATGCGACTCGCCCGCAAAGAAATCAAAAGCGAGATCGAGTCGCTGAAGAATGCCTCCGCCAAGCAGCGCACTGAGATCGCCGCTCTGAAGCGCCATGTCGAGCAGCTTGAACGCCAGTCAATGCGTAGCATCAAGGCCGCTGCGAGGGCCAAAGGCGAGGAGTTCCAGCCCTCCGAGGGGAAGCAACTTCGCTTCAGCCCAAAGCGGTTCGCCTCCATGCGGAAGAAGCTTGGCCTCTCAGCCGCAGACCTGGGACTTCTAATCGGGGTGGCTGCTCAGACCATCTACCACTGGGAGGCTGAGAAGACTCGCCCCCGAGCCAATCAACTGAAGGCGATTGCCGAGGTCCGGGGCATGGGTAAGCGTCAGATCAAGGCGCGTCTTGAGGCGTTGCAGGCCGGAATCCAGGAAACCACGTCTGAGGCCTGACTAGATCCCGCCCTTCGTAGGAGAATCACTCAGAGGAGGTCTCACTGGACCGGGGTCCGCCGGTCCAGTTGGTCATGATACCCAGAGCTACGAATGGTCCAGAGAGATCCGACCAGGACTGATGTCGTTGGTACTGGGTAATGCTGGGTCCGGTCAGTAAGCCGGGTAATCTGCAAGGCATTACCCATTACCGTCATTACCCAGGGATTAAATATTATTTAAAATATTGGAATTAGATTTCTAATGTTCTCAGGAAACCCTTGTAATGGGAACACAGATCCATGTGATCCAATCAGAGGCAGAGGCAGGAATGGATGAGACAACTGCTCTTTCCATGGGGGTGAAAAAACTCGATCTTGGGTCAGCTATCGTCACTTTCCTTGATGACAAAATTTTCTTTGCCCAGAAGGGATCTCAAGAACATATCTCTCTTCACTTCGGCCCTGTTACGAAACAAGTGGATGTACACCGTACTCGGAGAGTCAAGGGTGGGCATGAAGAACATGAGACCCTGTTCGCCATCTCACACAGCAAGCTCGGCCCGCTTACAGAATCCATCGTTGGTGAGATGTCACTTCTCCTAAGGTCTCTATTTCGTCCCCTTCGAATTGGGTGGATGGCCCGCAATCACATTGGTGCAGAGCCCGGGCTCTTTTTCGATAGGACGGCCATCGTTGACCTCACCAAGATAGAGAATGGGCGCCTCAAACTAGATGAGGCGAAGATTTTCGAACGACTTGGGAAGCTTGAGTACCTTGAAGGTCTTTTCGACCTACCCGATGGCCATGGATTCTCATTATTCAGCTATCAAAAGCATCTCCCGACTTCAATCGGTTTCGGATTTAAGATCGTGACACCTGGGGGTAAACACAAGCTCATTTGGTGCTCAAACAAGCGTTTTGCCCGTGAAATGCAGGACTTCTTCAAACGGATCACACCGAAAATCGAAGCAGCAAGGGAAGAGTCAGCATTGGGGCCGAACCGTTGATTTATACTCGATTCTAAATTTATTCTTCAAATTCTGGTGCTACGGATAATGGGTGATGTATTATGTGAAACTACATCGAGTCGTTCTCTCGATTTTAGATGACCTAGCAGCAGAACGTCAGAAATCGTTGCCCAAGAATGAGGCATATTTGTTCCAATCGACGGCAGGTACTGTACCGAGTGCCTGCAATCGCTGAATCAAGCGGAATATAAAAAATGCCAACGATCCTTGTGGTTCGCTAATTGTCAGATCTCCCGTAAATGTATCAAAAGCTCGATCCGAGACGGCCAATCCGCAGTTAAGAGTATGTGTATCGCCTAGTGCTGCCAGGTTCTCAGTAAAGGGCCTTCCGATTAGGCCATCAGTCCAATCTACTTTGGTAGAAACTATGCCTGCGATTATTGGGAATAGCTCCTTGGGTGAGTACACACCACCAGCATGCGGGATTGCAACGCTTGTTCGTTCGAGAATCCTGACCGAATGAGCCTTTGCGGCAGCATAATCAAGGTAGGGTTTGCTCAGTGTTGGTTTTACTTCAAGAACACAATAAACCGCTTCAGCTGGGATGAACCGGTGTGACTTTTGGTCAAGAAGTGTGGGTGTGTACTGATTATCAAAAATAACAATATCGATCTGCTCGCTTGTGGATCCATTTGAGTCAATCACTATGCCCTGGGAAACCTCATAGCGCATGGGCAAGTACTTGCGAAGCACATCAATGAAATGTTGTTCGTTGACATCCCCCATCACCCCACTGTGTGTGATGGATCTGCTTGATAAGTCGAGCTGAAGAGCAAGTACAGCCTGTTCAGCGGCAAACGCCTCCCTTAGGAATTTCTTCCCGTCTATTTTCGACGCAGCCTTTGCTTGGTTCATTTCTCTCATCTTTCTTATTTTGGGCAATTCCTCAAACTCTCACGCCCGAAGAACTACCCGATATTTACGATGTGCCTTGCGAGTGCAACGACTTCTCCATTTTTTACGATCTCACAATCCATGTAGTGGTAGCCACGGTAGACCGAAGCGAGGAGGCCGGTGCCGATGGCTCTTGGCGCCGGCCTCCTTTCCACGGGCTGACTGAATTTAAAATTCATCAAATTTCGGAAAATCTGGATCCTGGAAAACTTTTTCGACTTCCAGATTGATACTTCCTCTCTCGGTCCCGGCGGTGTCACCCGCTTGACCGACCAAACCGGGGCATCCCAAAGCCCGCCTCGCAACCTACTCGGGACACCCCCGCTGAATTTCCCACCATGCCAATCGTCCTCCTCCAAAATGCCGTCCTGGGCAACAGGAATGGTGATTCCGAGCCTTCAGGGCTCGGGGATGATTGTCCAACCATGGGGCCGTGGAACCCTCCGGTGTCCTCAACGGCAAACCAGGGGAAGGTGCGCCCAAGGAGGCGTCGCGTGGAGGACGGAAAGCTGCACTTCGTCCAGAACCTGGCGAAGCACCCGGAGAGCGGCGTCTACCTCTATCGATTCTCCTACCAGGGCCGGATCCACACGGGCTCCACTGGCTGCTACCGCGTCAACGAAGCCCGGGATTACGTCAACGCCATGAAGGGGCGTCTCGCCCTGGAAAGCGTCGGCATCAAACGCCCCAAGGTCATCACATTCCGGCAGTGCTTCGATGCCTGGATGCAGGAGCGGGCACCTCAACGGACCCGGAAATACACCCGAAGCCTCGAACTGATGGTCACGAAGCATGTCCTGCCCTACCTCGGGGGCCTCCAGCTCACCAAGATCGACGCTACGGCGATCAACACGGTGCTGAACCGCTACCTGGAGACACACGCCGCAACCGGCACAAACGGGCTCGCCCTCAACATCAGCGCCCTGATGGGATTCGGCCTGGAGAAGGGGTGGATCGACCGGAAGCCCCGCATCCAGATGGTGCCGGTGCAGAAGAAAGCCCGGCCTGTGTTGCCCGTGGACGATCTAGACCGCTTCCTAGAGGCCGTGGATGCTTACGGCCATCTCCAGGCGAGTTTTCTCGTCCGGGCCCAGCTCCTGATGGGCATGCGGAACCACGAGGCGAGATTGATGAAGTGGTCCGGCCTTCGACTCGACCAGAAGGTGTTCATCCCGGACAAGACGAAGAACGGTGACGCCCCGGTCATCCCGATCCCCGAGGCAATGATTCCGTGGTTCAAGCGGCTCATGCCGGGCCCAAACCCTATCGGCCTGATCTGCCCCGGGAAGGGCGGCAAACCTCGCTGCGGGCATCTGGCGACCCGTTACATCAAGCGGGCGGCCAAGACGCTCGGATTGCCTCCAAACCTAACTGATCACCGCCTCCGGGCGAGCTTCGCCAACATCCTCAACAAGCGGGGGGTGCCCCTGCCGACCATCCAGAAGCTCATGCGGCACTCAAAGGTGGAGACCACGATGATCTACATCGAGACCCGTGAGGAAGAGATGCGCGAGGCCATCAACCTCGTGAGCTAGGGCCAGTCCAAGGGGAGTTCCGAATCCCGCGGGGGAGCCGCCCGCCCGGGGAAGGTCAACGGAGGCTGGTCCCGAGACCTCTATGACAGATTCAGTTACAGGCTCACCTGCTGACACATCCGGGTCCGGGCCTGGCTCCTACAGCCCCGCCCACTCCACCAGCACCCGCTGGGCCTGGAGAATGGGGCCGTCGGCGGTGCCCTGCACGGGCAGGCGCACGGCACCGTCGGGGCTGAGGCTGGCGCCCTTGGTGCGGCCCACCCAGGCCATGAGCTTGGCGGGGTCCAGGGGCGTCTGGGGGCTGAGGCGGAACTTGAGCTGGCCCTTGTCCAGGGCCACTTCGGAGACGGCCAGGACCTGGGCCCGCAGCTTGACCTTGAGCAGCTCGAAGAAGCGCAGGGTCTCGGGATCGTCTTCGGAAATGCGGCCGAAGCGATCCTCCAGGTCCATGCGGTAGAGCTCCAGGTCCTTCTCCTCGCGCAGCCGGGAGATGCGCTTGTAGGCCACCAGGCGCTCGCTGGCCTGGTCGATCCAGCGCCGCCCCAGCTGGGCGCCGGGGGCCAGGTTGTCCAGCTTCACCTCGAAGGTGCCGCTGGGCTGGCCCTGCAGCTCCGAGAGCGTCTCCTCCAGCAGCTTCACGTAGAGCTCGAAGCCGATGTCGTGGATGTGGCCGCTCTGCTCGCCCCCCAGCAGGTTGCCCGCGCCGCGCAACTCGAGATCCATGGCCGCCACGCGGAAGCCCGAGCCCAGCTCGGAAAAATCTTCGAGGGCCTGCAGGCGCTTGCGGGCGTCCTCGCTGATCTCATGCTTGGGCGGGATCATCAGGTAGGCGTAGGCGGGCACGTCGCTGCGGCCCACGCGGCCCCGCAGCTGGTAGAGCTGGCTGAGGCCGAAGGCATCGGCGCGGTGGACGATGAGCGTGTTGGCGTTGGGCACGTCCAGGCCGTTCTCCACGATGGTGGTGGCCACCAGCACGTCGATGCGCCCCTCCATGAAGCCAAGCATCACCTGCTCCAGGCCCTCGTCCGTGAGCTGGCCGTGGCCCACGCCCACTCGGGCATCGGGCACCAGCTCGCGCACCCGCGCGGCGATGCTGACGATGGACTCCACGCGGTTGTGCACCAGGTACACCTGCCCTCCGCGCCGCAGCTCGAACTGGATGGCGGTCTGCACCAGCTCGTCGCTCCAGGGCGCCACCACGGTCTCGATGGCCAGCCTGTCTTTGGGCGGCGTCTCGATGAGGCTGATCTCGCGCAGGCCCGTGAGGCTCATGTGGAGCGTGCGGGGGATGGGCGTGGCGCTGAGGGCCAGCTGGTCCACGTTGAGGCGCAGCTTCTTCAGCTTCTCCTTGTGGCCCACGCCGAAGCGTTGCTCCTCGTCGATGACCACCAGGCCCAGGTCCGCGAACTTCACCTTGGCGCCCAGCATCTGGTGGGTGCCCACCACGATCTCGATCTTGCCGTCGCCCAGCTCCTGCAGGATGCGCTTCTGGTCGGTGGCATCCACGAAGCGGTTGAGCATCTCGATGCGGATGGGGAAGCCCGCGAAGCGCTCCCGGAAGGTGCGGAAGTGCTGGAAGCAGAGCACGGTGGTGGGACACAGCACGGCCACCTGCTTGCCCTCCAGGGCCACCTTGGCGGCGGCGCGCATGGCCACCTCGGTCTTGCCGAAGCCCACGTCACCCACCAGCAGGCGGTCCATGGGGCGCGGCGATTCCAGGTCCGCCTTCACCGCCTCGATGGCCTCGACCTGGTCCGGCGTGAGGGTGAAGGGAAAGCTCGTGTCGAAGGCCGCCATGTCGGGCCCGTCCGCCGGGTAGGCATGGCCCTTCTCCAGCTTGCGCTGGGCGTAGAGCTTCAGCAGCTCGTCGGCCATGTCGCGGATGGCCTTCTTGGCCCGGCGCTTGACCTTGGCCCAGGAGGCCCCACCCAGCTTGTCCAGGGGCGGCAGGTGGCCCTCGGCGCCGGTGTAGCGCTGCATGAGGTCGGCCCGCTCCAGGCTCACGTTGAGCTGGCCGCCATCGGCGTAGCGCAGCTGCAGCACCTCCTGCTCCTCGCCGCCCACGGTGAGGGTGGCAAAGCCCACGAACTCGCCGATGCCGTGGTCCAGGTGCACCACGCGGTCACCGGGCTTGAGGTCCCGCAGGTCCGACAGGAAGGCCGAGCTCCGCGATTTCTTCGGCGCCGCCTGGACGGCCTTGCGCCCGAAGACCTCGCGCTCGGTGAAGATCACCAGGCCGGGTTCTTTCAGGTGGAAGCCCGCGCTCAGGGACAGGTGCAGGGCGCGGCAGCCCACCTCGGTGCCGTAGGCCTGGGGCAGCTCGTGCTCGCGGATGAACTCCTGGAAGCGGTCCCGCATGCCCGGCGTGGAGCCTGCCAGGAACACGCGATGCCCCGTGAGGGCGAGATCCTGCAGGTGGTCCGCCAGGTCGGAGAGGCGGCCCTGGAACTCGCGCACGGGCTGGGCGGCCAGGGGCACCGTGGCCTCGCTCTGCCACTCGGTGAGCAGCAGGGTGGACCGGCTGGGATCCGTGGGCAGGAAACGATCCTCGAAGTCGGGACACACCACACCGCCCCGGCGCAGCATGGCCAGGCCATCTTCGATGCGGGTGCGCTCCGCCTCCCGCAGGGCCTCCTCCCAGGCTGGGTCAAGACGGACCCGCAGGCAGGGCGGCACCCAGTGGACCAGCTGGCCCTTCGCCTGCGCCAGCAGGGGATGGAACAGCTCCTCGCCCGGGAAGTGGCCGTGGGTGGCCAGGCGCGCGCGGCGGAAGGCCAGGTCGTCTCCGGGTTCCTGCGTGAGGCTGGCGCGGGAGGCCACGGCGGCCAGCAGGGCCTCGCCATCGCCCCGATCGCCCTCGAAGCGGGGGTAGAGCGTCAGGGTCTCCAGTGCCTCGCCGGTGCGGCGCTGGCTGTCCGGGTCGAAGGGGCTGAGCCGCTCCAGCTCGTCGCCGAAGGTCTCCAGGCGCAGGGGCTGGTCGAGGTGGTCGGGCCAGAGGTCCACCACCATGCCGCGGGAGCTGAATTCGCCCGGGGCCGAGGCCATCTCCGTGCGGCGGTAGCCCAAGGCGATCAGCGTCTCCAGCAGCAGCTCGCGGGGCACCTCGGCCCCCTTGCGCAGCTCCAGCTTCTGCTTCTGGAACCAGGTGGGATGGGGCAGCTTCTCGCAGGCGGTGAGCGGTCCCGTGACCAGTACCTGCACGCGGCGCTCCAGCAGGCCCACCAGGGTGGACAGGCGCTCCCGCAACACCATGCCGGGCGGGCTGCTCTCCCCGCCCGCGTAGCCCGCGAAGCCCGGGAAATGCGCCACGCCCGCCCCGGGCAGGAGGGCCTGCAGATCCTGCGCCAGGATGCGGGCCTCGGCCTCGCTGGGGGCATCCACCCACAGGGTCTGGGGCCTGCCCTCGCGGCCCACCCACCGCGCCAGCACCAGGGCCAGGGCCCCAGGGGACATCCAGCGGAGCCGCGCTCCCGGGGCCCCGAGGTCCCCGGCGGGTCCGGTCGACCTCAGTAGATCCCGCAGCTCGTGACCCGTATCATTCATAGATCCTTCCAGAGTGCCCGATGAACCCGTAAGTGTCTGTCAGAAAGGTCGGGAGGCATGTCCCTCGCAGGGTCGGTGAAACGCAGATGGAGCCTTGGCACCCACCTGACCTGGGTGGTGCTGCTCGCCCTGCTCCCGGCCCTGGCCATCCAGTACGCCGCCAATCTCGAACGCCGGGATGACGCGAAGGTCCGGGCCCAGGAGCACCTCCTGCAGGTGGTGAGCGACCTGGCCAGCCAGCAGGAACAGGTGACCAGTTCGGTCCGGCAGATGCTCACCACCCTCTCCTTCCTGCCGGAGCTGCGGCGCGGGGACGGCCGAGCCTTCAGCCGGACCCTGCGGGCCATCCAGAAGGAGGATCCCCGCTTCGTGAACATCTTCGCCCTGGATCCGGCGGGCGTGGATTTCGCGGCGGCCATCCCCGGCCCCGCCATCCCGCGGAAGGACCGCAAGTACTTCTGGGAGGCGGCGGAGACCCGCCGCTTCACCGTGGGCGAATACGTCCTCAACCAGGACACCGGCACGCCGGTGCTCCATTTCTCCCTCCCCGTCATGAACGAACGGGGCGAGCTCCTCGCCGTCCTGGCCGCCGCCTATGACCTGGAGGGCTACGCGGAGCTGTTCAACCGGTCGGGTCTGCCCACAGAGACCTCACTGGCCGTGCTGGATCACGCGGGCACCGTGCTGTTCCACCTCTCCCACATCGCCGACCGCTACGGAACCCTGGTGGGGAAACCCCTGCCACCGGATCAGGCACGGAGGGTCATGGGCGCCGAGCGGGAGGGGACCTACTGGGCGCCCCGGCGGGACGGCCAGTCGACCCTCTTCGCCTTCCACCAGATCCGCACCTCCGACCAGTCCCGCCCCTACCTCTTCCTCCAGGTGGGGCGGTCGGAGTACCGGGTGCTGGGCGAGAGCCAGCGGGACCACCGCCGGAACATGCTGCTGCTGGCGGTCACGGGCCTGCTTGCGCTGGTGGCCGCCCGGACCATGGGCAACCGCATGATCGCCGACCCCATCCGCCGGCTCGTCCACGCCTCCCGCCACATCGGCCGGGGCAACCTCTACCACCGCCCCGAGCTGCGCGGCGCCTCCCGCGAGGTCGCCCAGCTGGGGGAGGAGCTGGGCCGCACGGGCCTGGCCCTGGCCCAGCGCGAGGAGGAACGGCTCCGCAGCCAGGAGGCCCTGCGGAATGCCCAGCGGCTCGAGAGCCTCGGCGTGCTCGCGGGGGGCATCGCCCACGACTTCAACAACCTGCTGGCGGCCGTGCTGGGGAACCTCAACCTGGCGCAGATGCGCCTCGCCCCGGAGGATCCGGCCCGCCGCTCGCTGGACCAGGCCGAGAAGGCCGTCCAGAAGGCTACGGATCTCACCCGGCAGATGCTGGCCTACTCCGGCCGCGGCCACTTCGTCGTGAAGCCCCTGGACCTGAACCATGTCGTGTCGGAGATGACCCACCTCCTGCAGGTCACCCTGTCGAAGAAGACGGACCTGGACCTCGACCTGGCCCCGGCGCTGCCCCCCGTCCTGGCGGATGCGGCGCAGATCCAGCAGGTGGTGCTGAACCTGGTGACGAATGCCGCGGAAGCCATCGGCCAGGAGGAGGGTTCCATCACCGTCCGCACCCTGGGGGAGGACTTCGACCGGCCGCAGCTCGAAGCCCTCTGCCCGACCCAGGGCCTGGCAGCGGGGCGCTACGCGGTTCTGGAAGTGACGGACACGGGCTGCGGCATGGGCCCCGAGCTGGTGGAGCGTATCTTCGACCCCTTCTTCACCACCAAGTCCATGGGCCACGGGCTGGGGCTCTCGGCCATGCACGGGATCCTCAAGGCCCACCAGGCCGGGATGGTCATCCGCAGCGTGCCGGGCGCGGGCACGACCTTCCGCATCCTCTTCCCCGCCACCGAGGAACCGCTGCAGCCCCCCCAGCTGGAGGACTCCGGCCCCAGGCAGGTCTTCCAGGGCCTGGTCCTGGTGGCCGACGACGAACCCATGGTCCTGGACTTCGCGGCCTCGGCCCTGGAGTCCATGGGCTTTGACGTCATCCGCGCCCGCGACGGCGCCGAAGCCGTGGTCCGGTTCCTGGACCACCGGGACCGGATCCGCCTCGTCCTGCTCGACCTCACCATGCCCCGCATGGATGGCATCGAGACCTTCACCGAGCTGCGGCGGCTCCAGCCTGGGCTCCCCATCATCCTCAGCAGTGGCTACGACACGGACGCCGCCGCCCGGGACCTGGTGGCCCAGGGACAGGTCCAGTTCCTGCCGAAACCCTACCCGGTGCGGGAACTTCGAAAGCTGGTGGGCGAAGTCCTGGACCCAGGCGGGAATCCGCTCAGATCTCCCGGACCACCCAGTCCCGAGGCATGAGCACCCGGTCCCACCAGACGCCCGTCTCGCTGCGCCGGCCCACGGCCAGGAACATGTTGACCTCGGCGTTCCGGGGCAGGCCGAGCAGCGCCTTGGCCCGCCAGGGGTCGAAGCCCTCCATGGGGCAGGTGTCGTAACCCTCGGCCCGCAGGGCGAGCATGAAGGTGGCGGCGGCCAGGGCCGTGCTCTTGTGGGCCATGACGCGGATGTCCGCACGGGACATGAGGTTCGGCGTGGGCTTGAAGAGCGAGGCCACGCGGCTGAAGGCCCGCTTCAGCGGCCCGAGGAGGCCGAAGGGCCCCGTGGTGTAGATCAGGGGGATGATCTTCCGGTAGTAGGCGGCCTGGCTGGGTCGCAGGGGGCCGCGGCCCTCGAAGATCCGCAGGATCTCGTCCCGGTTCCGACGCCAGGTGTCCCGGTGGGTCACCAGGGCGATGAGGACCGGGGCGGTCTTGGCCGGCAGCTGGTCCAGGCAGGCGGCATTGGCCGCCTGGCGTATCTTGGGATCGCGGATGACCACGAACTCCCAGGGCTGCAGGTTGCTGGAGCTGGGCGCGAGCCGCGCGGCATCCACGGCGCGGTCCAGCACCTCCTGTGGGACGGTCTCCGGGAGGAAATCCCGCACGGTGCGCCGGGTCTCCACGGCGGTGTAGAAGGCGGGATCAGGCATCCGGCGCCTCCGCGAGAGGCTGGTCAGGCTCCGGCTCGACCACGGTCATGCCGAGGCGGCGGCGCGTCCACGCCCAGGCCTTGGCCAGGGTGAAGTCCTCGAGGATCTCGAAGAACACGGGCACCACGATGAGCGTGAGCATGGTCGAGGTGATGAGCCCGCCCACCACGGCGCGGGCCATGGGGGCGCGCATCTCGGCGCCGGCGCCCAGGGCCAGGAAGAGCGGGAGCATGCCGCCGATCATGGCGAAGCTGGTCATGAGGATGGGCCGCAGCCGCACGGTGCCCGCGCGGATGATGGCCTGGCGGCGGGTGATGCCCTCCTCGCGTTCCAGATGCAGGGCGTGATCCACCAGCAGGATGGCGTTCTTGGTGACCAGGCCCATGAGCAGGATCATGCCGATGCTCGTCATCATGGACATGGAGTCGCCCGTGACGAGGAGCATGAGCACCATGCCCACCATGGAGAGCGGCAGGCTGGCCATGATGGCCACGGGCAGCTTGAAGCTCTCGAACTGGCTGGCCAGCACGAAGTAGATGAAGAACACCGCGAGCAGCAGCGAGGTGCCCATGTAGCCGGCGGTCTCCTTGCTGTCCCGGGTCTGGCCCAGGAACTCCACGCGGACGCCTTCGGGCAGCTGGCCGCTGGCCTTCAGCTCCGCCACCTTCTGGGCGGCGCCGGCGCTCACTTCACCCAGGGTGGAGCCGTCGAAGTTGGCGTTCACCTCCACTTCCTCCATCAGATCGTGGCGCTGGAGCTTGGCGGGCGCGAGGCCCTCCTCGAAGCGCACCACCTGGTTGAGGCGCACCAGGGGATGCTTGCCGCCGCCCAGGTCCTTGGTACTCTGCACGGTCATGTTGGCCAGCTGGGTGGTGAAGCGCCGCTGCTGGTCCTCGAGGCGGACGCGCACATCGCGCTGCTCGCCCTTCTCGTCCTCGTACTTGGCCACCTTCTCGCCATCCACGAGGGGCCGCACCATCTGGGCCACCAGGGCCGGGCTCACGCCCAGGTCGGAGGCGGCCTTGCGATCGATGACCAGCCGCAATTCCGGCTTGCCGCTGTCCAGGCTGGTGGTGACATCCACGGCGCCGGGGACGCTCTTCAGCGCCTCCTTCACCAGGGGAACCGCCTGGATGACCGCATCCCGCTCCGGCGCCTGCACGGCCACCATGATGGGGAAGGCCATGCCCCAGTCGTTCACGGGGCCCACGGCGGCATCCACGCCGGGCACGGCGCGGAAGCCCTCGCGGATCTGGCGGCGGATCTTCACGTGGTTGGGGCGGCGCCCCTCCTTCAGCTTCACGTAGATGCCGCCGGAGTTGACGGTGCCGTTGAGGCCCGTGCCGATGGTGGTGTAGGTGAGTTCCACGCCGGGCACGTTCTTGATGGTGGTCTCCAGGGCCAGGGCCTTGTCGCGGGTGGTGCTCAGGCTGGCACCGGGTTCCGTCTTGAAGGTCACCTGCAAATCGCCCCGGTCGAAGTCGGGCATGAAGTTGTTGCCGAGCAGGCCGATGAGAATAATGGCGAGGACAAAACTCCCGGCGCCCGAAAGCATCACGATCCAGCGGTGATTCAAGGCCCATTCGATGGCCGTCTTGTATAGGGCCTCCCAGCGGTCGAGCACGCGGCCGAAGGCCTCCACGCTGCGCATGATCCAGTTGCGGCCCTGGTAGTGGACGTGGCCGTCGGCGCTCTTCTCGTGCTCGGGATCGGGCCACACGGCGCTGAGCATGGGGTCCAGCGTGAAGCTCACGAACAGCGAGACCGCCACGGCGAAGGCCACGACGATGCCGAAGGGGAAGAAGAACTTGCCCACGATGCCGCCCATGAAGGCCACGGGCACGAACACCGCCAGGATGGACAGGGTGGTGGCGATGACCGCGGGACCGATCTCGGCCGTGCCCTCCCGGGCCGCCGTGACGTGGTCTTTGCCCATCTCCGCGTGCCGCGTGATGTTCTCGCGGACCACGATGGCGTCGTCGATGAGGATGCCGATGGCCAGGCTGAGGCCCATGAGGGTCATGGTGTTCAGCGTGAAGTCCAGGGCCCGCATGACGATGAAGGTGGAGATCACGGACACGGGCAGGGTGAGGCTGGTGATGAGCGTGGAGCGCCAGCTCTTCAGGAAGTAGAAGACGATGATCACCGTGAGCAGGCCGCCCACGTAGATGGAGATGTTCACGTCCTCCACGTTGTTGATGATGAAGCGGGCGTTGTCCTTGGCGGTGACCACCTCGACGCCCTGCTGCTGCAGCTCGGGCTTCAGCTCGTGGAGGGCCTTCTCCACGGCGGTGACCATGGCCACGGTGTTGCCGCCGACCTGGCGCTGGATCTCCAGGGCGACCACGTCCTTGCCGCCCAGGCGGGCCAGGCTGCGCTTCTCCTTGATGCCGTCGACGATCTTCGCCACTTCCTGCAGCTCGATGGGCCGGCCTTCCTTGTTGCCCACGATCACATGGTTGAAGTCGTCCACGGTCCGGGCCTTGGCGTCCACCTTGACCGAGACCTCGCGGCTGCCCTGGAGCAGGTTGCCGCTGGGGATGGCCAGCGTGTCATTGGCCAGGGCGCTCTTCACGGCCCCCAGGGCCAGGCCCTGGGCTTCGAGCTTCTGGGGATCGATCTGGACGAGGATCTCGCGGGTGCTGACACCCGCCGGTTCCACCTTGCCCACGCCGGGGATGTTCTCGATGCGGCGCTTGAGGAAGTCCTCGGCGACACGGGTGAGCTCGCGGTCGTTCATGCCCTGGTGCTTCGCGTCAGGCTGCACCACCAGGGAGAGCACCGGCAGCGAGGCCGGGTCGAACTTGGAGATGACGGGCTCCTCGATGTTGTTCGGGAGGTCGCGCCGGATCTGGCCGATCTTGGTGCGCACGTCGTTGAGCGCGTTGTCCACGTTGCGGCCCAGCTGGAACTGGATCACCAGGGTGCCGAGGCCCTCCTGGCTGGTGGAGCTGATCTCCTTGATCTTCTCGATGGGGTTGACGGCCTCCTCGATCTTGCGCACCACGTCCTGCTTGACGGACTCGGGGCTGGCGCCGGGGTAGATGACGGAGACGGTGACGGTGGGGATGTCCGTGTTGGGGTACTGGTCGATGCCCAGGCTCTTCACGGAGAAGAGGCCCAGCACCACCAGGGCCAGCATGATGCAGACGGTGAATACGGGTCGGCGGATGGAGAGGTCAGACAGGAACATGGCTCACTTCCCCCCGGCGGCGGGCGTGGAGACGCGCAGGCGGCTGCCCACGCCCACGAGATCCTTGCCACTGTCGATGACCTGGGTGCCCACGGCCAGGCCGCTGATCGGTCGGTAGCCGTCCTGCTCCGCGCCCAGCACCACCTTGCGGCGGGCGGCCACGCCCTGTTCGGAGATGAAGAGCTCGGCGTCGCGGTCCTGGGGCTTCAGCAGGGTGGCCGGCAGGGCCGCGCTCCTGGTCTCGCCCTCACCCAGGATCACGCCTTCCACGAAGAGCCCGCCCTTGAGCTGGCCGTCGGGATTGGGGACCTCGACCCGGACGCGCAGGGTGCGGCCATCCTGGGAGAGGCTGGGGCTCACCTGGGCGACCCGGCCCTCCACGAGGCGGTCCAGGCCGATGGCGCGGAAGGTGGCCCGCTGGCCCACCTTCACCTGGGCCATGGCCTCGGTGGGCAGGTCGGCGCGGATCTCCAGCTTGCGGTTGTCCACCACTTCGAAGGCGGTCTGGCCGGGGTTCAGCATCTCGCCGGGCTGCACCATGCGGCGGGCCACCTGGCCCGCGAAGGGCGCCACCAGGCGGGCCTTCTTCAGACGCAGGCGGGCCAGGCCCAGGTTGCTCTCCGCGGCCTGAGCCGCGGCCTTGGTGGCGTTGTAGGCGGTCTCGGCCTGCTGGGCCGCCTGGCGGGTGATGCTGCGTTTCTCCAGCAGCGCCACGGAACGGTCATTGTCCCGCTGGGCCTGCAGGGCCTGGGCCTTGGCCTGAGCCACCTGGGCCTCGGCGGCCTGCAGCCCCAGCACGTAGTCGTCCTCGTCCTGGGCCCCGAGCAGGGCGCCCGCGGCAACGGTGTCGCCCTCCTGCACCGCCACGCGGGTGACGCGGCCAGTGACCTCGGCCTTGAGCTCAGCGCGGTTCACGGCCAGCATCGTGCCGGTGAAGGCCACGGCGGGACGGAAGCTGCGCTCCTGGACGTTGACCAGGGTGACGGCCACCGTGCCCTCGCCTTTCACGGTGGCCTGGTGGCTCAGCTCATCGTTGCGCTGGCTGCGGTGGAAGGTGGCGGCCCCGGCGATCACCGCGATGGGCAGGGCGATGTAGAAGACGGTTTTGCGGTTCATGGTCAGCTCCAAAGAATTCGTCGAGATCAGAGAGGGGGCAGGCCCAGAGAGCGGCGCTGATCGAAGCGGGCGGACCAGAGGCCCAGCTCCGCCCGGCGGCGCTGGCTTTCGGCCTGCCGTTCTGCGCGCTCCGCCTGGAGCAGGTCGAGGGACGTGATGAGGCCCTGGTCGAAGGATTCGCGGCTCATGCGCAGCGCCTCGAGGGCGGCGTCATGGGCGCGGCGCGCGGCCTCGTTCAGGGCGATGGCCTTCTCCAGTTCGCGGTCGGCAGTGCTCTGCTCGATGGCCACGGACCGCTCGCGGTCCACGCGCATCTGCTTCACCTGCTCCAGCTGGGCGTTGTTCTGGGCCCGCTTGCCCGAGCTGCGCAGCCCGTCGAAGACCGGGAACTTCATGGTGAGGCTCACCTTCCAGGTGTCGTAGGGATCCTTGAAGAGGTTGTCCGATTTGCCGGCCTGGTACCCGTAGCTGGCGCTGAGGTCGAATTTGGGACGCAGGTCGGACTTGATGATCTTGTCGTTGGCGCGGTACATCGCCTCCTGCTGCTTCAGCTGGGCCAGCTCGCTGCGCTCGGCGCCGGCGGGCTTGGCGGTGGCCTCCGGCAATCCGAGGCCCGCAAGCGCGAGCGGCGTCTTGGGATCCAGCCCCAGCTGGCCATTCAGGACCTCAAGGGCCCGCTTGACCTGGGCCTCGGCCTGGAGGGCTTCGGGAACCACGGCCAGGAACTCGCTCTCGGCCCGGAGGCGGTCCAGCTCAGTGGCCGTCTGCGCCTCCAGCCGCGCCTTCACGTCGGACACGAACTGCTCGGCGGTCTTGCGCCGGCTTTCGATGACCTCCTGCTCCGCCTGGGCCGCCAGGACACCCAGGAAGGCCTTCGCGACGCCGTGGAGCACGTCCAGCTCCGACGTGGTGTAGCCGAAGGCGGCCTCCTGCTCGCCCATCATGGCGATGTCCACGGCCGTGCCCAGCTTGCCCCAGTAGAAGAGGGGCTGGGTGAGGTTGGCCTGGGTGGTGTAGAGGCTGCGGGTGCTCACCAGGCTGCTCACCGGAAGGCCAATGGCAGGCGCCAGGTCCGCGAAGCTGCTGTTGAGCATGGAGACATCCCGCATCCGGGTGAAGTCGCCCACCAAAGTCAGCTGGGGCAGTGCGTCCGCCCTTGTGCTGGTGATGAGGCCACGGCGCTCGTCGATGCGGGCCTTGGCGGCGCGGAGCATGGCGTTCTCCGACCGGGCCCGGGACAGGGCCCCCGGGAGATCCAGTGAGAGCGGGGCCTGGGGCCTCTCTGCAGGGGGTGGCGTCAGGAGCGGAGCCTGGAGCGCAGGGGGTGGGATCAGGAGCATGGTCAGTTCCTCGGCTGCGGGAAGGCCTCGGGGACGCCAAGCCCCCGCAGGCTGAAATCGATGAAGTGTTGGATGAGCTTCTCCGCGTCCTCGGGATAGGCCGGATTGCCCCGGATGAGACGGATGATCCCCAGGGAGTTGCGGAAGTGGATCATCAGCCCCTGGATGCTCACGCCCATGGCGAAGAGCGCGTCCTCGTCCAGGTCGGGCCGGAGGACCTGGAGGCAGTTCGTCAGGTAGGTGACATAGGGCTGGATGTGCTCCAGGAGCAGGGCCGAGGAGGCGGGCCGGGGGGACTGCATCTCCCGGGTCATGAGGACCATGGCCGCCTCGTCGATGGGATCGGCCCCATGACAGGACATGATCTCGGTGGTGAAGGCCCGGATGTAGTCCTGGAAGCCCTGCAGAGCGGCCTTCCGGGCGCCGGGGGACCCGGCCGGCGGCAGGTGCGCCAGCAGGGAGACCGGCGAGACCTTCCGGGAGAAGATCGCCCGCAGAGTCTCCGTGTAAAGCCCCTCCTTGCCGCAGAAGTGGTAGGCCACCAGGGCCGAGTTGGCATTGGCGCTCTTGGCGATCTCCCGGATGCCGGCCCCGTCGAAGCCCTTGGCAGCGAAGTGGAGGATGGCCGATTCGATGAGGCGGGTGCGGGTATCGGCTTGCAGGGCGGGAAGGATCATGAGGGCCTCGGGTATAAATCAATCGAATGATTAAACCATTTTTTGAGTTTAATCAACCGTTTGATTCTGTCAACCCTCGAATTTTGATCCCCGTCGTCGCCCCCTCCCGGCCCTTCATGCGATGCTGGATCCCTTCGGAGTCAGCCCATGCTCTTCCTGGTCTTCTATTTCATCCTCTTCGTCGTCCTCATCTTCCAGGGCACGCATGTGGCCGGCGAGATCAAGACCCCGCTCGGCACCCTGCCTGAGGAAGTGGGCCAGAATCCCGCGGCCGCGGCACGCTGGGGAATTCTGCTCATCAGCGTCGGTTTCTTCGGCGCCATCCTGGGCCTCCTGGGCTTCCGCACCGCCGGTCTGGCCGCCCTTCGTCCCACCTTCATGGCGGTGGGTCTCGGCATCCTGGCCCTGTACGGCCTGTGGGTGATCTTCCTGGGTCGCAAGCCCGAGTTCATCGGCAAGCCCGCCGTGGCCGACGACCACGGGCACGGCCACCACTAGGGTTTCGACGCCAGGCCCCAGCTCCGCAGGCGCAGGTCGGCCCAGGCCTTCCAGCCGCCAGGTACCTTGCTGCCTGCTTCCAGGTGGTCAGCGCCCGGCACGATGGTGAGATCCGGGTGGTTCCGGGCGATGGCCTGGACCCCGGGAAGGGGTGTGGTCTGGTCGGCATCGCCGGCCAGCAGGGCCAATGGGGTACGAATGCCTCGGCTGGCCCGGACCGGAGAAACCGTCGCCGGATCGAAACCGGCGATCCGGCCCGCGCGCCAGATCCCGATCCATTCCGCGGGCCGGGCCAGAACCTCGAAACGGCCCAGGGTCCCCCGGAGGTGATTGCGCGCGGCGTCCCGGAGATCCATGAACGGGCTCTCCAGCAGGGCGCCCGCCAGGGGCGCGCCCTGACCCTCAAGGTCCGCCAAGGCCAGGATGGCCACACCCGCACCCTGGCTGCATCCCACCAGGACCTGGCGGTCCCTTGGCCAGCCCGCCCCCTCCAGGAAGCGAACGACCACGGCCACATCCGTGCGCTCATGGCCGCCCAGCGTGCTGGGGGTCTCAGGTACCAGATCCCGCCCTCGGAAGGTGAAGCAGAGGACATCCAGGTCCGGGAGATCGCGCAGCCGCGGCGCCGTGCCCAGGGCATCGTCCCCAAAGCCATGAAGCAGGATCGCTGCGCCCTTCGGATGGGGCCGATGGAGCCAGTGGACCCGCAGGGTGACACCCATGCCGCCGGGAACGGCGTGGACCGTCCAATGTCCGGCCTCTCCGGTCAGGGCGGCGAGGCTGGCCTCGACTTCGCCTGCCGGCCGCGGGGGAAGCGGTGCGTTCAGCAGCAGGCTGGGCAGCCACCAGCCCGCCAGGAGGGAGATCGTCCAATAGAGGATGGACAGGGTGAGCCCCGCGCGGAGGAGGCTCCGGCTGGCGGCGGACATGGGCGCTCCGGGTGATGGATGCCTTACGGCCCGCCCCCGATGGCGGTTAGCACCCCATAACGAACAGGCGGTCCCGGAGGACCGCCTGTCGGGTGAAGCGAGGGTGACTAGAGCTTCTGGACGTTGGTGGCCTGGGGGCCCTTCTGGCCCTGGGCGACTTCGAAGCTGACGCGCTGGTTCTCGTCCAGCGTGCGGAATCCGCCGCCCTGGATGGCGGTGTGGTGGACGAAGAGGTCAGCGCCGCCCTCGTCGGGGGTGATGAAGCCGAAGCCCTTCTCAGCGTTGAACCACTTGACGGTGCCTTGAGCCATGACTGTTTCCTGCAGTATGTCTGGTGATGTTGTAGCGATGACTTTCCCCAGACAAGGCCGTCATAGCATGGCGTGAGGTCCGCCCCTGGCGGGTCACGCGAACAGCATGACAGGATTGCCCGGGTCCATTCTTTTTTTTTGCAACTTATTCCCGCCTGGGCGCATCGGGGTCGATGCGCCTTCAGAAGCGGATCACCAGGCCCAGGCCGGTCAGCCTGGAATCCGCGCGGAGGTCCAGATCCCCCTGGGTGGAGCCGGCCGGCGCCTTGACCGTGGCCGCCTCGTAGAAGGCCCTCAGGCCGAACCGGGGGTACAGGTAGGCCCGGGCATCCAGGCCATAGCGGGTGCTGGTGGCCCCATGCAGCCGGAAGTAGCGGTAGAAGACCCGGGATTCCAGGAGTCCGCCGGCCCCGGAGGACCACCCCGAGATGCCCACCTGGGGGAGGGCCAGGGTCGGACTGAGGGCCTGCGAGACCGGGGGCCCGGAGAGGGTGAGCGCCGAGAGTTCGGACTTCAGGACCTGCACCCCCAGGTCGAGCCCGACCCAGGCATCGGCCTGGCGGAGGAACTTGTAGGTGTAGAGGCCCTCGAGCACCGTGAGCTTGGCCTTCGAGCGGAGTCCCGTCCCGGCCGAATAGGGCTGGCCATCCAGCATGATGTCCCGGGTCAGGGTCCGTTCCCCTTCGAACCGGAGCGCGTCGTAGCCCAGCCGGAACCCATGCGCCTGCCCCGAATACTCCAGAAAGGCGCCGGTGGGGCTGCCCGAGCGGCCCAGCCCGAGGTCCGCATCCGTATCCACCAACGAGGCCTTGCCATCCTTGGTGCCGACCGCCGTGGCGGAGAAGGTGGGCTGGCTCCGGTGGATGCCGAAGGTCCAGTCCAGCCGCGGGCCCGTGTCGTACTGCGGCGTGCCGATGACCTGGGCGAAGGCGGTCACCCCTCCGAGGCAGAGCAGGACCAGAACCTTGCGCATGAACCCTCCGGACATAGGGCCATCCTAGCCCGCTTCCCCGTTCAGACCGCCATGAGCTTCCGGTAGGCCTCGAGGAAGTCCTTGGGCTGGGGCAGGATCTCGTCCTCCAGGGCGGGGTAGTAGGCCACCCAGGTGTCCTTGGCCGCCACCCGGCGCACGGGGGCGTCGAGGTGGAAGAACAGCTCATCGGCGATGCGCGCCGCGATCTCGCTGCCATAGCCCCAGCTGAGGGTGTCCTCGTGGGCCACGATCACGCGATGGGTCTTCTTCACGGTGCGTTCGATGGCCGCCCAGTCGTAGGGATTCAGGGAGCGCAGGTCGATGATCTCGACCGAGATCCCCTCCTTCTCGGCCTCGCGGGCGGCCTGCACGGCCCGGTGTACGGTGCAGCCGTAGGTGATGACGGACAGGTCGGCGCCCTCGCGCACGGTGCGCGCCTTGCCGAAGGGGATCATGAAGTCGGGGCCGGGGTCGTTCCCCTTGTTGTGGGTCTGCCGGTAGAGGTGCTTGGGCTCCAGGAACAGCACCGGATCGTCGCAGCGGATGGCGGTGCGCAGGAGGCCCGCCGCGTCCAGGGCGTTGCTGGGGCAGATCACGCGCAGGCCCGGGATGTGGGTGAAGGTGCTCTCGCCGCACTGGCTGTGGTAGGTGGCGCCGCCCATGAGGTAGCCGGCGATGGGCACGCGGATCACCATGGGCGCCTTGAAGGCCCCGTGGGAGCGCCAGCGGATGTTGGCCAGCTCGTCCCGCAGCTGCTGCATGGCCGGCCAGATGTAGTCGAAGAACTGGATCTCCGCCACGGGCTTGAAGCCCCGCGCAGCCAAGCCGATGCCGCGACCCACGATGGTGGCCTCGGCCAGGGGCGTGTTGAACACGCGGTGGGCGCCGAACTGCTTCTGCAGGCCATGGGTGGTCTTGAAGACGCCGCCCTTCCCCTTCACCTCGTCGAGGATCTCCTCGCGGCTGGCATCGGCCACGTCCTCGCCGAAGACCAGGATGCGGGGATCCCGCGCCATCTCATGTTTCAGCGTGGCATTGATGAGGTCGAGCATCGTCTTCTTGCCGACCTCCTGGTCGCCCGGGGCGTGCTCGGTATCGAAGGCGGCGGAGGTGGGATCGACCTCCTCGCTGTAGAGGTGCCGGTAGTAGCTGCCGGGCTCGGGCCGGGGGGCGGCGTCCGCATCCTCCCAGGCCGCGTCGATCTCCGCCTGGACCTCATCCTTCAGCATCTGCAGCTGAGCCTCGGAGAGATCGCCCCAGGTCACCAGCTGCTTCGCGTAGGTGAGGACAGGATCCCGCTGGGCCTCAGCCTCGCGCTGGGCCTTGGACTTGTAGAGCTGCTCGTCATCGGACAGCGAGTGGCTGTAGGGGCGGATCACCTTGGCGCGCACCAGGGCCGGCCCCTTGCGGGTGCGGGCATGCTCGGCGGCGATCTTCAGGGCTTCAAAGCTGGCGACGGGGTCGCAGCCGTCCACCTCGTCCAGGATCAACAGGCCGTGCTCCGCGTAGCCCTGCAGCAGGGCCGCCACATTGCCGCCGGGATACTGCACCTCGCTGGGGGTGCTGATGGCATAGCCGTTGTCCTCCACCAGGAACACCACGGGCGCCTTCAGGTTCACGGCATTGCTGATGGCCTCCCAGAACTCGCCCTGGCTGCAGGTGCCGTCGCCGGTGGTGACCAGGGCCACCTCGTCGGCCTTGATGCCCAGCTGCTCCGAGACGCCGCCCTGCTCGGCGCGCACCACCGCCTCGACCGCGCCCACGGCCTGCAGGAACTGGCTGCCGGTGGGGCTGGAGGTGGTGAAGATGTTGAGGCCCTTGTGGCCCCAGTGGCTGGGCATCTGGCGGCCACCGCTGGCGGGATCATCCACGGCGCCCACGGAGCCCAGGAACATCTCCCTGGCCGTATAGCCCAGACCATAGGCCAGGGCCCGGTCGCGATAGTAGAAGAAGAACCAGTCATGGCCCGGGCGGAACACCAGGGAGGCTGCGGCCTGGACCGCCTCGTGGCCCACGCCGTTGATCTGGAAGAAGACCTTGTTCTGCCGTTTGCCCGTGATCTCCTTGTCGTCGATGCGGCGGGCGGCGTAGATCGTGCGATAGAGCCGGACGCGCTGCTCCCGGGTCAGGGTGGTGGCTAGCGCAGTCTGGACGGAGCTGTCGGGCACAGGAACTCCTCTCGCCAGGGGGCAGTCGGTGGCCCAAATCTAGCACGCAGACCGCAAGGTGGAATTCCCCCCTGGGTTTTCCACAGACCATCGTCTCCGATCGCCGAAACCAGGGCTATGGCACAGACCGCCGCAGATCAATTCATGACGAAAAGGTCTAGAAACTGGCGCCCAGGCTCAGGGTCCCCGACGCGCTCTCCCGGAAGGTGCGGCCCTGCGCATCCGTCAGATCCCGGTTGAGCCGGTCCTGGCGCAGCTCCAGGCGCGCGAAGGCGGGCCCGTGCTTCTTCTCCACCCCAAGCGAGATCCCCTGGGCCTGGAGGTTCGCCCCCATCCGGCCGGCATAGGCGATGGGGCCGGCGAGCCCCAGCCCTTCCCGGATCGTGGGATCCGCGGACAGGCGCACGCCCAGGTCATCCGACAGCCACTCCGCCCGGGCGAAGAGGCTCACCGAGGGCATGAGTTCCCGCTTGCAGATGAATCCGTACCCGCGCCAGGTGGCCGTTGCCGGCGCGGTGGCGCCCAGGATGCTGCCCGTCGCGAAGGACTCGCGGCCCAGGGAGGCCTCCCACTGGAAGGTGGAGGCCCCGGCGATCCACTGGCCCATGAGGCAGAGCCGCTCGCGCTTGCGCCCTTCGGCGCCGGTGTTGGCCGCAGCGCCGAACCCATCCTGCTCGGATCCCGAATAGGCGTGCAGCGACAGGAAGTTGTCCTGGGAACCCGCATGGTTGTAGGTGAGCCCCAGGCCCACGGTTTTGCCGTGGTTGTTGTCGCGGGTCCGGTCCTCGCCATTGAAGGCCCAGACATCCGTGCTCCAGACCGGGCTGAAGGCGTGGTGCCAGTTGATGCCGACCTGGCCGAAGGGATCCACGAAGCTGAACAGCAGACCCCGGCTGGCCGTCACGTCCTGCACGCCATCCAGGAATTCCATGCCGATGAAGGTGATCATCCGGCCGATGCGGAAGGTGTCACGCTCCCCCGTCCAGACCAGCATGGCCTCCACCGGCGCGATGGTGCCGCTGTCGCCGGTGGTGCTCTGGACGACCTTGCCCGCCTGACCCGTCAGCAGCGTGGCCTTGGCGGACCAGCCGCTGGTGAGGGTCGCATCCACGCCGAGCATGAGGCCATCCAGCGTGAACTGGCCCTGCCCGGCCTCCAGGGGCCGGAACGCCAGCGAACCATCGGTCGTGTCGCGGTTCTGCGTCACGGCCGATGCCCAGAGGGAACCCCGCCATTTCAGCGTGGGAGTGGTGCCCGGGGAAGGCGCCTGGGCCAGGAGGGTGGTGGCGACCAACGGGAGGAGAGGCGACAGAGTTCGCATGATTCCGATTCCTTCATCAGCAGAAAATGAACCGCACAGAGATCCTGGCCATGCAGCACGGCGCGCCCAGAGCCTCCCAGGGCCGGGGCGCGCCGTGGTTCATCCAGAAGCTCAGAGCCCCTGGGGATAGGCCTCTTCGCCATGCAGCTCGGTGTCGAGCCCCTTCTCTTCGGCCGTGATTCCCACGCGCACCGGAGTGATGCGGTCAATGATCCAGAGCATGCCGTAGGTGAAGGCGAAGGCCCACACGGAGGAGATGGCCACGGCCGCCAGCTGCTTGCCGAAGAAGCCCACGTTGCCGAGCAGCAGACCGTCCGAGCCGGCGGCGTTCCAGGCCTTGGAAGCGAAGATGCCCAGGAAGATCACGCCGATGAGGCCGCCCACGCCATGCACGCCCCAGACGTCCAGCGCGTCGTCCCAGCCCAGCTTGTTCTTCAGGGCCACGGCGTAGTAGCAGATCACGCCGGCCATGATGCCGATGAGGGCCGCCGTGCTGAGGGACACGTAGCCCGCGGCCGGCGTGATGGTGGCCAGGCCCGCCACGGCGCCGGTGAGCAGACCCACGAACTTGGGCTGCTTGGCATTCATCCACTCGACCAGCAGCCAGGTGGCGCCCGCGAAGGAGGCCGCGATGTCCGTGTTCAGGTAGGCGCTGGCCGTGATCTCATCCACCTTCAGTTCGGAGCCGGCGTTGAAGCCGTACCAGCCGAACCAGAGCAGGCCGGTGCCCAGGGCGATGAGGGGCACATTGTGGGGAATGTTCTCGACGATCTTGCGGCGGCCCACATAGAGGATGGAGGCCAGGGCCGCGAAGCCCGCGGTGTTGTGCACCACGATGCCGCCCGCGAAGTCCAGGACGCCCCACTTGGCCAGGATGCCCTCGGGGCTCCACACCATGTGGACGAAGGGGAAGTACACGAAGACCAGCCAGCCCGTGAGGAACATGAAGTAGGCCTTGAAGGTCACGCGGTTGGCGAAGGCGCCGGTGATGAGGGCCGGCGTGATGATGGCGAACATCATCTGGTACGACACGTGGACGATGAGCGGGATGCCTGCGTCGTTGCCCGTGTACATGGTGTGCAGCGTGATGCCCTTCAGGAAGGCGTAGTAGGTGGGATCGCCGACGATGCCGTGCCAGGTCGGGCCGAAGCACATGGAATAGCCGAAGGCGAACCAGAGCACCGTGGTCCAGACGAGGCTGACGAAGCTCTGGGTCATGATCGTGAGCACGTTCTTGCGCCCGACGAGGCCGCCGTAGAAGAAGGCGAGGCCCGGCGTCATGAGCATGACAAGGCTTGCGCAAAGCAGCATGAACGCTGTATTCCCGACATTCAGTGGCATGGGTGCCATGACGACGACCTCCTGTTCCGGCGACTGCGGATGCCGGAAGTATGCAGAGGCCGCCCTGTGACGCGGGTTCGCGGATCCCACTTTTTACGCGCTTTTTATATGCCCCGGCCGTTTACCCTGAACCCCCATGGAAGCTCCGCTCCGGCCCATCCTCGTGGCCCTCGGTTCCGAGGCGCGCGCGCTCCGCCTGATCCAGGCGGGATTCCGCATGGCCAGGGAGAAGGCGGTCCCCTGGATCGCCGTCCACGTGGAAACCACGGGAAGCCCGCACACCGAGGATGACGACCAGGTGCATGTCTGGCTGCAGGAGGCCCAGCGCCTGGGCGCCGAGATCCGGATCCTGGCGGCGCCGACCCTGGCCCAGGGCTTGTCGGAGGTCGTCCGCGCATCCCGCGCCCAGGCCCTCCTGCTCGGCCGCTCCCGGGACCGCTGGCCCTGGGCCCGGGTCGGCCACTCCACCGCGGATGAGTTGCAGCGCCGGGGCCTCGACACCCGCATCGAGGTGCTGGACGACCGGAAGCCCATCACGGAACCCGACCTGCACAGGACGGGGTTCGCCGCCATGGTCGGCGCCCTCAGCGTGCTCGCCGCCTGTTCGGGACTGGCCTGGGTGGTGCCCCGGGAAGGCAACATCGCCCTCGTGCTTCCCCTCTACCTGGCCGCCGTGGCGTTCATCGCGCACCGCTGGGGCCAGGGGCTCGCCGTGCTGGCCTCGGTCCTGAGCTCCCTTCTCTACAGCTTCCTGCAGGAGACGCCCCGGTTCAGCGGCGCGGCCGGCCACTGGCCCAACCTGCTCTTCTTCCTGGCCATGCTGCTCGCCGCCCAGGCCGTGGTGGGCCTCCTCCACCGGTTGCGCCGGCAGTCCCGCGAGGTGCATCGCCGCGAGGTGCACACGGCCTCACTCTACCTGCTGGGCCGTGCCCTGGCCCGCAGCCGCAGCTCCGCGGAAGTGGCCGACACCGCCGCTGAGCACATCCGCCGGGTCTTCAAGGCCGAGGCCTGCCTGCTGCTGCCCCAGCCCGAAGGCTGGCTGATCCTCCCCCCGACCACCCAGGGGGTCGAGCTGCCCCCACCCGCGGACCTGCTGGCCCGGCTCGAAGTCCTGGAACGGCCCGAGGATCCACTGGAACCGCTGATCTCCGGGCAGGCCTGCTGCCTCGCCCTGACGGGAACCGATCGCAGCGAAGGCGTCCTCCAGGTGCTGCCCCGGGAAGCCATCGGCCTGCCGCCGGACACCTGGGAGCTGCTGAAGGCCTTCGCCGTCCAGATCGCCCTGGCCCTGGAGCGCCTCCGCTGGCTCGAGGAGGCCCGCAGGGCCCAGGTCGAAAGCGAGACCGAGCGCATGCGCAGCACCCTGCTGGGCGCCATCGGCCATGACCTGCGAACCCCGCTGGCGGCCATCCACGGCGCGGCCGGCAGCCTGCTGCTGCCCGGCCACCTCACGGACTCCACCCGTCGCGACCTGCTCACCATGATCCAGGAGGAGAGCGAACGATTGGCCCACCTGCTGGGGAACATCCTCGACCTCACGCGCCTGGAGAGCGGCGCGCTCAAGGTGCAGAAGGAGTGGCAGCCCCTGGAGGAGGTCGTCGGCTCGGCCCTGGGACAGCTGGAGAAGCGCCAGGGCATCCTGCCGGTACGGGTGGACCTGCCGGAGGCGCTGCCCCTGGCGCCACTGGACGCGGTGCTCATCGAGCAGGTGCTGGTCAACCTCCTGACCAACGCCCAGCGACATGCCCCCGGGCGGGACATGGACCTGCGCGCCTGGGACGAGCCGGGCTGGGTCCACCTGGAAGTGGCCGACCGGGGGCCGGGCATCCCGGCGGGTTACCAGGACCGGATCTTCGAGAAGTTCTTCCGCCTCCCCGAGGCGGGTGAAGGCGGGGTGGGCCTGGGCCTCGCCATCTGCCGGGCCATCGTCCAGGCCCATGGCGGACGGATCCACGTGGAGGACCGACCCGGCGGCGGCTCCAGCTTCCGGCTGGCCCTGCCCCTGGATGGCGTCCCCCCGGAACCGCCCGAGGACGCCCCGTGAACCAGCCGCTGATCCTCATCATCGAGGACGAGGAGGCCCTCCGCCGTTTCCTCATCCCCACGCTCACTGGCCAGCATTACCAGGTGCTGAGCGCGTCCACCGCCACCGAGGGCCTGGCCATGGCGCGCAGCCACAACCCGGACCTGGTGCTGCTGGACCTCGGCCTGCCCGACCTGGACGGCATGGCGGTGCTGAAGGAGATCCGGAGCTGGAGCCGCAAGCCGGTGGTGATCCTCAGCGCGCGGAACCAGGAGCGCGACAAGGTGCTGGCCCTCGACCACGGCGCCGATGATTACCTCGCCAAGCCCTTCGGCGCCGGGGAGCTGCTGGCGAGGATCCGCGTGGCCCTCCGCCACACCCTGCAGCCCGACGTGACCGAACCGGTGGTCTCCAGCGGGGCCCTCAAGGTCGACCTCGAGCATCGGGAAGTCAGTCTCGAGGGTCACCCGGTCAAAATGACGGCTCTCGAGTACCGACTGCTCGAAGCGCTGGTGCGGCGCCAGGGGAAGGTGGCCACCCACGGCCAGCTGCTGGCCGAGGTCTGGGGCCCCGGCGGCGAAGGCAACACCCACTACCTCCGCATCTACATGGCCATGCTCCGCAAGAAGCTGGAGGCGGATCCCACCCGGCCCAGGCACTTCATCACGGAGCCGAACGTGGGCTACCGCCTGAATCTGGATGTCTCGACGGAGCCTTGACGACCAGATCTAGGCCCGGCGGACCTTTCCGGAGGGCCGGTACACCATGTAGACATCCGCCCGCTGGTAGTGGGAGGCCTCGGGTCGCGGCACGTGCTCGAACCCGTTGCGCTCGTAGAGCCGGATCGCTGTCTTCAGTTTGCTGTTGGATTCGAGGAAGAGGGTCTTCGCACCGGTCTTCTGGAATGTGGCGATGGCCGCCTCCAGCAGGCGGTGGCCGATCCTCAGGCCCTGGTAGCGCTCGGTGACCGCCATCTTCGACAGCTCGAACCCGCCCTTGGCCTTGATCAGGGCGCTGGTGCCCACGATCTCGTCGCCCAGCCGCGCCAGGAAGATGAAACCGCCCGGCTTCAGGATCGTCCGCTCGGGCTGGGAGAGCACCTCGTGGTCGATGGCCTCCACGTAGAAATGCTTCTCCAGCCACTCGACATTGAGGCGCTTGAAGTCGTCGCGGTAGCGGGGCTCGAAGGGGATCACCTCCACGGCCGCGGCGGTGTTCAGCTGGAACCGGTCCCGGATCCGCTTGGCGAAGGACCGCTCCCCCAGGGCCTCGTCCATGCGCAGGAGGACAGGGCTCAACTCGGCACCGGCGAGATCCTCCATGGCGCCCTCCACCGCCTTCCAGACCGGGCCCAGACGGGCCATCAGGGCCTGGCCCTTCCGGGAAAGGTCCAGCAGCCGGCGGCGATCATCGGCGGGATCCGCCCGCTCCGTCACGACGCCTTCGGAGAGCAGCTTGCGGCTCATCTGGCTGAGCGCCGGATGGCTCTGGCCCAGGCGCGCGGCCAGGTCCGTGATGGCAAGGGCCCCGTTGTCCCGGAGGAGGAAGAGGATCGGGAAGCAGCGGGACGACAGCTGCACCCCGTGTTCGCGGTAGATCTCGTCCACCCCGGCATACAAGGCCTCGCTCAATCGCCGGAGCCGGGAACCCATCAGCAGTCCGCCATAGTCCTTGAGGTCCGTCATGGTTCCTCCTTGCCTATAAATATTTATGTAACTACTTACGCATTTCAAGCAAAACCTAACCCTCATGCCGGAAAACAGATGCGCGAGGATCCGTTCCATAATCCCCGGAGAACGAAACAAGGACGCTGGGCAGCATGCCCGTCCGCCACGATCCGCGGTTCCACCCCACCATCCGGGTGCACTAGTCTGTAGGTTCACGTTCCGACAAGGTCCTCATGTCCTCTGCCTCCGACATCCGCGCCATCCACGATCTGCCCGTGCCCGAGCTGCTCTATCGGGCGGCCACGGCCCACCGGCAGCACTGGAACGCGGAGGAGATCCAGTTCTGCACCCTGGATTCCATCAAGACCGGCGCCTGCCCCGAGGACTGCGCCTACTGCCCCCAGAGCGCCCGCTACAACACGTCCTTGAAGGTCGAGCCCCTCAAGGACGTGGAAAAGGTGCTGGCAGGGGCCGCCGAGGCGAAGGCCAACGGCTCCACCCGCTACTGCATGGGCGCCGCCTGGCGCGAGGTGAAGGACGACGCCAACTTCGACGCCGTGCTGGAGATGGTGCAGGGCGTTTCCAGCCTGGGCATGGAGGTCTGCGTCACCCTCGGCATGCTGAATGAGCCGCAAGCCAAGCGCCTGAAGGCCGCCGGCTGCCAGGTCTACAACCACAACATCGACTCCAGCCGCGACTTCTACGAAACGATCATCCACACCCGCAAGTTCGACGAACGCCTGGAGACCATCGCCGCCGTGCGCGCCGCGGGCCTGGAAGTCTGCTCCGGCGGCATCGTGGGCATGGGCGAGACCATCGACCAGCGCATCCACTTCCTGCAGGAGCTGACGGAGCTGGATCCCGCGCCGGAGAGCATCCCCATCAACCAGTTCGTGGCCGTGGACGGCACGCCGCTGGCGAACGTGGATCCCCTGCCCCCGCTGGAGCTGGTGCGCATGATCGCCACGGCCCGCATCCTCTTCCCCAAGAGCCGCATCCGCCTCAGCGCCGGCCGCACCCAGATGAGCGACGAGCTGCAGGCGCTGTGCTTCTTCGCGGGCGCCAACAGCATCTTCACCGGCGAGAAGCTCCTCACCACGCCCAACCCCGGCGGCAACCACGACCACTGGCTGCTGAACGCGCTGGGCATGCGGGTGGAAGGCGCCCCGGCGAGGGTCTGATCCCATGCAGCTCATCGAGGACCTCCGACAGGAACACGAACTCATCGAGCAGGTGGTGGGCTCCCTCCGCACCTTCGTCGCGGCCCGTCTGGCGGACCAGGGCGATCCCGAGGATGGCGTCCGGTTCCTGGCCTTCTTCCGGCGCTACGCCGGGGACTTCCACCACGACAAGGAGGAGGTCGTCCTCTTCCGGGCCCTGTCGGAGAAGGCGGAACTTCCCCTGGAGCGCGGCCCCATCGCCGCCCTGACTGGCGAGCACCGGCGCATGGGCGGGCTGCTCGATGCCATGGAAGGCCTCTTCGGCTCCCCCCTGTCCGGGCCGGATCGAACCCGCCTGCAGGCCCTCGCCGTGGACTACAGCCATTCCCTCTGGCGGCACATCGACGCCGAGAACTCGGTGTTGTTCCCCGAGGGCCAGGAGCGCCTGCGGCGCTTCCACATCCAGGAGCTGCCCTCCCGGCCCATGACCGAAGCGGAGGCCGCGGCCCGGGATGCGGGTCTGGCCCTGATCTCACGCTACCCGCCCACCCTGGATCCCGATGTCCACCGCGGCGATGGCTGCGTGGTGTGCCCGTCCTACGGCACCACGTGCCAGGGCCTCGAGCGGGAGTGGTGGACCGAGCTGGAGTGGGAGGACATGTGGGACCGCATGTCGAGCGACTAGGGCCCTGACCAGCGTCCGGCGGACCAGAACCCATCCAGATTCAATCAAGGCCAGCCGCTTCCCGATCCAGGGGAGTGGGGCTGGGCCCTGGGACGGTTGTGTCCGTCCAGGGGGCCGGGTTCCCGGAGGATGGGCATGCAAAGCCGAGGCAGCCAGAGCGGACCGGGGGGCTCCCCATGCACCTGATCAAAGGTCTCTACCAGTGGGGCGAGAAGGCCCTGTTCAACTCCCTTCTGCGGAAGCTCCTCGGCTGCATGCTGCCCATCTACCTCATGCTCCTTGTGCTGAGCGGGTACACCCTGCAGGTCACGCGGACCCTCCGGGCGAGCCTGTCGGCTGCCGGCCGCCTGGATGCCGCCACCCTCGAGCATCTGGCGCGGACCGAGTCCATGGCCATCGCCATCCCTGTCCTGGCTCTGGTCATCGCGGCGGGGGCCTTCCTCACCTTCCACCTGTCCGTGGCCGTCCCCCTGCGGAAGATCACCGGGATCATCCAGGGCGGTGACTTCTCGAAGGACATCAGCCTCGACACCCACGACGAGATCGGCCGGCTGGCCGCCGGTTTCAACCGCTTCGCCGGCGAGATCCGGGACATCCTGGACACGTCCAAGCGCCTGGGGCTGTCCATCGCCGTCGGCTCCACCCGCACCACCAAGCTCGCCTCCGATTCCGCCGTGGATGCCCAGCGCCAGGGGGCCCTGTCGGAGCGCATCACCCGGACCAGCCAGGACGTGGCCGAGGCCGTGGGCAACGTGGCCCAGGTCACGGGCCACATCACCGCCTCCACGCTGGAGAACCTCGAAGCCGCCCGGATGACCCGCACCGAACTGCTGGAGGCGGATGCCTCCATGGCCACGACGAACCGGCGGCTGACCGAGTTCTCCGAGCTGGTGGTGCGTCTGAATGAGCGGTCGGAGCGCATCATCGACGTCGTCCAGCTGATCGAGGGGGTTTCGGAGCAGACGAAGCTCCTGGCCCTCAACGCCTCCATCGAGGCGGCCCACGCGGGGGAGGCGGGGAAGGGCTTCGCGGTGGTGGCCGAGGAGGTCCGGAAGCTTTCGGGCAACGTCGGCGAAGCCGCCGAGGAGATCTCCCGCAACCTGGGCGACATGCTCCAGGAGGTGGAGCTGACCTCCCAGGGGATCCAGGAGATCACCGTGGATTTCCAGGGGACTTCCGGCATCCTCGGCCGAGCCTCGGAGCACTTCGCCAAGCTGGTGCGTGATTTCGAGGAGAACAGCGCCCAGCTCACGGGAGCCACCTCGGCCGTGGGCAGCATCTCCGGCACCAGCATCGAGATCCATCAGCAGGCCCGGGACATCCAGAGCCTCAGCGCAACCGCCGAGGGCCGTCTCCAGGAATCCACCCGATTCTCCGGTGACATGAACCGCGCCACGGAGCGGCTGCTGGAGCTGGTCTCCCGCTTCCGCACCGGCACGGGCGAGCTCGAATCGGTGATCCAGCGGACCATCCGCTGGCGGGATGCCATGGAGGCCCGGATCCAGGAGTTCGCGGCCCGGGGCGTCGAGGTCTTCGACCAGAGCTACCGGCCCGTCCCCGACACGAACCCCCAGAAGTTCATGACCTCCTACGCCGCCGTCTTCGGCCGGGAACTCCAACCCCTCTTCGACGAGGCCCGCCGGGATCTGGGTTCCATCTACTCCGTGGCCCTGGACGTCAACGGGTACCTCGCCATCCACCACTCCGGCGTCTCGGAGCCCCTGACCGGCGATCCCAAGACGGATGTCCTGAAGAGCCGCCACCAGCGGATCTACTTCACCGTCGAAACGGAGAAGCGGCGGGCGCGGAACACCGAGGCCTTCCTCTTCCAGACCTACATGCGCGACACCGGGGAGATCCTCAACGACCTGGCCCTGCCCATCCACATCGGGGGGCGGCACTGGGGGGCCATGGTCAACGGCTTCAACCCCGAGCGGTTCCTTCAGGGCTGAGCCGGGCCGGGCAGATCCACCAGGGCCTTGATGCCTGATCGGATCCGGCGCTCCGGATTCTCCACCACCACCTTCACGCGCACCCGCCCCTGGGCATCCGCACAGGGGTCCACGAGGACCACCTCGCCCTCGGCGAGGATGGGCTGGACCGCCAGGGGGAAAGAGACCCGGACCCGGTGCCCCGGCGCCAGGGCGGTCAGCTGCCTCGGCTCCACCTCGATCTGGACCACCACCTTGCTGAGATCCAGGATCCTGAACAGGGGCTGGGCGGTGGTGACGGTCTCGCCGGCGTCATGAGCGCGCGTCACCACGATGCCGTCCATGGGGGCGAACACCGTCCGGAGTCGCACCTGCTCGGCCGCGGTCTCGTACTGCAGCCGGGCCAGATCCAGGTCGATGCGCGCTTCCAGGGCCCTGGCCTCGGGGATGACGCGGCTCTCGTAGAGCTTCCGGGCCCCCTTGGCCTCGAATTCCCGCCGTTCCAGCAGGACCTTGGCCCGCTGGGCCTCCAGCTCCTCCAGCCTCCCATAGAGGAGGGCCAGAGGCTGGCCCTCCTTCACGGCCTCGCCCTCCTTCACCTTCATGTCCGTGATGCGGCTCGACACCGGCGCCGCGACCTCCACCTGACGGAAGGGCAGGACGAGCCCCTCCACGGGCAGCGCCGCGCGGATGGGCCCGGCACCGAGGACCAGGGCCGAGGCGAGGATCAAGACTGGATTGGACATGCGGCCACCCACAGGAGACCTCTCATCCTGTCATGCTCGGCTGCTTACTTGATCTTGAAGGCGAACTTCCCCTCGTGGCATTCCAGGCACTTCACCACCGGCGGCTTGTGCTGGCGGTGGCAGTCGGTGCAAGTAATGGAAGCGTGGACCTCGGTCCGGGGCGGGTCGTGGGGGTTCGGCTTGGCATCCTTCGTCAGGGCCTTCATGGCCGGGTAGTCGCCGTGGCAGATCATGCAGGCCTCATCCGGCACGGCCGCCGTGGTGGGCTTCTCCTTCTGATGGCAGTCATGGCAGATGAGCTTGGCCTTGACGTGGGGCGCCGGCAGGGGCTTGTCCTCGGCCGCCCGAACCCCCACCGCCAAGCAGCTCAGCAGCCCCAGTGCCAGGATCCGAACCAGACGCATGTGCCCTCCCGTCCCGCCTCCGGGGCGAATGGCGATCATCGTATCGCATTCCACCGGACCTCGGCGTCACCTCTGCAGTCTCAGCCTGGAAGCGTCCTGCTTCCACGGGTAAACTGATCCATTGGACTGGGTGTTCCAAGGAAGTGCCGTTCTATCACTCGAAATCGGCGCAGCCGATTTCGAGCCGGTAAATGCCAAGGCGAAGGAAGCACATGCGCGAAATGGACAAGGCTTTTGATTTCAGGACGGCGCAGACCCGCTGGTATTCCGTATGGGAGGACTCGAAGGCCTTCGAGGCCGCCCCCGCCAGCGGCAAGGAACCCTGGTCCATCGTGATCCCGCCGCCCAACATCACCGGCAACCTGCACATGGGCCACGCCCTGGTGAACACGCTGCACGACGTGCTGACCCGCTTCAAGCGGGCCCAGGGTTTCGACGCGCTGTGGGTGCCCGGCACCGATCACGCGGGCATCGCCACCCAGATGATGGTGGAGCGCCAGCTCAAGGCCGAGGGCACCGATCGCCACCAGCTGGGCCGCGATGCCTTCGAGCAGCGCATCTGGGACTGGAAGGAGAAGAACCAGGGCGCCATCGAGCACCAGCTGAAGCGCCTGGGCTGCTCCGTGGACTGGACCCGCAACCGCTTCACCCTGGACCCGGCTCTCAACAAGGCCGTGCGCAAGGTCTTCGTGGAGAGCTACAAGGCGGGCCGCATCTACCGCGGTCCCCGCATGATCCAGTGGGATCCCGCCCTGCAGACCGCGCTGAGCGATCTGGAAGTGAAATACGAGGAGCGCCGCGGCAAGCTCTGGCACCTCCGCTATCCGCTGGCCGACGGCAGCGGCGATGTCGTCGTGGCCACCACCCGGCCCGAGACGATGCTGGGCGATACGGCCGTGGCCGTGCATCCCGACGACGAGCGCTACCAGGGCATGATCGGCAAGCTCATGAACCACCCCCTCACGGGCCGCCAGATCCCCGTGGTGGCCGACAGCTTCGTGGATCCCGCCTTCGGCACTGGCTGCGTGAAGGTGACGCCCGCTCACGACCCCAATGACTTCGCCGCGGGCCAGCGCCTGGGCCTGGCCTCCATCACCATCATCGGCTTCGATGCCAAGATGACCCCCGAAGCGGGCGCCTACGCGGGCCTGGACCGCTTCGAGGCCCGCAAGCGCGTGGTGGCCGATCTCGAGGAGCAGGGCTTCCTCGTGAAGGTGGAGGACTACGTCAACAAGATCAGTCTCAGCGACCGCAGCGGCGCCGTGCTGGAACCGCTGGTCAGCGAGCAGTGGTTCATGGACGTGAAGGAGGCCGCGGCCAAGGCCCTCGAGGCCGTCAACACCGGCGCCATCCAGTTCACGCCCGAGCACCACGCCGCCGTGTGGAACCACTGGCTCACCAACATCCAGGATTGGTGCATCAGCCGCCAGCTGGTCTGGGGCCACCGCATTCCCGCCTGGACCTGCGCCAAGTGCGGGGAGCTTCATGTCGAGATGGAGGCGCCCGCCACATGCTGCGCATGTGGCGCAAAGGAACTGATCCAGGACCCGGACACGCTGGATACCTGGTTCAGCTCGGCGCTGTGGCCTTTCAGCGTGTTTGGGTGGCCGGATGAGAGCGACGAACTCAAGCGCTACTACCCCACCAGCGTGCTCATCACCGGCTACGACATCCTCTTCTTCTGGGTGGCGCGCATGGCCATGGCCGGCCTCACCTGGATGGGCGAGGTGCCCTTCCGGAAGGTCTACTTCAACAGCCTGGTGCGCGACGCCAGCGGCCAGAAGATGAGCAAGACCAAGGGCAACGTCATCGATCCGCTGGAAGTGATGGAGGAGTACGGCACGGACGCCCTGCGCTTCTCCCTGGCCATCATGGCCGCGCCCGGCACCGACATCGCCATGAGCACCGCCCGCCTGGAGGCCAGCCGCAACTTCTGCAACAAGCTGTGGAATGCGTCACGGTTCGTGCAGATGAACCTGGATGAGTCCATCACGCTGGCGACGGTGCCAGAATTCGGCGAGGCCGAATTCTGGTTGATCAAGGAAATGCGGGACACCTTGACGGCGGTGACAAAAGCCCTGGAGGAGTTCCGCTTCCACGAGGCCTCGGACCTGCTCTATCACCTGGTCTGGGATGATTTCTGCGCCACCTACATCGAGCTGGCCAAGGTTCAGCTGGTGAGCGGCACGGCGGGGCAGAAGGCCGCCATCCTGCATTTCCTCGACATCCTGCTCCGCGCGCTGCACCCCTTCGTGCCCTTCCTCACGGAGGAGATCCACGAGGCCATGATGGATGGCCGCCTGCGTGCCGGAGAACCGACGCTGCTGGCCCAGCGGTCCTGGCCCATGGATGAGCCGCTGCTGCAGGTCCGGGGCGGCGACGCCACGATCATTCCCCGCTTTCAGGAAATACTCTCTGCCCTCCTGCGTCTCAAAGCCGAGCAGGGCGTGGACCCCGCCAAGCGCGTGCCCGCCTTCTGCTCGTTGGTGGAACTCGAGCCCTTCACCGAAGCCCTGAAATCCATCGCCCGGCTGGAATCCGTCACCTTCACGAAGGACGACCTCGCCTCCCCCACCCGCACGGTGGCCGTGGTGGCGGGCGGCACCGTGGCCCTGGAGCTGGCGGGCCTCAAGGACCCGGTCGCCGAGAGGGCGAAGCTGGAGAAGGAGTTGGTCAAGCTGGAGAAGGAACTGGAACCCCTCCGCGCCCGCCTCGCCGATGAGAGCTTCGTCACCAAGGCCCCCGAGGCGGCCGTGGCCAAGCTGAGGGGCCAGGCCGAAGAGAGGGAGCAGAGACTGGCCCAAGTTCTCGCCCTGCTCGGAGGGTCTTGATGCGCCGACCTCTCGCGTGGGGTCTGGCCCTGGCCTTGGCCGGCGCGGGAATGCTCACGCTGCGGCACCTCCCCGGACACGGCCCGGTGCAGGCCCCGGAGGCCGCTGCGGCGGCCCTCGCCGCCCCCCCTGGCCCTGCGTGGAAAGGCGATCCCCTGCTGGAGGCCCTGCGATCGGACCTCCGCCTGCACCGCCAGCTCGTGCTGCTCTTCGCCAATGAAGCCAGCCTCAAGGGGAGGGATCTCACCCGGGCCCTGGATGCCGGCCACCGTCTCCACCATGACCGGCGGGACCTCGTCCACCAGATCAACCTGACGCTGGCGAAGCTCTCGGCCCAGCCAGCGGCCGACCGGGACCCCAGGATCCGAACCCTCCTCGACTGGATGGAAGGGGATCCAGAGCTGCTCGATCTGGATCGGCTGGCCTTCCGCGATACCCTGCGCCTCCTCCTGCACGGCCTCGGCCAGGACGGCTCCACCGGGGGACTGGCGCTGCAGGCGCGACTCACTCGGGATCTCGCCACCCTCGATCACCTGGAGCGCGAGGTGGACGCCGAATACCGCGGGGTCTTCGGAGCGCCGGGCCAGCCGGCCACCGGGGGGCGGCGGGAACGATGGGATGCCTACGTCACGGAGCTCCGCCACCGGGTCTCCGTGGCCGACCTCCTGCCCCACGGCGTCGAACCCACCCCTCTGCCCGGGCCGGGCCCTGCGGCTGGCGGCCCGAAGGAGCTCTTCGGCACGGAACTCCCGGACAAGGTGCTGATCCTCAGCTTCGACGACGGCCCCCATCGCCTCTACACCGCCGAGATCATGGCCATCCTCAAGCAGCAGCGCGTGCCGGCCCTTTTCTTCCAGGTGGGACGCAACCTGGGCACCCAGGACGCCTCGGGGCAGGTCCGCCTGGGGCACCTCGCCCCCCTCACCGCGGAACTGGCGCATGAGGGGTTCGTGGTGGGGAACCACAGCTACAGCCACGCCCAGCTGAGCAAGGAGACCGGCGCTCCCCTGGACCTGGAGATCCGCGAGACCGACCAGCTGCTGCAGGCCATCCCCGGGGCGCACAGCCAGCTCTTCCGCTTCCCCTACGGCGCGCGCACGCCCCTGCAGCTCCAGGCCCTGACGCCCTTCCACCTGCGGTCCGTCCTCTGGAACATCGACAGCCTGGACTGGGCGGATCCCGTGCCCAGCTCCGTCGCCGACCGCGTGCTGAAGGTCATCGCCCACGAGCGGCGCGGCATCATCCTCTTCCACGACATCCATGACCGGGCAGGAAAGGTGCTGCCCGTCCTGATTCCGAAGCTGCGGGCCGAGGGCTACACCTTCGCGGGACTGGACGCGAAGGGCGAGCTCGTGACGGCGGTCAACCCCTAGGCGGCCGGAGAAGGGGCACCTCCCCGGGGCAACGGCGGATGCTAGGCTGGGAACATGCAGAAGACCTACTACGCTGGCCAGGATGTGGACGCGCCTTGCGGGCGCTGTGGCGGCGAGACCCGGCACCAGGTGCTGACCGTCACCAATGGCGTGCCCGACCGGCTCATCTGCGGGAACTGCCGCTCGGTCCACAAGTTCCGGGTGGCCAAGCCCGAACCCCTGCCCCGCGCCCCGCGCATCCCCGCCGCCGCCAAGGCCGGCGGTCCCCGCCCGGGTTCGCTCGTGTCCCAGTTCCAGCAGGTCCTGAGCCAGGAACAGGGCGGCGCCAAGGCCCGTCCCTACCGCGTCTCCGAACCCTGGGAGGAGGGCGCCTGGATGGACCACCCCACCTTCGGCCTGGGCCGCGTGCAGCGGAAGATGGGCAAGAAGGTGGACGTGCTGTTCAAGGACGGGCTCAAGACGCTGGTCAGCGCATGAACCAGCAGCCGCTCCTCGAATCCGGCTCGCCCGCCCTGCGGGAGTTGCGATTCGCGGTGCTGGACCTGGAGACCACCGGCGGCAGCCCCAAGGCCCGCTGGGGCAAGGACGGGCGTTTCCTCCAGCCCTCGGAGATCACGGAAGTGGGCCTGGTGCGGCTGTCCGGCCGGGTGGTGGAGGACCGCTGGTCGAGCCTGGCCTCCATCCAGGGTTTCCTGCCCGAGGAGATCCAGCGCCTCACGGGCATCAGCCTGCCCATGCTGGCGGGCGCGCCGCCCTGGGAGCAGGTGGCCCTGAAGCTGGCCCCGAAGCTGGAAGGCCGCGTCTGGGTGGCCCACCACGCCCCCTATGACGGCAGCTTCCTCAAGGCCTGGCTGCCCGAGGGCGTGTGGCGCCGGCATCGCCTGATCTGCACCCGCCTGCTGGCCAAGAAGCTCATCCCCGAGCTGCCCCGCCGCGGCCTCGCCGAGCTGTGCGCGTTCCTCGGCATCACCAACACCCGCGCCCACCGGGCCCTCCAGGATGCCGAGGCCACCTCCGAGGCCCTGCAGCACCTGCTCCAGCGCGCGGAGGACCAGGGCCTGGACGGCGAGGCCTTCCTCGCCATCGGCGAAGTGCCCTGGAACAAGGTCTGAGGACTGACACCCCATGGATCTCGCCCGCTTCCTCGAACTCGTCCGCACCCAGGGCTGGCAGGGCTGGTCCCTGTGGGTGGTGCTCCTGGCCCAGGCCCTGCTCTGGGTGGGGATCGTGCGCCTGCACCTCTCGCTGCAGCGGGAGGAGGCCCCCTGGGAGGAGTGCATCGGGAAGATCCGCTCGGCCTTCCTGCGCAAGGTGAACGGTGAGGAGGAGATCCAGGAGCTGAAGGTCCACCGCTACGCCCCCCTGGTGGATCAGCTGCTGGCCCTGCACTTCGCCGAGGAGAAGACCGACCGCTTCGACCGCTGGCTGCTCCTGCGCTGGAAGGTGAAGGAGGGCCTGCGACCCTACTGGATCCGCTGGGGCTACCTCATCATCGCCTTCGGCGTCGTGGTGTGGTACCTCCAGGGCCTGCGCCTGGACATGGGCACCGACCTGCTCAAGCGCACCCCCGTGGATCCGCGCCTGCTCTGGGTCTGGCTGGGCTACGCCATGGTGCTGGCCTGGAAGATCGTCCGCATCCACGGCAACCTCGAGCGCGTCCAGCGCAGCCTGCTGCTGCCCCGCCGGGACGAATAGGCGCGGGCCACCCCGGGGCGGGACGCGCTAGAATGGCCGACTTCCCCAGCCCAGGAGTCCGCCGTGCAAGCCACTCGATTCGTCCTCGAGCAGCATGAGATCCCGACGCACTGGTACAACGTGGTCGCGGACATGCCCAACCCGCCCCTGCCGCCGCTGGGACCGGACGGCAAGCCCGTCGGCCCCGAGCAGATGCTGGCGATCTTTCCCGGCCCCATCCTCGAGCAGGAGATGTCGGGGGAACGCTGGATCCCCATTCCCGACGAGGTGCGCGAGATCTACCGGCTGTGGCGGCCCTCGCCGCTGATGCGGGCCGTCCGCCTGGAGCAGGCCCTCGGAACCCCCGCCAAGATCTACTACAAAAATGAGGGCGTTTCGCCCGCCGGTTCCCACAAGCCGAACACCGCCGTGCCGCAGGCCTTCTACAACAGGCAGGTCGGCATCAAGCGGCTGACCACCGAGACCGGGGCTGGCCAGTGGGGATCCTCCATGGCCTTCGCCGGCCAGATGTTCGGCCTCGACGTGCGGGTCTACATGGTGAAGGTGAGCTACCAGCAGAAGCCCTTCCGCCGCTCCATGATGCAGACCTGGGGTGCCGAGGTGCTGGCCAGCCCCACGGACCGCACCCAGGCCGGGCGCGGCATCCTGGCCGCCCACCCGGACAGCCAGGGCTCCCTGGGCATCGCCATCTCCGAGGCGGTCGAGGAGGCCGCCGGGCGCCCCGACACCAACTACTGCCTGGGTTCCGTGCTCAACCACGTGCTGCTGCACCAGACGATCATCGGCCTGGAGGCCAAGAAGCAGTTCGAGAAAGCCGGCGACTGGCCGGACGTGATCTTCGGCCCCTGCGGCGGCGGCTCGTCGTTTGGCGGCATCGCCCTGCCCTTCCTGGCGGACAAGGCCTGCGGGAAGACCCCCAACCTGAGGCTGGTGGCCGTGGAGCCCACCAGCTGCCCCACCCTCACCAAGGGCGCCTACGCCTACGACTACGGCGACGCCTCGGGCTACACCCCCATCATGATGATGTACACCCTGGGCCACGACTTCATGCCTCCGGGCATCCACGCCGGCGGCCTGCGCTACCACGGGGACAGCCCCCTGATTTCGCAGCTCGTGCACGAGGGCCTCATGGAGGCCGTGGCCGTGCCCCAGGTGGCCACCTTCGAGGCCGGCGTGCTGTTCGCCAAGGCCGAAGGCATCATCCCGGCCCCGGAATCCTGCCACGCCATCCGCGCCGCCATCGACGAGGCGCTGCGCTGCAAGGAGAGCGGCGAGCCGAAGACCATCCTCTTCAACCTCACCGGCCACGGCCACTTCGACATGGCCTCGTACGACCGCTACTTCTCCGGCGGCCTGGAGGACTACGAGTACCCCGCCGAAGCCATCCAGGAGTCCCTGCGCCACCTGCCGAAGGTGGACTGAGCTGCCCATGGGTTCCACCCGACGCGGCGAGGCCGCCCGGCGCCTCGGCCTGCGGGCCGAGCGGCTCACGCTCTGGCTGCTCTGGGCCCGGGGCTGGGACCTGGTGGCCTGGCGCCAGAAGCTGGGCCGCTGGGAGCTGGACCTCCTGGTGTGCCGCGGCCCGGAGCTGCGGCTGCTGGAGGTGAAGGCCCGGCGTCCCGGCACCTGGGTGGGAGCCGACACCGCCCTGGAGCCCGAGCAGCGACTCCGCCTGCAGCGCGCACTGCGCACCTGGCTCGACCGGGTGCCCTGGCCGGGCGCGGTCAGCTTCCAGCGGGTGAGCTGGTCGGGCTGGCGCTGGCGCTTCCATCCCCCGGAGCGTTGGGATGCCCTGAAGCTGCGGCGAGATCCCGAATCCCGCTGATCTCCTCCGGCGGGATGCCCAGGAAGGCGAGGAAGCGCTGGTGCCGGTCCGGCGCGGTGCGCTCGAAGGCCCCGTGCCAGCGGTCCATGTCCGCCTCCGTGAAGCCCGAAGCCCGGAGCAGGGCCACCCAGGTGGCCTTGTCCATGGCCTGCAGGCCCTCCAGCAGCCCCGGCTCCTGCAGCAGGCCCACGACCAGACGCTGCTGCCCCCGCAGGGTGGCCATCTCCGCTTCCAGTGTGGCCAAGCGGTCCCGCAGGATGGCCGTGAGCCGTCCAGAATCCGTCAGCAGGATCCGGATCGCCTCGAGGGGGAGACCCGCCCTCCGGTAGGTGCAGATGGCCTCCAGCCGGGCTGCGTCCGCCTCGCTGTAGCGGCGGTGATCCTTGGCCGACCGGCCGCTGGGCTGGAGCAGGCCGATGCGGTCGTAGTGGAGCAGGGCGCTCCGGGAGAGGCCGAACCGCCGGGCCAGGGCACTGATGGTGAGCATGTCAGACCGTCTGGAGCATGGTACCCGTGGCCAGGAAATGCGCCAGCCGCCGCTCCAGCAGCGCCATGGCCACGGGGAACCGGGCGGCGTAGCCCGCGGCGAAGGCCTTCCCGGCCGGGGTCAGGGGGACCAGGTCGTAGGTCCAGTCCAGGCGGGTCCCCGCCCCCTCGGCCCCCAGGCGCAGATCCAGCAGGGTGGCGTGGGAGCCCAGGGCGTGGATGGCGAAGCGGAGGTGTTCCGGCTGGTGGACCGCGATGATCCAGAGCCAGTCGGGGCCATCCGGGCCCGGGGTGGTGAAGACGCAGCCCTCCTCGGCCAGGCCGCTGGCGGAGCGCAGGACGGTGGCCCGCCACCCCTCGATCCAGTCGTGCTCCCGGACGGGGCACAGCAGGGGGTGGACGGCCGCCGGGGCGGCGGACAGGTGCATGGTGTGGCGGCAGATGGGCATGGGAAACCTCCAATCCCAGGCTCGAACGTGAAGCCGTGATCGGATCAAGGGGTTTGTGGCATGGCCCTCGCCCCGGACCCTGCGGGTGTCGGTATGTTGACCTTCCTGGACCGTCTGCTTCCTTATATGGGCCGCCTGGCCAAGCGGTCGGATCTCGCTGCGCCCGTTTTCGTGATGATCGTGCTGGTGGTGATGATCCTGCCCCTGCCCGCCTTCATGCTGGATCTGCTCATCGTCCTGAACATCACGCTGAGTCTGGTGATCCTGATGGTGGGCATGTATGTGCGCCGCCCCAAGGAGTTCAGCTCCTACCCCTCGGTCCTGCTGGTGGTGACGCTTTTCCGTCTGGCCATCAACGTGGCCACCACCCGCCGGATCCTGCTCTTCGCCGGGGACCAGGGCGCCGACGCCGCCGGCCACATGGTGAAGGCCTTCGGCCAGTTCGTGGTGGGCGGCAGCTATGTGATCGGCCTGGTGGTCTTCCTGATCCTGCTGGCCATCCAGTTCCTGGTCATCAACCACGGCGCGGGCCGCATCGCCGAGGTGACGGCCCGGTTCACCCTGGACGCCATGCCCGGCAAGCAGATGGCCATCGACGCCGACCTGAATGCGGGCTACATCGACGAGCAGGAGGCCCGGAGGCGCCGCAAGGACCTCCAGGAGGAGGCCGGGTTCTACGGGGCCATGGACGGCGCCGTGAAGTTCACCCAGCGGGACGCCGTGGCGGCCCTGATCATCCTGGCCGTCAACATCGTGGCGGGCATCCTCCTGGGCGTCGTGCGCTACAACCTGCCGGTCATGCAGGCCCTGGAGGTCTATACCCTCCTCACCGTGGGCGACGGTCTGGTGACGGTGATCCCCAGCCTGCTCATCAGCGTGGGGGGCGCCATCCTCACCACCCGCAGCGGCAGCGATGCCTCGGGGCTGGGCAGCGAGGTCATGGGGCAGCTGGGCGCGGATCCCCGTCCCCTGGGCATCGCCGCCTCGGTCCTCTTCCTCTTCGGCGCCGTGCCGGGCCTGCCCCTCTTCCCCTTCTGGGTGATGGCCGCCATCTTCGGGATCATGGCCTACGCCGCCTGGAAGCTGCCCCAGGCCGTGCCCGCCGCCGTGGCCGAGCAGGCCGCCGCCGAAAAGGCCAAGACCGCCGCCGCCGACACCAGCGAGAAGGTGGAGGGCCTGCTCAAGGTGGACCCCCTCGGCCTGGAGGTGGGCTACAGCCTCATCCCCCTGCTGGACGTGAACCAGGGCGGCACGGTGCTGGAGCGCATCAAGGCCGTCCGGCGCCAGATGGCCTCGGATCTGGGCATCGTCGTGCCCCCCGTCCGCATCCGGGACAACCTGCAGCTGCCGCCGCACACCTACCGCATCCTCCTCCGGGGCGAGGAGATCGCCCGGGCCGAGCTCCAGCCCGCCCAGTTCCTGGCCATGAACCCCGGCACCGCCACCGAGGACCTCGCGGGCACCCCCACCTCCGAGCCCGCCTTCGGCCTGCCCGCCTACTGGATTCCCGACAACCTGCGGGACCGGGCGCAGATGCTGGGCTACACGGTGGTGGAGCCGGCGACGGTGCTGACCACCCACCTGTCCGAGCTCATCAAACAGCACGCTCCTGATCTGCTCGGGCGGCCCGAGGTCCAGCACCTGCTGGACACCCTCAAGGAGACGACCCCCCGCCTGGTGGACGACCTCATCCCCAACGTCATCAGCGTGGCCACCCTCCAGAAGGTGATGCACAACCTCCTCCGCGAGCGGGTGCCCGTCCGCGACCTGGGCCGCATCCTCGAGGCCACCGCCGATGCCGCCACCATGACCAAGGACGTCGGCTTCATCACCGAATACGTCCGCCAGGCCATGGGGCGCGTCCTGACCGGGCCCCACCTCTCCGAGAACGGCGAGCTGGGCGTCCTGGTGCTGGACCCCACCCTGGAGCAGACCCTCCAGGGCGGCATCGAGCAGACGGACCGGGGCAGCTTCCTGGCCCTGGAACCCGGCCGCACGCAGGAGCTGTTGTCCCGCATCGCCAACGGCATCGCGGCCATGCTGCCGGGCGCCCAGCCCGTGCTGCTCACCAATCCCGTGGTGCGACCCCACCTGCGGCGCCTGCTCGAGCGTGCCCTGCCCCACCTGGTGGTGCTGAGCCACAGCGAGGTGCCCATCGATGTCCGTGTCGTGAACCTCGGAACCGTCTCATGAAGGGTGAAGCATGCGCGTGAAGACCTTCGAAGCCGGATCCATGCAGGACGCCCTCGACGTCGTGAAGAAGGACATGGGCGAGGAGGCCTTCATCCTCTCGACCCGCACCCGGCGTCGCCCCGCGGCCCTCGGCATGGGCGAGGAATCCGTCATCGAGGTGACGGCCGCCGTGGACGAGGCCCAGGCGGGCGTTGCGCCCCTGGCCGTGGGAGCGCCTCCCCTCACCTACGGGCTCCGCGCCCCCTTGAGCGGTCCCGCTGCCCACCGCCCCTCACGGGAAGCCACCCCCCAGGCTCCGCCCCCCGCACCAGCCATGGACCTTCAGCCCCTGCGCCGGGAGCTGCTCGAGATCAAGGGGGCCGTGGCGGCCCTGAAGGACAATGACCTGCGCAATGCCTCCATCCTGAAGGAACTGGATTCGATGAAGGCCCTGCTCAGCCGCATCCAGCGCCAGGGCATGCCGCCGGCCCAGCTCCACCTGCCCCCGAGCCTGCTGGAACTCTACGGCGATCTCGTCGCCAACGACGTGGAGCCCCTCATCGCCCTGCGCCTCTGCGAGTACGCGCAGCGCGCACTGACCGACCAGGATGGCGACGCCTCCATGGGCACCGTGGATCCCGAGCGAGCCCGGCTCTTCCTGCGCCGCGTCATCGCCGACTTCATTCCCGTGGCGCCCCCCATCCAGCTCGATCCCGGCAAGATGCGCGTGGCCGCCCTGGTGGGCCCCACCGGCGTGGGCAAGACCACCACCGTGGCCAAGCTGGCGGCCTATGCCCAGCTCCACCTCAAACAGAAGGTGGCCCTGCTCACCCTGGACACCTACCGCATGGCGGCCGTGGACCAGCTGCAGCAGTACGCCCAGATCCTGCAGGTGCCCCTGCACGTGGCCCTCACGGTGGAGGACCTCCGCAGCGCCCTGCGCTTCTACCAGGACCGCGCCCTGGTGCTCATCGACACGCCGGGCCACAGCCCCAAGGACACCGACACGCTCAACCAGCTGCGGGGCCTGATGGACGAGCTGCCGGAAGTGGAGACGCACCTGGTGCTGTCCGCCACCACGAAGCCCCGCGACCTGACTGAGATCGCCGCCCGCTATGAGCCCCTGCGCCCCACCCGCCTGCTCTTCACCAAGCTCGATGAGACCTCCACCTACGGTCCCATCCTCAGTACCCTGGCGCGGGTCAAGCGGCCTCTCAGCTACCTCGGCACGGGCCAAGAAGTCCCCGAGGCCCTCGAGCTGGCCACCAGCCGCCGGGTGGCCGACCTCATCCTCCCCGCCACCATGAAGGAGGCCGAATGAGCAGCGACCAGGCATCCCGGCTCCGCAGCATGGCCCAGGGGCAGCGCCCCGAGGCGCCGCTCTTCGCCGCCCGCGTGGTGGCCATCACCTCCGGCAAGGGCGGGGTCGGCAAGACCAACGTCGTGGCCGGCCTGGCCCTCTCCCTCGCCCAGCAGGGCCAGCGGGTGGTGGTCATGGACGCCGACTTCGGCCTGGCGAACCTCGACATCCTGCTGGGGCTGTCGCCGAAATACACGCTGGAGCACGTCCTCCGCGGCGAGAAGGTGATCGAGGAGATCCTGCTGGAAGGCCCCATGGGCATCCGCATCATCCCCGCCAGCAGCGGCATCCAGGAACTGACCCGCCTCGACACCATGAGCGAGCTGCGCCTGGTCCAGGGCCTGCAGCGGGTGGCGGAGACGGCGGACTGGCTGCTCATCGACACGGCTGCCGGCATCCACGACTCGGTCCTGAAGCTGCTCATGGCCGCCCAGGAGGTGATCCTGGTGACCACGCCAGAGCCCACGAGCCTGGTGGACGCCTATGCCATGGTGAAGGTCCTGCACCTGCGGGAAGCCACCAAGCCCCTGTGGCTGCTCATCAACAACGGCCAGAACATCGACGAGGCCCAGGAGACGATCGAGCAGCTGCAGGCGGCCACTGAGCGCTTCCTCGGCAAGCAGCTCAAGGTGCTGGGCATGATCCCCAACGACCCGCACATCCTGCAGGCGGTCCGCCAGCAGCGGGGGGTGGTGGATCTCTTCCCTCGGAGTCCGGCCACCCTGGCCTTCCAGGCCCTGGCCCGTCAATTGCTGGGCCAAGTGTCCTTGCAGCCCGACGGCTTTGCGTCATTCTGGAGGCAGCTCGCCTCCGATGAACCCCAGTAGGACCTGACGAATGTCCCCCACTCCGGACCAGCCCTCCGATCCCGGCCTGCCCCTCAGCGGCGAGGCCCTCCGGGCCGTGGAGCTGGCTCCCGTCGCGCTCCGCCCCTGGGCTGCACTCGCCGCGGCCAAGGCCTACGGGAAGGCCCTCCCCCTCCAGGTGCCCGCCCTGCCACCTTCCTCTCTGGCCGCGGAATCCTCAGAACCCCCTGAGCCCTTTGACCGCGAGAACCGGGAACAGATCATCAAGGACTACGTCCCCCTGGTGAAGTTCGTGGCGCACCGCATCGCCGCGCGCCTCCCCTCGCACGTGGAGCTGGACGACCTGATCAACAGCGGCATCCTCGGCCTCATGGACGCCATCGAGAAGTTCGAGCCTGCCCGCAACATCAAGTTCAAGACCTACGCCGAGCTGCGCATCAAGGGCGCCATCCTGGACGGCCTGCGGGACCTGGACTGGGTGCCCCGCAGCCTCCGGCGGAAGAAGAAGGACATCGAGGGGGCCTACCACAGCCTTGAACAGCAGATGGGCCGGGCCGCCACGGACGAGGAAGTGGCCCAGCACCTGGGCATGCCCCTGGAGGAGCTGCACAAGAACCTGGACGATCTGAAGGGCGTCACCCTCGGCACCTTCGTGGAGGTGGGCGAGGATGGCGAGGGCGAGAGCCTCATCAGCTTCGTGCCGGACCCGGATGCGGAGGACCCCCATCAGATCTTCCAGTCCACGGAGATCAAGGACATCCTCCGGGACGCCATGGAGGTCCTGCCCAAGAAGGAGAAGTTCGTGGTCCAGCTCTACTACTTCGACGAGCTGACCATGAAGGAAATCGGCACCCTCCTGAACATCACCGAGTCGCGGGTATCCCAATTGCATACCAAGGCCATGCTGCGGCTCCGGGGCAAGCTCCTGGAGAAGCACATCGAAGGGTAATCCATGGCCAAAATCCTAAGCCAAGAGGAAGTAGACGCACTACTTAAGTCCCACACCAAGCCGGCTGGGAAGGCTTCGTCCGCCGCGGGGGGAGACCGGGGTGCGGCACCAGCCCCGGCAAAAAAAGCCCAGGTTCAGCGCAAGGTCACCCTCTACAACTTCCGCCGTCCCGACCGGGTGAGCCGCGAGCAGATGCGGTCGCTCCACTTCATGCACGACCGTTTCGCCCGGAATTTCTCCAGCTCCCTGAGCGCCTACCTCCGCACCATCACCGAGGTGAACCTGGTGAGCGTCGAGCAGCTCAGCTACCAGGAGTTCCTGCTCTCCGTCCCCGATCCCACCTGCTTCAACGCCATCTCCATCAAGCCCCTGGAAGGCGCGCTGGCCCTGGAAGTGAACCCCACCCTGGTGTTCCCCATCATCGACAAGATGCTGGGCGGCCCCGGTGAGCCCCTGAAGCAGCTGCGCACCATGACCGACATCGAGCAGAGCATCTTCGATGGCGTGCTGAAGCTGGTGCTGGAGGACCTGCGCGAAGCGTGGCGGGGCATCATCGATCTCGATTTCCGCATCCAGGCGCGGGAGACCAGCCCCCAGCTCATCCAGATCGTGGCCCCCAACGAAGTCGTGCTGCTGGTGGTCTTCGAAGTGAAGATGGGCCCGGTGAGCGGCATGATCAACCTGGCCATCCCCAGCATCATTCTCGAGCCCATCTCCACCAAGTTCGACCAGGAGATGTTCACGGGCTACAAGAAGTCCTCGAGCTTCGAAGAAGCCCGCCTGCTCATGGCCAGCCTGAAGCGCTGCGGCATGGAGGCCGCTGCCGAGATCCGCGGCACCAGCCTCAGCATGGAGGAGGTCCTCCAGCTGAAGACCGGCGACCTCATCCCGCTGACCAAGCGCTTCGATGCGGAGCTGGACCTCTGCGTGGACGGCATTCCACGCTTCATGGGCCTGGTGGCCCTGAATCCCAACGGGAAACGCGTGTTCCAAGTGACCGGCAGCCGGTCGGAGGGGTGAACGATGGATGCCCGAGACACTGAATTCTTCCAGAAAGTCGGCAGCGCCTTCGCCGAGAGCATGGCCTCCGTGTTCTCCATGCTCACGGGACGCGAATTCCAGATCAAGTCGGCGCCGGGCGAGCTGCTGGAGACCCCCGCAGTCGCCGCCCTGCACGAGGGCACCGGCATCCTCGTCAAGGCCAACTACCAGAAGGGGCTGAACGGCACGCTCTTCTTCACCCTCCCCCTCAAGGAGGGCACCATGCTGGTGGACCTCATGCTGGGTGGCGAGGGCGCGGCCGCCGAGGAGCTGGTCGGCGACTCCAAGGACGCCCTGGCCGAGACCTTCAACCAGGTGCTGGGCAGCGCCAACCAGACCCTCTCGGACCTGGCCGGGGAGACCTTCGCCATCGCCAATGTGGAGATCCTGGCCATCCAGCCGGAGGCCGCGGCCTTCGCCGAGCAGCTGGGCCAGGGCGGCTTCCAGGACCTCTCCCTGCCGACGACCCAGGACTCGCTGAGCACGACCATCCATCTGCTCTTCCCCGATCTGCTGCTCCAGCAGCTGAAGCGGAAGCTCGGCCTCGTGGAGGCCCCACCGGCACCCGAGCCCTCCCCGGCCTCCGTGGCCGCCACCCTGGCCGCCCCGCCCCGGCAGGCCCCCGTGGCCTCGGGACCTGCCCCCGATTCCGGCAACCTGGACCTGCTCCTGGACATCCAGCTTCCCGTGGTGGTCCGCATGGGCCAGACCGAGATGCAGATGGGCGAGCTGCTCAAGCTCACGCCGGGTTCCATCCTCGAGCTCAACCGCAGCGCCGATGCGCCGGTGGAGCTGCTTGTAAACGGCAAGCTCATCGCCAAGGGCGAGGTGGTGGTCGTGGATGGCAACTTCGCCTTCCGCATCACCGAGATCGACACCCGGGCCGCGAGGATCCGCAGCCTGGCCTAATATCCTCCGGGGGTTCCGCGCTGCGCGCACACCCCGGACCCCCGCGCGAAGCCCGGCAAAGCCGGGCTTCGCTTTGGCTCCCAACCAAACGCTCAGCGTTCTTTCGTGTAACGCGGGGTGCAGGCCGTTCCGCGATGGCCCTTCGACTGGCCGGGGCGGGTCTGCCACACCTGTGGTTCGGCGGGTGCGGCGAGGCGGGTATGCGGAACCACATTGGATCCCAGGGCCCATCCCGCTAAGTTGGGACCTGTGATCGGGAGTCCCCCATGTGCGGCATCGTCGGATACATCGGACAGCAGGGTGCCGCCGGCATCCTCGTGAACGGCCTGCGGAGCCTGGAGTACCGCGGCTACGACAGTGCGGGCATCGCCCTCTCCTCCGGATCCGGCGCCTTCAACGTCATCCGCGCCTCCGGCAAGCTGGTGAACCTCGCTGGCAAAGTGGACCTGTCGGATCCGACCCCGCTGGGCATCGGCCACACGCGCTGGGCCACCCACGGCCGCCCCACGGAGGAGAACGCCCACCCCCACCGCAGCGCCGATGGCCAGGTGGTGGCGGTCCACAATGGCATCTTCGAGAACTTCCTCGAACTGCGCGCCGAACTGAAGGCGGCTGGGGAGACCTTCCAGTCCGAGACGGACACCGAGTGCTTCCCCGTGATGGTGTCCCACCTCATGAAACAGGGCCGCTCCTTCACGGAAGCCTTCCGGGAGGCCGTGGGGCGCATGAAGGGCATCTACGCCCTGGCCTGCCTGCACGCCACCGATCCCGACCGCATCCTGGCCGCCCGCAGCGGACCGCCCATGGTGCTGGGGCTGGGGGAAGGCGAGACCTTTCTGGCCTCCGACGTCGTGCCGTTGCTGCCCCACACCCGCCGGGTGATCTTCCTCGAGGATGGCGACCTCGTGGAACTCACCCGGGAAGGCGCTCGGATCTTCCGCCTGGATGGCGGTGACGTGGCGCGCCCGGTGGTCACCATCCCCTACGATCCCGTGGCGGCCGAAAAGGGCGGCCACAAGCACTTCATGCAGAAGGAGATCTTCGAGCAGCCCCAGGCCCTCTCGAACACGCTGCTGAATCGCCTTCCACTCCACGGTGAACCCATTCCGCTGGACCTCCCCTTCACGGAAAAAGAGCTGGCGGACCTCACCCGCATCCACATCGTGGCCTGCGGCACCAGCTGGCACTCCGGCCTCGTGGGCAAGTTCCTCATCGAGCAGCTGAGCCGGGTGGCCGTGGAAGTGGACTACGCCAGCGAGTACCGCTACCGCGAACCCGTCATCCAGCCCGGCACCCTCATCATCGGCATCACGCAGAGCGGCGAGACCGCCGACACCCTGGCCGCCATGAAGGAGGCCGCCGCCCGCGGCGCCCGCACCCTGGCCATCTGCAACGTCATGGGCTCCACCGCCACCCGGCAGTGCGAGGCCACGATCCTGACGCACGCGGGGCCGGAGATCGGCGTGGCCTCCACCAAGGCCTTCACCACCCAGCTGGCGGTCCTGACCCTGCTGGCGCTCAAGCTCGGCGAGGCCAAGGGCACCGTGGATCCCCAGCTCAAGGCCGAGCTGCTGCAGGGTCTGCGGGAACTCCCGGCGCACCTGGAACGGCTGAATTCGCTGGAACCTAAGATCATCCAGTGGGCCCAGCGCTGGCAGGACGCCACCGACTTCCTCTACCTGGGCCGCGGCCCCTGCTACCCCATCGCCCTGGAAGGGGCGCTGAAGCTGAAGGAGATCTCGTACATCCACGCCGAGGGCTACCCGGCGGGCGAGATGAAGCACGGCCCCATCGCCCTCATCGACAAGACCCTGCCCGTGGTGGCACTCATGCCCAAGGACGCCCACCGGGACAAGACCCTCAGCAACCTGCAGGAAGCCGCGGCCCGCGACGGCCGCATCCTGGCCCTGGTCACCGAGGGCGACACGGGCCTGGCCGGCATCGCCGAGGACGTGCTGGAGCTGCCTCCGGTCCACCCCTGGCTGGCCCCCATCGTCTATGCCGTCCCCCTGCAGCTGCTGGCCTACCACATTGCGGTACTTCGCGGCTGCGACGTGGACCAGCCCAGGAACCTGGCCAAGTCGGTGACCGTGGAATGACCCGGGAAATTTCCCGGGAATTCACGGCGGCTCCTGGGGAGCGTCCCATTCTTGGGAACGCTGGTGGTACTCCTGGAGGCAGCCATGGCCGCCCACTTCCTCCGCCGATTCGACCCGGATCACGCCGCGTGGCTGGACTGGCTCCTCATCCTGACCGGTGCCCTGCTCGCCCTGCTCTTCTGGCCCGCCACCCACCCCTGACCGCCCCCGCGCTATGGTTCGGGACCCCCGAGGCGGGTCCGATCCACCCTGAAGGCTCGACAGCCGCGCCCGTTCCGCTAAAATGAGGGTTCGCATTGGCGCGTAGCTCAGCGGTAGAGCACCACCTTGACACGGTGGGGGTCGGCGGTTCGAGACCGCCCGCGCCAACCACCAAAGGCCGCTTTTGCGGCCTTTTTCGCGTACCCCAATCGGGCGGTCTCGGACCGCCGAGAAAGTCCGGCGGGCAGGTAGGGCCTCGCTGGAGGCGCTCCTGCGGAGCGCTGGAAGCGAAAAGGCCCGTGCCCAGCCGGACGCATGGTTCGAGACCGCCCGCGCCAACCAGGTAAAAGGCCGCAACGCGGCCTTTCTTGTGTACAGATATCCGGGCGGTCTCGGACCGCCGAGAAACGGCGGCGGCCCGGTAGCAGCCGACGGAGACGCTCCGGCGGAGCACCGGAGGCGATCAGCCGCGGGGCCAGCCGCGCGCATGCGGATCCCCTAAAACTGGAATCCCGCCGAGATGAGCAGGCTCTTCAGCTGGGTGTCCCGCTCATCCGCGGTGCGGGGCTTGCCCATGATGCGTTTCCAGTCCGCAGCGTACTCGAGCTTGAGGGGGAAGCCCAGCTTGAGGATCAGCCCGGCGCCCAGGGTGGTGCGAAGGGGCGGGAAGGGCGAGACGGCGCCGGCCTCGGGGCGCAGGCTGCGGTAGACCTGGCCGGAGTCCACGAAGACCTCGGCCCAGATGCTCTGGCCGATCAGGGGGAACCGGTACTCCAGGTTCACCACGGCGAGGGCCTGGCCACCGAGCGGGATGATCTGCGGCAGCAGGTTGCCGCTGCCGTCGGTGCGCCGGACCTCGCCCAGCATGTCCGGCTCGACGCCGCGCACGGTGAAGGAACCACCGCCGAAGAACCGCTCGGACAGAGGCAGGTCCTCGGCGGCATGGTCCGTGGGCCGGGCCAGGCCGAGCCTGAGGCTGGCCATGATCACGCCGTTCTCCGCATGGAAGCCCAGGCCCCAGTTCCACTGGTGCCGGAGGTCCAGCTTCACGAAGCTGCTGTTGGCCGAGGTGCCGAACACCTGGTTCGCCAGCTCCAGCCGCCCCAGGAAGAAGGTGCCCTCCGTCGGGTCGTAGGGCCGGTCCCGCCGGTCCACCGCGACCTGCACATAGGGGGCGGAGATGATGCTGCGGGCCGGGGTCCTGGCGATGAGGAACAGGTCCTTATCCGAGATCAGCGGAACCCCGTTGCTATCGGTGTTGGCGGCCACCTCCACCCGCTCGAAGCGGTAGCCGATCTGGACGGCCTGGTTCTGGCCGACCTTCCAGTCGAGGCTCGGGGAGAAGCGCCGGCGTCGGGCGAAGAAGGCCGCCTGGGCCTCCTCGATGTAGGCGCCTTCCAGGTGGAGCCGGGTGCGCGAGGCCAGCCAGGAGTCGAGGGCGTTCGGCAGGAACCAGGGGTCGGTGTAGCCGATGCTGTAGCTGTCCACGGAGCGCTTGATGTCACCGGTGGGAAATGCTCGGCGCAGGGGTTCGCTGTTCAGGGTGTTGTCGCCAGCGCGGAGGCCGAAATCGAGGACCCGTCCCATCCCCCCCACGTTCAACCGCTGTGCGTTCAGACCGAAGTGGTAGCCCTGAGTCTTGTCGTAGCCGAAGGATTCCGTGAAGACCCAGGGGCTCCGTTCCTGCAGGCGCAGAGCCAGATCGCCGCGTTGCCAGGGCTGCTGTTCCTGCTCGGGCAGGTCCTTCAGCGTGAGCAGGTCCACCCGCTGAAAGGCACCCAGGCCCCCGAGGCGCACCTGGCCCTCATCCAGCTTGACCGGATCCAGCGGCGCCCCCTGGGGCAGTTCCGCCTCCCTCAGCACGGCCTCGGCCCGGGTCCGGTCGCTGCCCTGCACCACCAGCCGTTTCGCGTGGTCCAGCGGCTGGGGAGGCACCTGGATCCGGACGATGGGTTTGTCACCATCATCCTCGAAGGCCAGCTTCACCTGGGGATTGGCAGCGCCGGCTGAGGAGAGCCGCTGCCGCAGGTCGGAAACCACCAGCGCCAGGTCGTTGCGGACCAGGGGCAGGGCGGGCTGGAAGCTGAGCCGGACGCCCTGGGGCGTGGGTGTCATGGTCCCCTTGAAGCCCTGGAGGTGCCGACGGTCCGAGCGGTACCACGTGTTGCCGGCCACAGGCACCGGGCGATCGGACATGGCAAGCAGCAGGCTCTGCGAGAGCCGTTCGCGGGAGAAGCCGGGCTGATCGGGAAGGTCGAGCACCAGGGCATCCAGGTAGCGGCGCTGGCCCTCGCGGATGATCAGGCGCACCTCGACCGACCCATCCGCGGCCGTGTCCACCCGGCGCCGGACCCTCACTTCGGGAAAGCCCCGCTGAAGGTAGAACGCGGTGAGGCGGTCTTCCAGTCCCTTGACGACCTCGGCCTTGGCATGGGGAGGCAGTACCAGGAAGCGCCGGGGCAGCACCACTGCCGCCCGGAGTTCCTCCTCCGACAGCTCCTTCTGGCCTTCAAAGGAAAGCTTCCCGAGGGTCCTCCTCGGGCCGCGCTCGACGGAATAGGTCAGCGTCACCGCCTCGGGCCGCTCCGTCGTTCCCGAGGTCACCACCCGCTCGTAGCTGACCTTCGCTTCGGGAAAGCCCTGGTTGCGGAAGTAGGTCGTGATCCTTCCCGCGCCCTCGTCCAGCAGGCTCGGTGCGTACCGCTCGGCCCGCGCCAGGGGCACGAACTCCGACAGCCTGGGCTGCCCCCAGAGAGGGGCCAGCAAATTCAGCCCCTTGGCCTGCAGGTACACCTTGGGGCCCGGCCGGACCTCAAGGAGCATCACCTCCGGCTCGCTGGTCGGTTCCAACCGGACGGAGCCTTCGAGTCGACGGTCCTTCACGAGCCTCTGCCGGATCCGCCGCTGGGCCTCCCGCACCACGGTGGGCGTCCAGAAGGAAGTCCCTGGCCGCAGGCCGGCCACCTTCAAAAGGGTCTCCCGGGAGTAGGGACGGGGATCCCCCTCGAGCCGGATCTCCCGGATTCTGGCGGGCGCTCCCAGTTCCAGGACCAGGCGCAGGTGGCGTCCACCCTGCTCCAGCAGGCCACTGACCTTGGCCGCAGGATACCCGGCCTCTCTCAGGCGCTGCTCCGCGATGCCCGTCAGGACCGACCTTCGCTGGGACCCCAGGCGCTGCCCCTTGCGCAGCTCCGGCAGGAGGGTCTTCGCGAGTTCCCGTGGAACCGCATCGCCCTCCCAGCGCCAGGTCGCCATGGGCGTCAGTGGATCGAGGCGGAGCAGCGCCTGCCCGTCCACTCCGAAGGTCCCCTCCACCGAGCGGTAGCGGTCGACCAGGCGCACGGCCGCCAGGGCCTGCTGGAAGGCAGCCCCATCCAGCTCCTGGCCCACCTTCAATCCCAGGGCCGCCACAGCGAAGCGGCGGTCCTCTTCGTCCCCGCCCTCAATGCGGATCGCCGTCAGCCGGCGCAGCGAATCGGCCTCCTGGGCGCCGGCGGTCGCCAGCACCAGGAGGCCGATGAAGGGGACGGCGCGAAGGCGCACCGTCCTAGAAACCCGCGAGGGCCTCGTCCTCGGTGTCCTTCACTTCGAAGACCGAGTGAAGGCTGGTCATCTTGATGAGGCTGAAGATCTTGCCGCTCATCCCGCAGATGCGCAGCTCCCCGCCCTTGCCCTTGATGGAGGTGTAGCAACCCACGAGCTCGCCCACGCCGGAGGAATCCAGGTAGCTCACCTTGCTGAAGTTGATGACGATCTTCCGCTCCCCGTTGGAGAGGGAGGTCCGCACGGCCTCGCCCAGCTCCTGGTCGCCATCACCCAGGGTGATCTTGCCTTCGGGGTAGAGGATGAGCACATCGTTGTGCTTGCGGGTGTTCAGATTCATGGGGCCCTCGAGGTGAGGGGCCAGTGTAGCAAGGCTGACATCCCAGAATGCAAGCAGAGCCGACCCGGGGTCAGCAGCCCACCCGAGGCCAGTGGACGAACGGCACGGGCTCTGCATCCCTAACCAGGAAGCCGGGCTCACCCGGCCCATTCTGCAGGGTGCACCATGTTCGACCTGACCAGCGGCAACGGCATGATCCAGGCCATGGATCGCGGTCTGACCCTGGCTTCCCGGCGCCAGACCCTCATCGCCTCCAACCTGGCCAACCTGGATACGCCGGGCTACCGGACCCGGGATTTCAGCTTCGAGGGGGCCATGAAGGCGGCTCTTTCTGGGCAAACATCGCCCAACTCCCTCCAGGTGACCCATCCCATGCACCTCCAGGGGAGCACCAGCGTCTCCCTGCCGCCGACCACCGATGCCCTTCGTCCCAACGCCGAGCGCAACGACGGCAACGACGTGAGCCTGGACCGGGAGAACATGCTGCTGGCCCGCACCCAGACCACCTACCAGACCGCCTCCACCCTCATGCAGGTCGAGCTTCGGAAGCTCTATTCCATGATCCGAGAAGCGAGCGCGCACTGATGAGCATCAACCAGATCCTCGACATCGCGAGCACCGGCATGGCCGCCCAGCGGCTGCGGGTCCAGCTCATCGCCTCCAACGTCGCCAACAGCGAGACCACGCGCACCAAGGAGGGCGGCCCCTACCGCCGCCGGGACGCGGTCTTCCAGGCGCAGGACCTGGGGTTCTCGGGAGCCCTGGCCAACGCCGGCGTGCGGGTCGCCGCCATCCGCACCAGCGACGAGCCCTTCCTCACGCGCTACGAGCCGGGCCACCCGGACGCCAACGCGGATGGCGTGGTGAGCTACCCCAACATCAATCCCACGGATGAGATGGTGAACCTCACCGAGGCCAGCCGGGCCTACGAGGCCAACATCGCCGTGGTCCGCTCGGCCAAGGCCATGGCCACCTCCGCCCTGGAGATCCTGCGCGTCCAGTAGCCTGTCGGAATTTCGACTTGCCCCCCGCCCACCCCCGACCGATCGTGTAAAAGGCCCTTCCCCCGAGTCCCCCATGGATCCCCTGCAGAACATCCCCCAGCTGTCCCCCCTCAGCCCCCTCTCCGGAGCCCCCAAGTCCGGCCAGGGCAGCGCTGCAGGCGGGGCGGACGGGGAGGTGGCCTTCGGTGACCTCCTCAAGCAGGCCCTCCAGGAAGTGAACCAGGCCTCCGCCCAGGCCGAGGATGAGGCACGGAACTTGATGACAGGGGAGAGTGCAGACATGCACACGGCCATGCTGGCAGTCCAGAAGGCCGATCTTAGCTTCCAGATGATGATGGCCGTCCGATCGAAACTGATCGATGCCTACCGCGAGGTCATGCGCATGCAGATGTAGCGCAGGCCGAGCTTCCCGGCGCGGCCTCACCCCTGACTGAGGAACGCCTATGGCCGGGGAAACGAACCTCGCGGAACAACTGACCAGCGCCTTCAAGGGCATGAGCGCTACCCAGCGCGTCATGGTATTGGCCATTTCCATGACAGTGCTGCTGGCCTTGGCCGGCCTGGGCATCTGGGCTGGACAGGAAGCCAAGGGCGTCCTGGCGTCCAATGTCTCCTCCCAGGAGGCCAGTTCCATCGTGGCCCAGCTCGACAAGATGCAGGTTCCCTACGAACTGAGTGGGGACCAGCGCACCATCCTCGTGCCCGAGAGCAAGGTGGGCCAGCTCCGCCTGAAGTTCGCCGGGGACGGCCTGCTGACCGGGGACAAGCTGGGCTTCGAGAAGCTGGAGAACGCCGGGCTGGGCACCACCGATTTCTCCCAGAAGGTGATCCACCGGCGGGCCATGGAGGCCCAGCTGGCCCAGACCATCAAGGGGCTGCAGCAGGTGGCCGAGGCCACCGTCCACATCACCCCGCCCAACGACAGCCCCTTCCTCACGGACAAGGAAGACGCCAAGGCCAGCGTGCTGCTGAAGCTCCGCGGCACGCGCATCCTCCCCGACGAGAACACCCAGGCCATCGTCAACCTCGTGGCCGCCAGCGTGGAGGGCCTGAAGCCCGAGCAGGTGGTGATCATCGACCAGTTCAGCCGCATCCTCTCCCGGACCGGCCGCGACCCCATGGTGGGGGCCAGCGACGCCCAGAAGAAGGTGGCCCGGGAGGAGGAGGATCACCTGGTGCGCCGCGTGACGGAGCTCCTCGAGCCCGTCGTCGGCATCGGGAAGGTGCGCGCCACGGCCCACGTGGACCTGGACTTCGACAAGGTGAAGATCAACTCGGAGACGTTCGATCCCCAGGGCCAGGTGGAGCGCAGCGTCCAGCAGAAGGATGAGAAGGTCCAGAAGCGCGACGCGGGTGCCGGCCTGCCGGGCACGGCCAGCAACGTCGCCCCCGCCACTGGTGGCGCCTCGGCCAACGTCACGGAGAGCTCCGAGAAAAAGGAGACCACCACCAACTACGAGATCACCAAGACCGTGCGGGCCATCGACCAGGCCACGGGGTCGGTGAAGCGGGTGACCCTGGCGGTCATCGTGGACCACATGTCCGTCTGGGACAAGGACGCCAAGGGTGAGCCCGTCCAGAAGTTCACGGCCCGCAGCGCCGAGGAGCTGAAGAAGATCCGCGACCAGGTATCCGCCGCCGTGGGCATCCAGCCCAAGCGCGGCGACGAGCTCACCGTGGAGAACATGGCCTTCGCCACCCTCCAGGTGAATCCCAAGGAAGAAGCGGAGGCCAGGAACGCCGAGCGCTGGGCCCTCGCCTACAAGTTCCTTCCCGGCTTGATCTACGGCGTCGTCGGACTGGCTGTGTTCTTCATGTTGATCCTGCCCATGCTCAGGCGCATGTCCGCGGCCATCAACCGGCCGACCCCGCTGCGCGTGGCCAGCGCCGACGGTGGCGAAGCCTCCATGGCAGGTGCCGGCAGCGGCTCCACCCGCAAGCCGATCCAGGTGAAGTCGATGACCGAGATCGAGGCCGAGATCGAGGCGGAACTCAACGCCGACGCGGCCTTCAGTGCCCCGGAGGCCCGGCGCCGCGAGCTGATCAAGAAGCGCCTCCAGGACGGTTCGAACGAAGACCCCGAGACCATGGCATCGCTGGTGCGATCCTGGCTCCTCGAGGAAGGAAGGTAGGCCATGGCGAAACTCACCGGCATGCAGAAGGCCGCCGTCCTCATGGTCACGCTCGGCGACGAAACCGCCTCCAACATCTTCAAATACCTCGAAGAGGATGAGATCCAGACGATCTCCCGCGAGATCGCCATCACCAAGCACGTGCAGCCCGAAGTGGCGGAAGAAGTCATGGAGGAGTTCCACACCATGACCCAGGCCCGCAGCTACATCAGCCAGGGCGGCATCGAGTACGCCAAGAAGCTGCTCATCAAGTCCGTGGGCCCCGAAGTGGCGCGCAAGATCATCGACCGCCTCGTGAAGGCCCTGGAATCCAGCGCCGGCTTCACCAGCCTGGAACGCGCCAACCCCCAGCAGCTCTCCAAGTTCATCCAGAACGAGCACCCCCAGACCATCGCCCTGATCCTGGCCCACCTGAATGCCTCCCAGGCGGCGGAGCTCATCTCCAGCCTACCCGAGGTGCTGCGCAGCGACGTGGCCATGCGCATGGCCAGCCTGCAGGAGATCAGCCCCGAGGTGGTGCGCCGCATCAGCCTCATCCTCGAACAGAAGCTGGAAGCCCTGGGATCGTTCGCGACCGAGGCCTATGGCGGCGTCCGGGCCGTGGCCGAACTCTTCAACCGCATGGATCGCAACACGGGGCGCGCCGTGCTGGAGAAGATCGAGACCGAGAACCCCCAGCTGGCCGCCAGCATCCGCGACCTGATGTTCGTGTTCGACGACATCCTGCTCATCGACGACAACGGCATCACCGAGATCCTCAAGCGGGCGGACAAGAAGACCCTCACCATCGCCCTCAAGGGCACCAGCGAGGAGCTGCAGAACCAGTTCTTCCGCAACATGTCCAGCCGTGCCGTGGAGCTCATGAAGGAGGAGATGGAGTTCATGGGCCCCGTAAAACTGAAGGACGTGGAGAAGTCCCAGCACGAGGTCGTGGAGATCGTCCGGCAGCTGGAGGAGGAAGGCGTCATCAGCATCGGCGGTGGCGGGGGCGAGGACTATGTCACCTAGGGCAGACCATGAGCTCGAATAAGGGCTACATCCGCGCGGAGGACCTCCGGGACACCCACCTGGAGGCCTATCCGTACTTCCCGGTGGACGCCATGATGTCCCGGTCCGCCTTCGAGGAGGGCTCGGATTCAGTGGCTTCCGACCTCGGCGACGGCGGTGCCCAGATCCCCATCGAGCAGCGGCTCGTGGATCGGCTCCAGGAGGCCGAACGGCAGGCGCAGGACATCGCGCGGCGGGCCTATGAAGAAGGCTTCGCCTCGGGCGAGGCGGAAGGCCACGCGTTCGGGGAGAGTCAGTACAAGTCCTACATGGCGCGGCTCGAGGAACACCTGCTCGAGCTGGCCTCCACCAGCCTGATGCTGAGGGAGGCCCTGAACGAGGAACTCGTGGCGCTGTCTCTGGCTGTCGGTGAGCACCTCGCCGTCCAGCAGATCGAGCAGTCGCCCGGTGCCGTGAAGGCCCTGATGGAGCACATCCTGGAGGAGCTGCCCTTCCCCCTCCCGCGGGGACGGCGGGATGGCGAACTGCCGGTGCAGGTCTTCCTCAACCCCGTGGACCTCGAGCGGCTCGGGGATCACTTCATCGGCCACGCCGGCCTCACCCTGTCGGCGGACGGCAGCCTCTCCCGCGGCAGCCTGCGCATCGAGGCCCCGCACGGCATCCTGAACGGCAGCCTGGAGCGCCGCCGCGAACGTCTCATGCAGCTCATCGCCCGCATGCGGGAGGGTGGCGCGCCGTGAGTTCGGTCGTGGACCTCTCCAGCCTCGCGACCCGCCTGCGCGGGTTGCCCAAGGGCGACTGGATGGGGCGGGTCACCAAGGTGGTGGGCCTGGTGGTGGAATCCAGTGGCCCGGATTGTTCCGTGGGCGAGCAGATGCTGATCCACAGCGCGGATGCCGCGGGAAGACCCCGGCTCGTCCACGCCGAGGTGGTCGGCTTCTCCGGCCAGCGGGTCCTGCTCATGCCCATCGAGGAGACCGAGGGCATCCGCCCCGGCCTCTGGGTTGAAGGCACCGGCCACCAGTCGGAACTGCCCCTGGCGGAGGCGCTTCTCGGGCGGGTCATCGACCCCCTGGGACGCCCCCTCGACGGTGGCCCGCCCATCGAAGCCACCGCCCACCTGCCCCTGCAGGGGCCGCCACCCAATCCGATGCGGCGCAAACGCATCGACCAGATCCTCTCCACGGGCGTGCGGGCCGTGGACGGCCTGCTCACCCTGGGCAAGGGCCAGCGCGTCGGCATCTTCTCCGGCTCCGGCGTGGGCAAGTCCACGCTGCTGGGCATGGTGGCCCGCAACACCTCCGCCGAAGTGAACGTCATCACCCTGGTGGGCGAGCGGGGCCGTGAGCTGCGCGAGTTCATCGAAAACGATCTGGGCGAGGAGGGGCTGAAGCGCAGCGTGGTGGTCGTCTCCACCAGCGACCAGAGCCCCCTGCTGCGCCTGCGCTGCGCCATGGCCGGCACCACGGTTGCCGAGTACTTCATGCACCAGGGCAAGGACGTGCTGCTGATGATGGACAGCGTCACCCGCTTCGCCATGGCCCAGCGCGAGGTGGGCCTGAGCGCCGGGGAGCCGCCGAGCTCCCGGGGCTACACGCCCTCGGTGTTCGCCCTGCTGCCACGCCTCATGGAACGGGCGGGCACCTTCGAGGGCATGGGCTCCATCACCGGCATCTACACCGTGCTGGTGGAGGGCGACGACATGAACGAGCCCATCAGCGATTCCGTGCGCGGCATCCTGGACGGCCACGTGGTGCTCTCCCGGAAGCTGGCCTCCAAGAACCACTTTCCCGCCATCGATGTGCTGGCGAGCCTCTCCCGCCTCTTCAGCGCCCTGGCACCGCCGGAGCAGAAGCAGCTGGCCAGCAAGCTGCGCGACCTCCTGGCCACCTACCAGGACGCCGAGGACCTCATCCAGATCGGGGCCTACACCAAAGGCTCAAGCACGAGCATCGACCAGGCCATCCAGTTCCAGCCCGCCATCCAGTCCTTCCTCCGCCAGGCGACGGCCGAAAGTTCCGACCACCGCCAGGCCATGCTGGCCATGGGGCAGATCTTCGGCATTGATCTCACGCCCTTCCTGAAGGCCAAGGCCTGATGGCCGCCCGCTTCCATTTCCGCCTCGAGCCCGTCCGCAAGCTGCGGGAGGCCCTGGAGCGGGAGGCGGAACGCGCATTGTCACGGGCCATCCAGGCGGAACGGGAGGTCCGGGCCTACCTGGAGTCCCTGGAGACTCAGCGCCTCGCCATCTTCGAGTCCCGCCGCCTCGCCGTGGGCCAGCAGCTCGACCTGGAGCTCTGGCGCGCGGGTGAGCGCTTCCTCGTGGTGCTGGAGCGCCGCCAGCTTGAAGGCTACGAGCGGCTCCGCCAGGCCTCGGCCCAGGTCGCAGCCGCGCGGGAGGCCCTGACCCACGCCCACCGGGACCACCTGATGCTCGTCCGCCTCAAGGAACGCCGGGCCCTCCAGCACGCGAGGGAGCAGCAGCTGCGCGAGGCCCTGGAAATGGATGAACTGGCCGTCCTTCGACACCACCGGCAGAGCGCCTAGCCCCAAGGAGTCCCCATGAACGCACGCTTCCTGCTTTGGATCTCGGCGCCCGTCGCGCTGTCCGCGGGCGTGCTCTGGCTGTCGGCCCAGGAACCCAAGGGCGAGCCCAAGGCCGCCATGGCCGAGGGCGTCAAGGTCGCCGAGTTGGCTTCGCAGCTCCAGAACCGCGAGAAGGCCATCGCCCAGAAGGAGGCCGAACTGCGCCAGCTGGAGCAGCGCCTCACCACCTTGCAGGCCACCCTGGACAAGGACCGCGGCGACCTCGCGATCCGGGAGAAGGCCGTCCAGGAGGCCCTGGCCAAGGTGGCGAACCTGAAGGTGCGGCCGGAGATCGATCCCCAGATCATCCGGACCTACGAGGCCATGGATCCAGCGGCCGGCGCCCAGGCCATGAAGGAACTGGCCGGCCAGAACCTGGAGGTCGCCGTGGCCCTCCTGGCCGGCATGACCCCCAAGAAGGCTGGCAAGCTCATGGACCAGCTGGCGCCCCTGGACGCCAAGCTGGCGGGCCGCCTGTCCGAACGCGTGGGGATGTCCCGCCCCAAGGATCCCGCGGCCTGAATCCGCAGCCCGTCCCGCCTCATCGCGGGGGGATGGCACCTTTCTGCCCAATGAGCGCGGCACGGTCCTGGCGCTTGCACCTCATCCGGATGACCCGGAACCGAGGCGGCCATGGCGCAGGTCAGTGGAGTATCCGTACTGCCGGTCCCCGACCGTCAGGTGGCGGAACGGCCGGAAGCCAAGGGGGGCGAGGCCTCCGTGAGCCCGTTCTCCGGCCTGATGGCCCAGTACCTCCGGCCTCATGCGGCCCCGGCCGGGACCGTCGAGCCGCCGATGGAGACGACCACCCAGGGCCAAGGCGAGACCGCAGGCAGGTCCGCGGAGCCCCCCACCGCCACTGTCCCCACAGGCCCGGAAACGCGGGTCGCCCCGAGTCCCCGCAGGGGTGCTTCCCGCACCCGTCCCACCCGCCCGGCGGCCACTGGAGAAACCGCCGCCCCGACGGACCCCGCGGTGCCCCGCCCTGAAGTCCCTTCCGTTCCGGGCGACCCGGAGGCGACCCTTCCCCCATCCCAGCCTCACGTCGCAACGCCGGGAGCCCAGGCCCAACAGGCCGGATCCACGCCGGTCCCGGCGGCAGGGGCCCCCCCGGTCTCTCGCTCTCTGGCCGGTGGACCCTCCGTCCAACCAGGGACACCGGTGAGTCCCGCCAGCCTCCCCGTTGATTCCATGCCCCGCATGGCCTCCCCCAGGGAAACCTCGGCAGAAACAGCCCAGGTTCCGCCCCTCTTCACAGTACCCACCCCGTCTGTGCCTTTGGGTGATCCCGGCATCACCTCCCCAGCATCCAAGCCCCCATCCGAAGGTCGGAAGTCACTCCAGGGGGACGGGGTTTCGGCAGAGCGTGGTGCCCCCACACCCTCGTCCATCCACCCTTCGCCCCTGCCCGATCCCCTCGCCCTTCCGGCCTTGCCCAAGACCTCGCCCGATGCTCATGGGCAGGTCAACGTCGGCGCGGCGCTGCCGACTCCTGGTGCCTTCACGCTTGCGTCCACCCAGCCCGCACCCCTGCCCGATCCCCTCACCCTTCCGGCCTTGCCCAAGGCCTCGCCCGATGCTCATGGGCAGGTCAACGTCGGCGCGGCGCTACCGGCTCCTGGTGCCTTCACGCCTGCGTCCACCCCGCCCGCACCCCAGCCCGATCCCCTCGGCCTTCCGGCCATGCCCAAGGTCGTGCCGGAAGCTCATGGGCAAGTCAACGTCGGCGCGGCACTGCCGGCTCCTGGTGCCTTCACGCCTGCGTCCACCCCGCCCGCACCCCAGCCCGATCCCCTCGGCTTTCCGGCCTTGCCCAAGGTCGTGCCGGAAGCTCATGGGCAAGTCAACGTCGGCGCGGCACTGCCGGCTCCTGGTGCCTTCACGCCCGCGTCCACCCAGCCCGCACCCCAGCCCGATCCCCTCGGCCTTCCGGCCATGCCCAAGGTCGTGCCGGAAGCTCATGGGCAGGTGACGACCGAGGTGGCACTGCCTGCCCCTGGCACCTTCGCACCTGCGCCCATCCAGCCCACGCCTCAGCCCGATCCCACAGGCCTTCCAGCCGCGCCCAAGGCCGCGCCCGAAGCCCGTGGGCAGGTCAAGGCCGGCGCGGCACTGCCAACTCCTGGCGCCTTCGCACCTGCATCCACCCAGGCCACGCCCCAGCCTGATCCCCTCGGCCTTCCGGCCATGCCCAAGGCCACGCCCGAACATCCCGTACTGGCGAAGGCCGATGCCACGCCACCTGCCTCCAGCACCTTCGCGCCGGCGGCCTCTCAGCCAGTGCCCCAGCCCGATCCCATCGGCCTTCCGGCCATGCCCAAAGCCGTGCCTGATGCTCATGGGCAGGTGACGATCGACGCGGCCCTGCCTGCCCCTGGCACCTTCGCGCCTGCGCCCGTCCAGGCGGCGCCCCAGCCCGATCCCATCGGCCTTCCGGCCATGCCCAAGGCCGCGCCGGAAACTCAGGGGCAGGTCAAGGCCGACGCGGCACTGCCAGCTCCCGGTGCCTTCACGCCTGCGTCCACCCGGCCCACACCCCAGCCCGATCCCATCGGCCTTCCGGCCATGTCCTCCATCCCGCCCGAAGGCCCTGCCCGGGTCAGGGCGGACCTGGCCCCAGCGGTCCACGGCACCTCCGTGCCTGCTTCCCATCAGCCCCCATCGCAGGGCGATCCCGCCAGCCCCGCTCCCGTTTCGACGCTGGCGGCCGATGGCCACAGGGGCCAGAAGCCGGATGCGGTTCCGGCCGGGGGCCTGGAGTCGGGAGCCAGCCTCCAGCCGGCGATCCGGGCGAACGAGGTGGCCCGTCCCGAGCCGCTGCCGTTACCAATGGAACCGCGCACCCCCGAGGCCCACGCCTCCGATCCGAAGGCGCCCGGCGCCATCGAGCTCCCCTCCGCTTCCCTGAAATCGATCCCGACCCCTCTGGCGGCGCCGGCGGTTCCAGTGATTCCCGCGGCTCAACCACAGGGTTCCACTCAAGCGGGTGGCGCCACGGCCTCGTCGATGCAGCATCCGGAGGCCCTCCTGCCCCCACCGGATGGTCTGGCCGCGCAGCGCGACGCCTTGACCCATCCTTCCCTTCCCCAGGGTTCGGATGGATCTCCCCTGGCAGCGCTCACCACCCTTTCCAGGGCTCATGGTCCCGAAGCCGCCACCCCACCTGCAGCCCCCTCGACTCCCGTCACGCCACCCCCGGCCCCCGTGGCCCAGGTGGAAACCGGCCTGCGATGGATGCTGAAGGGAGGCAGCCAGGAGGCCCAACTGCAGCTCCACCCGGATTCCCTGGGCCAGGTGACGATCCATCTGAAGGTGGATGGCGGCGAGGTCCACGCCCGCCTTTGGATCACGGAATCCGCCTCGATGCAGGTGGTCCGCGAAGGCCGCCCCCACCTGGAGCAGGCCCTCAGGGACCAGGGACTTCAACTGGGCAGCTTCGATCTCCAGCAGGGGCATCGGCCCTTCCAGGAGGCACCCTCGGCTCCGGTCCTCCGTGAATCGGCCGTTCCCGAACCCATCATCACCCGGCAAGAATCACCCGCGATCTCCGCGCCATCCATCCTGAACCCGCACCACGTCGAGCTCTACGCCTGATCGGCACGCTTTCTGTTCCGCCCTACCCCTGGAGGTCCCTATGGAAACCGGCATGATCAGCACGACCACGCCTGTCACCACGTCGACATCGAACACCACGAACACCCCCAAGAGCACCCTGGACAAGGACGGCTTCCTCAAGCTGCTCGTGGCCCAGCTCAAGAACCAGGATCCGACGGGTGCCGGGCAGGATCCGAACCAGATGGTCCAGCAGCTGACCAGCTTCTCCAGCCTCGAGCAGGCCCAGCAGACCAACAGCCTGCTGACGGGCCTCCAGACGCAGACGGCCGGCCTCTTCCAGGCTCAGACCGCTGGCCTCGTGGGCAAGACGGTGAAGGTGGATGGATCCGGGTTCAACCTCAGGTCGGGCGCCGCCAGCATGAACATCGAGCTGGGCGCCGCCGCCAACGTGACCTTGACCGTGAAGGACGCCAACGGCAAGGTCGTGGCCACCCTGCCTCAGGGCCATCTCGCCCGCGGCCTCTCGGCCATGACCTGGGACGGCAGGGATGCCAGCGGCAATGTCCTGCCGGACGGCTCGTACAAGGTCGACGTGAAGGCCACCGGGGACGACGGTCAGCCTGCCGCCTTCCGCACCAGCCTGACCATGAAAGTGGACGCCGTGACCTTCAAGAGCGGCGGCATCTACCTGGCCTCCGGAGGCAATGTGTTCTCCCTGGCCGACGTCCTCGAAATCACCGCCTAGCCGCCCTTCCCTCCCCCTGACCCCAACCCCAAGGAGCAACCCATGAGCCTCTACTCCGCCTTCTACTCCGGCCTCTCCGGACTCTCCAGCAACGCCAGCGCCCTGAACGTGATCGGCAACAACCTGTCGAACATCAACACGGTCGGCTTCAAGGGCTCGACCATGACCTTCCGGGACATCTTCGCCTCGGCGGGGGCGACCTCGACCCAGGGCAACGGCAACCCCATCCAGTTCGGCCTGGGCGTCCAGACGAACTCCGTGAACCAGGATTTCGCCCAGTCCTCCTTCCAGGCCACCGGCAACGCCCTGGACATGGCCCTCCAGGGCAACGGGTTCTTCACCCTGCAGACGCCGAGCGCCACCCAGGTCTTCAGCCGCGCCGGCAACTTCACCCGCGACAGCCTCGGCTACCTGGTGGCGAGCGACGGTTCCAACGTCATGGGCTGGAACCGCGATGCGGCCGGCAATGTCGTCACCACCACGGCCATGGTGCCCGTCCAGATCTCGTCAGCCACCCTCGGAGCCCAGGCCACCACCGACATGTCCCTGGGCGTCAACCTCAATGCCAACGCCGTGGCCGGCAGCACCTTCCAGACGGCCATCCAGGTCTATGACAGCCTGGGCAACTCCCAGAACCTGACCATCACCTACACCAAGGGCGCGGCCAACGACTGGACCTACGCCGTGGCTGGCCCCGCCGGCTCCACCATCACCGGGGCCCCAGCGCTTCCCGGCACCATCACCTTCGACGCCAACGGCAAGATCTCCTCCCTCAATGGCGGCCCCACACCGCCCGTGGCGGGCGACAACAGCGTCTTGACCATCTCCTGGCCCGGCGGCTCGGCGGCGAACAGCACCATCAACTTCGACATCATCAACGCCGACGGCAGCCAGACCTTCACGGGCCTCAGCTCCGCCAGCACGACGGTCAGCAGCTCCCAGAACGGTTTCCCGGCCGGCACCCTGCGGGACCTGACCGTGGACTCGGACGGCATGATCACCGGCACCTTCACCAACGGCCAGATCCTCAAGATGGCCCAGCTGGCCGTGTCGAGCTTCACCAACGTGAACGGCCTCGAGCAGGCGGGCAACAACCACTGGAGCCAGACCCTGGCCTCGGGCGCGCCCACCATCGGCCTGGCCAACCAGGGCGGCCGTGGCGCCATCCTCGGCTCCAACCTCGAGCTGTCCAACGTGGACGTGGCCAGCGAGTTCACCAAGCTCATCGTGAGCCAGCGCGGCTACCAGGCCAACTCGCGCATCGTGACCACCACGGACGAGCTGCTGCAGGAGACCCTCAACCTCAAGCGCTAGCGCTAGCACGCGCCTGATCCCGCGCGCGGCCCGACCGGGCCGCGCGCTGCGTACGGGGATAGGCGGTTAGAATGGAATCTTTGACTGAGGCCCCATGTCCGAGCAGGAACCCCAGCCCCTCGCGCCGCGCCGCAAGACCCGCCAGATCCTGGTGGGCAAGGTGCCCGTGGGTGGCGATGCCCCTATCAGCGTCCAGAGCATGACCAAGACCGACACGCGCGACGTGGAAGCCACGATCAACCAGATCTACGGCTACGCCAATGCCGGCTGCGAGATCGTGCGCGTGAGCGTCCCCACCAAGAAGGCCGGCGAGGTCTTCCACGAGATCTGCGGCCGCAGCCCCATTCCCGTGGTGGCCGACATCCACTTCGACTACCGGCTGGCCCTGGTGGCCGCAGACGGCGGAGCCGCCTGCCTCCGCATCAATCCGGGCAACATCGGCGGCCAGGAGCGCGTGAAGGCCGTGGTGGACAAGGCCGGGTCGCTGGGCATCCCCATCCGCATCGGCGTCAACGGCGGTAGCCTCGAGAAGGACCTGCTGGACCAGTTCGGCGCCGCCACCCCCGAAGCCATGGTGGAGAGCGCGCTGCGCCACATCGACGTGCTGGAGCGCGAGGGCTTCCGCGACATCAAGATCAGCCTCAAGGCCAGCGACGTCATCCGCACCGTGCAGGCCTACCGCCTGCTGGCCAAGCAGGTGGACTATCCCTTCCACCTGGGCATCACCGAGGCGGGCACGCCCTTCGGGGGCACCATCCGGTCCAGCATCGGCATGGGCATCCTCTTGGCCGAAGGCCTGGGCGACACCATCCGCGTCTCCCTCACGGGCGAGGGCGAGGACGAGTGCCGGGTGGGCCACGAGATGCTGCGCTCCCTGGCGCTGCGCACCGGCGGCTTCCGCATGGTGAGCTGCCCCAGCTGCGGCCGCGTGCAGATCGACCTCAACCGGGTGGCCAACGAAATCGAGGAGGGCCTCAAACTCATCAACCACGAGAACATCACCTACGCGGTGATGGGCTGCGTGGTGAACGGGCCCGGCGAGGCCAAGGATGCCGACCTGGGCGTGGCGGGCGGCGCGGGCGAGGGCCTCATCTACCGGAAGGGCGAGCTCATCCGGAAGGTGAAGGAGGAGGACCTGGTCCCCGCCTTCCTGGAGGAGGCCCGCAAGGTCAAGGCCGAGGCCGATGCGGCCAAGGCATAGGATGGCCGACTGGCTGCTGTCCCACCCCCTGGCGGCCATCGGGCTGTTCCTGGTGCTCGAGGCCTTCCTGCCGGTGCCCTTCCAGCCCACCGCCTGGATCTGCCGCGGCCTGATCCGCAGCTACCAGGCCACCCTTTCCAGCCACCTGCCCACCCAGTGCAAGTTCACGCCCACGTGCAGCCACTACGGGCTGGGCTGCATCCAGAGGTACGGCACCCTGCGCGGCGGCCTGCTCACCACTTGGCGGCTGATCCGCTGCTCCCCCTTCACGAACGGCGGCCTGGACCCGATTCCCTAGCCTGAGGCTGGTCCGGGGCCCGGGCAGACACCTGGAAACCATAAATAGGTAATTCAGATCTTTTTAGTCGGATATGTGACGCCATTCACGCCCCCGATGGCCCATGTTGAAGGCGGGGAAGGCCCCACGGAGACGCCATGACCATCAACTTGGAGACCAAAGTGGGCGACATCGTGCTGGCCTGGCCCCAGGCCATGCGGTACCTGGAAGGCCAGGGCGTGGACTACTGCTGCGGCGGCCACCGCTCCCTCCGGGAGGCCTGCGAGGCGGCGGGATGCGACCCCGGCCAGATCCTGGCGGGCCTGGGGGGCCTCGAAACACCGACCGCCGACGCCCCCTCGTCCCGGGATTGGATGGACGCCTCCCTCACGGAGCTCCTGGCCCACATCGAGGCCACCCACCACGCCTACCTGCGCACTGAACTGCCGGGGCTGGAGGCCCTGCTCGAAAAGGTGCTCGGCGCCCACGGTGAGAACCACCCCGAACTGGGCGAGGTCTTCGACCTCTTCCAGGCCCTGGCTGGGGATCTCATGCCCCACCTCATGAAGGAGGAGCAGATCCTCTTCCCCTTCATCCGGCAGATGGACGCCGGGGTCGCCGCCGAGGCTTGTTTCGCCAGCGTGCAGAGCCCCATCCGCGTCATGGAATCCGAACATGAAGCCGTGGGCGCCATGCTCGTCCAGCTCCGCGCCTGCACGGACGGCTACTCGGTCCCCGCCGATGGCTGCGCCACCTTCCGCGCCTTCTACGATGGATTGAAGGCCCTGGAGGCGGACCTCCACCTCCACATCTACCTGGAGAACCAGATCCTCCACCCGCGGGCGCGGATGCTGGAGGCCGCCCTCCAGGCCTGATCAGAGCCCGGGAATCAGTGCACGTCCTGCACACTCCAGCGGTCCGTGCAGCCGTGGCTTTCCACCACCTGGTGGGCCTTCTTGAGGCGCAGCGTGTGCTGGACGGTCTGCATGACCGTGAACAGCTGGTCCTGGATGCCCAGGCGCTTCAGGTCCTCGGCGTGGAACCAGGTGATGCCGTCGGCATTCTTCCGGGCGGCGTGATCGGCCAGGATCTGCTGGGTGATGTCCACGGGAGACCTCCACTACTGCTAGCTTAGACGGTACGGGGAGGTGGCGTGGCCAACTGGCGGGACACGGGATTCGGCGCGGTCGTGATGATGATCTGGGCCCTGGTGACGGTGCCCCTGACCGTCCTTGGCATCCTGCTGGCGGTGCCCTTCCTCGGCCGGCGCCGGGCCTTCTTCGCCATCGGGCCGATGTTCGCCCGCGGCATGGCCTGGTTCTGCCACATCCCCTTCACCCTGAAGGGCTGGGAGCACCTGCCGGAGGACATCCGCGAGGGTCGCCAGTCCGTAATCTTCATGTCGAACCATGAAAGCCAGATGGACCCCCCCATCCTGGTCGCGGCCCTGCCGGTACCCGCCGTCTACATTGCCAAGAAGGAACTGAAATACATGCCCTTCATCGGCTGGGCGGGGTGGGCCGCCGGCGTCATCTTCATCGACCGTGGCGATCGGGAGCGCGCCATCCGCAGCATCCGCGACGCAGCCACCCAGATCAGGGGCGGCAAGAACGTCGTGATCTTCCCCGAGGGCACCCGCAGCCGCAGCGGCGAGATGCTGCCTTTCAAGAAGGGGGGCTTCGCCCTGGCCCTGGAGGCGGGTGTGCCCATCGTCCCCATGGCCACGGTGGGCGGTTTCCACGTGCTTTCCTCCGGCAGCGTGAGAATCCGGCCCGGGCGTTATGCCCTGATGGTGGGGGAACCCGTGCATCCGGCCGGGTACCCGGACCGCGACGCCCTCATGAAGGAAGTGCGGGCCCGCATCGAGGGCCTGGTGACCGAGGCTAGGACCTCCATCGCTTGAGGGCCTACCGGAAAACCGGGTCCTGCTTCGCCACGCGCAGCTTGCCGGGGTGGAAGCGGTCCGCCAGCTCCACGATGGACTGGGCACCGGCAGGATCCCCCAGCCGCGCCACCATGCGCGCCATGAAGTAGAGATTCACCGAAATCACCCGCCGCTCATTGTGCTTCCGCTGGGAAAGATCGATGGCGGCAAGCTTCTGGCGGTAGGCCTCGAAGCCGGCGCGAGCCCCGGCGCCATCCCCGGCCACGGCCAGCTTCACGCCCGCCAGCAGGGCGGTGTTGGAGTGGTCCGGTGGCCACACGCCCTCCAGCTCTCGGAGATAGGTCCCGGCCAGCGGACGGTCGTTCCGCTCCCAGGCCGTGTAGGCCATGAGGCTGCGCAGCACGTTGGAACCAGGGATCTCGCGGAGACCGGCCCGCAGCCTGACTTCCGCCTCCTGGGCCCGCCCCATCCACAGGAGCGCATCCGCGGAGGTGACGTAGGCGTACTCCGCCGCGGGCCGGAGGGCCACGGCGCGATCCGCATGCAGGAGGGCCGCGGGCAGCTCGCCCTCGTTCTGCAGCAGCACGCCATAGCGGTGGTGGGCCTGCCAACCCTCGGGGAAGAGGTCCAGCGATTTCTCGAAGTAGCGCCGGGCCGCCTGGTGGTTGTCCTCGCCCTCCAGGCCAGCGAAGACGTCCGCCAGAACGTCATAGGCCTTGTGGTCCGCCGGGTCCAGCCGCACGGCCTGCAGGGCCGCCCGGCTCGAGCCCTCCAGGTCGCCCATGCGAAGGAGGATCGAAGCCATGGCCCGATAGGCCTGGGAGGCGCTGGGATCCAGGGCGATGGCCTTTTCCGCCGCCGCCTTCCCCTGACGCAGCAGGGTCTGCGCCTCCTCGTAGCGCCCGCTGCCCAGGGCCGTGGTGGCGCCCAGCTCGGCCAGGGTCCAGGCGAATTCCGCCCGGGCCGGCGCGTAGTCCGGCTCCAGCTCGATGGCCGAGGCGAGCAGCGTGTTGGCCAGCCGTACCGAGTCCTGGTTCCCATCCGTGATGACCTGCAGGGCCCTGGTGTAGAGCTCGCGGGTCCGCGGCAACTTGGCCTGGGAGCGCAGGGAGCCGGGGTCGCTGCCCAGCCCCATCTCCTGAGGCAGGCGCTGCTGGAGTTCATCCTCGAGTTTCAGCAGGTCCGCCACGGGCCGGTCCATCTGGAACTGGTGGAGGGTCGCGCCGCGGAGTGCATCCACCACGCGCACGAACATGCGCAGCTGGCCGCCCACCACCTGGTAGCTGCCGAGCACCATCAGCTCGGCCTTGAGCTGGCGCCCCAGCTCGCCGACGGCCTTCGGGGCCTGGCCGGGCGTGTCGCCCAGCTGGTGCATGGCCTCGACGACCCGGAGCCGGTCCACGACCGCCATGTCTTCCCGCCGCACCAGGCCGAAGGCCATGGCGTCGGCGAAGCTGTTGCTGAGCCAGGCGTGCTCCGCATCGGGCTGCATCTGCTCCAGGGGCAGGATGGCCACCACGCGTCGGCCCTTGGTGAAGTCCTCGCGGGAGGCCCGGCGGGCCTCACCCAGGCCCGTGCCATCCGTGCGCCGGGTCCACCAGAGGCCCGCCACCGAGGCGGCCAGCACTGCCCCGGCCGTAGCCAGGAGCCAGCCCCAGCGCCGGGGTCGCCGGAGCAGCGCCACTGGACGGCTGAGGTGGGGCACCGCTGCCGTGGCAATGTTCTCGGAGAGGCCCATCGCCAGGGTCTGCAGGTTCGGGAACCGCTCCCTGGGCGCCTTGGCCATCAGCCGGTGGATGACGTCCTGGACCGTGCGGGGCAGGTCGGGCCGCAGCTCAGCCAACGGGCGGGGCTCGTCCCGGGTCACGGCGTAGAGGGTGTCCACCAGGTTGCCCCGCAGGAAGGGGTGCACGCCCGTGGCCAGCTCGTAGAGCACCACGCCCAGGCTGAACTGGTCCGACTGGCCGGTGAGGGCCTGCCCATTGGCCTGCTCGGGGCTCATGTAGGCCGGCGTGCCCTGGCTGTAGCCCGGCGCCGTGCGCTCCACCAGGGTCAGGTGGTGCGAGGTGGGGCCGAGGCCCACGTCCTCGGCGCCCCGCCGCGCGATGCCGAAATCGAGGATCTTCAGCTGGCCCTCGTCGGTCAGGAGCAGGTTTTCCGGCTTGATGTCCCGGTGGACGATGCCCTTCTGGTGCGCGTGGGAGAGGGCCGAGGCCGCCTGCCGGGCCAGGTCCTGCAGGGCCTCCGCCTCCAGGGGCCGACCCACCAGGGCCCGCAGCGTCCGCCCCTCCACCAGCTCCATCGCGATGTAGGGCGTGCCATCCACGTCGCCGGCATCGTAGATGTGGGCGATGTTCGGGTGGTTCAGCTGGCAGGCCAGCTTGGCTTCGCCGATGAGCGCCTTCCGGCGCAGATCATCCGCGTCCTTCAGGATCTTGAGCGCCACCTCGCGTTCCAGCCGCAGGTCCAGGGCGCGCCAGACCTCGCCCATGGCGCCCTCTCCGAGCGGAGAGAGGAGCCGGTAGGAACCGAAGTGCGTGGCGTCGGAGGACAAGCGTTTCCTCAGGAAGGGTGACCTCGGAGTATACCTTTCGAAAGACGGTTGTGATTCTCCAAGGCGGAAGCCCTTGACCCATCTCTCGAAATACCGAGAATCAGGCCCGGAGGTACCTGTGCCCATCCCGGATCTCGATGCCGCCCTCACGGGGGCCCGCCTGGTGGAGGAAGCCGGTGCCCTCCTCACCCTGGGCGAGGAACCCGACCGCATGGTGGCCCACGCCTTCGAGCGCCTGGGCCAGCTGGTGCCCTATGACCTGGCCACCGTCCTGCTGCGGGACGGCGACAGCCTCCGGGTGGCCCACGCCGTCGGGCCCCTCGCCACGCCCCAGCTGGCGGAGGCCCGCATCCCCGTGCGCGGCAACCTGCGCCTCCAGAACGCCCTCAAGGCCCGCTCGCGGCCCGCCACCTTCGAGGAGGATGATCCCGGCGAGGACACCTTCCACGGCCTCCTGGAGATGCCCCACGGCCACAGCTGCATGGTGGCGCCGCTGCGGAGCCGCGGCGAGACCTTTGGCCTCATGACGCTCGACGCCATGGTCTGCCGCCAGTACCCGGACAGCGTGCTGCACCATGTGGGCGTCTTCGCCTCGCTGCTGGCCCTGGGCCTCAAGCAGGCGGAGCACCTGACTCGGCTGGCCGAGCGGGAGCGGACCCTGGCGGAGGAGGTCAGCTACTTCCGCGAGGTGCAACGGCGGGACGTGCTGCAGGAGCCCCTCCGCGCCGAAAGCCCCGCCATGCAGAACATCCTCGACCAGCTGCGGCAGGTGGCCGCCACCGCCGCCACGGTGCTCATCACCGGCGAGACCGGGACCGGCAAGGAGAAGGTGGCCCAGACCCTCCACCACCTCTCGCCCCGCCGCGAGAAACCCTTCATCAAGGTGAACTGCAGTGCCCTGCCCGCCACGCTCATCGAATCCGAGCTCTTCGGCCACGTGAAGGGGGCCTTCAGCGGCGCGGCCTCGGCCCGCAAGGGGAGGTTCGAACTGGCGGACGGAGGCACGCTCTTCCTCGACGAGATCGGCGACCTGCCCCTGGACCTCCAGCCCAAGCTGCTGCGCGCCATCCAGGAAAAGGAGATCGATCCCCTCGGCAGCGAGAAGCCCCGAAAGGTGGACGTGCGGCTGGTGGCCGCCACCCACGCGGACCTCCGCGCCGCCGTGGCCGAAGGGCGCTTCCGCGAGGACCTCTTCTACCGGCTCAGCGTCTTCCCCATCCACCTGCCGCCCCTCCGCGAACGGCCCCAGGACATCGCCGCCCTGGCGGAGGGCTTCCTGGATCGCTTCGCCCGGGAGAACCGCCGTCCCGCCGTGCGGCTGCCGCCGGCGGTGCGCGATCAGCTGGAGGCCTACGCCTGGCCGGGCAATGTCCGGGAGCTGCACAACGTGCTGGAGCGCGCCGCCATCCTCTCGGCCGGCCGTGAGCTTCAGCTCCCACCCGGAGCCCTGCCCCTCCGGGGCGAGCGCACCAGCCGCCCCCCCACCTGGGAGGCCCAGGAGCGCACCTACCTGGAGCGCCTCCTCCAGCACACGCAGGGCAAGATCGCCGGCCCCGACGGGGCCGCGGCCCTGGCGGACCTGGCGCCCTCCACGCTGCTCTCCCGCCTGGAAAAGCTGGGGTTGCGGCCCAGGGACTTCCGCGAAGCGTGATAGCGTACCTCAACCTCCGGAGCGACGGATGAGCGAGATCACCGGCCCCAACGATGCGATCCCCCCGGTCATTCAGCTGAATGAGCCCCCGGCAAACCTGCCGCCCATGCCACCTCCCTTCGCCGAGGAGCCTCAGGCGCTCCTGCCGGCGCTGCGACCCGTGCCCTTCGAGGATCCCGAGACCTTCCCCACCTTCTGGTCCCGGGTGGGCGGCATGTTCCGGCTGGTGTTCAGCAACCCCATGGAACTGTTCGACCGCGTGCCCGTCACAGAAGGGCTGGGCGCACCCTGGCGCTTCCTGCTCCTGCTCTCCATCCCCGCGTTCCTGCTCGCCGCAATGGCCTTCCTCCTCCTGGGGATGGGCGCCATGTTCGCGGCCCTCGAACAGACCGGAAAGGGCGACGGCAAGGCCATCGCCGCGGTCCTGCCTGTGATTTTCGGCGCGACCCTGCTGCTCCTGCCCCTATTCAGCTTCCTGGGCATGGTCATCGGCGGCGCCTTCAACCACTTCTTCCTTTGGCTGTGGGGTGGACTCAAGCCTGGCGTGGGCACCAGCCAGAGCATCCGGGCCTACGGCTATGCCCACGCCTTCCTGCAACTCGGCGGATTCATCCCCTTGATCGGGATGCTGATCCAGATCGCCGGCCTGATCGTCACGGGCATGGGCCTGGCCCGCATGCACAAAACGGATACCTGGCGCGGCATCTGCGCCGTGCTGACGCCTCTCTTCCTGGCCTGCTGCTGCCTGATCCCGCTGCTCATCATGGCCCTTCCGATCCTTGCAGCGGCGCGCCATTAGCTTCTAGCCGGATCCTGCCAGCCATACGTGGACCTCCGAACCGATCGCGGTTGGAGCTACCACCCGATGGATGGCACCCAGCTGCAGGGCCGTGGTCTCACTCCAGGTCTCGAAATCCCGGAACAGGCGGTCCGCCCCGCGGCGCCCCAGGATTTCGGGCAGCCGCACGGTGCCCCCGAAACCCGTGAGGATGCCGTGCTTCGCGGCGGGATGGGCCAGCCGCAGGCCGTGCCGGCCTTCGGCATCGGCCGCCACGGCCCAGCGCTCCTGGCCGTGCAGGGCGAGGTCGCAGCCGCCCCCCATGGCCACGCCGGAAATCAGGGTGAGGCTGCGCCAGCCGGACCAGAGCAGGTGCGCCATGACCCGCTGACCGCGCCGGGAGAAGGGTTCGGCGGACACGGCATCCAGCGCGCCCACCTCGTGCAGATCGGCCCCGGCGGAGAAGTGGTGCCCGCGTGCTAACGCAGCCGGGGGGGACCGCCTGCTCGCTGATGCCAGCGATGTCCCCCCCGGAGCCCCCTGCGTGCTGTCCAGGCAAAGCCCGGACGGCACGCCTGCCATCCACCCCGCGGCGCTGAGGGCCACACGGCGCGTCCCTGCCCAGCGCAGCTCGATGAACAGCTGGTCCAGGGCCACCAGCAGGTCGCTGTGCAGGCGGTTCAGGCCGTCGCCCGAGCGCAGACCTATCCAGGCCCAGCCTTCCCCCCGCAGCAGCTCCAGCGAGGTCCGGCCCTCGTACCAGCTCTCCGGCCTCATCCCAGCCCCAGCCGCTCGAAGGCCGCCCCCAGCGGCTCCAGATCCGGATCCCAGACCGGCGCCTCCGGCAGCTGGTTGCGGAACCAGGTGGCCTGGCGCTTGGCGTAGGCCTGGGTCTCCTGGATCACGTCGAGCCGGGTCGCATGGGGATCGCCGCCCGCCATCCAGGCCGCATAGCCCAGGGGCCGGAGGGCCCTCAGGTCGTCGGCATGGCCGGTCGCCACCAGGCCCGCCACCTCGTCCAGCCAGCCTGCCGCCACCTGCGCGGCCACCCTCGCCACCACGCGCTCGCGGCGGCGCTCGCGGCCGGGCGCGACCACCAGCACCCGCCATCCCGGGGGAACGCCGGTGGCCGGTCTGGAGAGAAACTCCGACGGGGCGCCACCGGTCGCCAAGTGGAGACCCAGGGCCCGCTGGACCCGGGCTGCGTCGTGGGGGTGCAGGGCCGCGGCGCGGGCCGGATCCACGGCCGCCAGATAGCGGTGAAGGGTGGGCACGCCCAGCCGGACCCCCCAGGATCGGACCCGGTCCACCAGCGCCGGATCGACCGGGGGCAGATCCGAGAGCTGGTCCCAGATGCCCCGCAGGTACAGACCGGATCCCGTCACCAGCACCGGTTTGGAAGCCTCGGCCAGCCACCCCCTGACCGATGCCCCGAAGGCTTTGGGATTGGGGCGGGCCGAGAGGGGCAGCGCTCCGTAGCCCAGGTGCGGCACCCCGCCCTGCTCGGCCGCGTCCGGCTGCCCAGTGCCGATGGCCAGCCCCTGGATGGCCTGGAAGGGATCGCCGTTGACCACGGCGCCCCCGAGGCGGCGCGCCACGGCCACGGCCACGGCGGATTTGCCGGAGGCCGTGGGTCCGAGGATGGCGATGGGCATGGGTCAAACCTATCAGCAGACCCCGGCCGGTTGGGACGGGAACCTCGGCATCTCTGGCACCATATCAAGTCCATGCGCGCCCTGATCTGCCTCTGCCTCGCCTCCGGCCTGCTGGCCGGGGAGCCGCCTCTGCCCGGGCGCGATGGAGTCTTCCTGACGAGGGTGCTGGCGCGCGCGGAGGGTGACTCGAGGCCCTGGAAGACCTTCCGCGTGCCCGAGGCCTCCGCCTCGGCCGTGGTGGAGGTGTTCGGCGAGCTCACGCGGGAGGAACTGCGCCAGGTGGCCTTCCAGGAGTTCATCGTCTGGTTCCGCGAGGACCTCCGGCGGTTCTGGCGCTCCCAGGGGGCCACCGTCCCCGCCGGGAACCTCGCTTCGGCGGCGCTGCCGGTGGAACGCTTCGGCGGGAATCCCGTGCCGCAGAACGTCCCTTTGGGCAGTGTGAATTTCTAATCTCAGCCGAGGAGGCGAGGCAGCAGGCGGGAGGCCTGATCCCGCGCCAGCCGGGCAGCCTCGAGGGCATGGCGGGCTGCGGCTTCCGGGGACTGCCTGGGCGTAAGCAGGGCCTCGAGCTGGCCCCGCAGGCGGGCTGTCTCGCCTGCGGGGTCCGGTAAATGGTGACGGGCCGCCGCCTCGAAGACGGCGAGGAAGCACTGGATGGCATCGCAGCCGGCCGAGACGATGGCGGCGCTGTTCCGATGGTCGATGTCCAGTGCCAGGGCGGCCGCGAGGAAACGCAGCCCGTCCTCGAAGCGGGCCTGGGGGGGGCCCGAGGGGCCGGTGCTCATCCGCCCGGGGCCACCGGGTAGTCGCCGGTGAAGCAGGCGTAGCAGAAGCCGGTGCCATCATCACCCATGCAGCCTTCGAGGTCCTCCAGGCTCAGGTAGCCGAGCGTGTCCGCCTCCACGAAGGCAGTGATCTCCGCGAGGGGCATGTACGAGGCGATGAGGTGCTGGCGCTTGGGCGTGTCGATGCCGTAGAAGCAGGAGTGCGTCGTGGGCGGGCAGGCGATGCGCATGTGCACCTCGCTGGCGCCGGCCTCGCGCACCATCTGCACGATCTTCTTGCTGGTGGTGCCGCGCACGATGCTGTCGTCCACCAGCACCACGCGCTTGCCCGCCAGCAGGTGCCGCACGGGGTTCAGCTTCACCTTCACGCCGAAGCTGCGGATGTTCTGCTTGGGTTCGATGAAGGTGCGGCCCACGTAGTGGTTGCGGATGATGCCGAAGTCGAAGGGGATGCCGGACTGCTCGGAATAGCCCAGGGCCGCGCTCACGCCGCTGTCCGGCACGGGCACGATCAGATCGGCCTCCACGGGATGGCGCAGAGCCAGGCGGCGCCCCATCTCGCGCCGCGCCACCATCACGCTCTGGCCGTAGACCAGCGAATCCGGCCGGGCGAAGTAGATGTGCTCGAACACGCAGGGCTTCGGCTGCACCTTGGGCAGGGGGAAGCGTGACCGGATCTCGCCAGTCTTCCGCGACACCACCACCATCTCCCCGGGGACCACGTCGCGGTCATAGCTGGCGCCCACCAGGTCGAAGGCGCAGGTTTCCGAGCTGAAGGCGTGGGTCTCGCCCATGTGGCCCATGGCCAGGGGCCGGAAGCCGTGGGGATCCCGCGCCGCGATGAGCGCGTCGTCGGTGAGGATCAGCAGCGAGTAGGCCCCCTTGGCCTCCCGCAGGGCCGCCACCACGGCATCTTCCAGCGTGTCGGCCTGGGCGCGGTTGATGAGGGCCAGCAGGACCTCGCTGTCGGAGGGGCTGGTGAAGGTGTGGCCCTCGGCGATGAGCCGGTCGCGCAGCTCGCCGGTATTGGTGAGGTTGCCGTTGTGGCACAGGGCCACCTGGCCGAAGCGGCCGTGGATGAGGAAGGGGTGGGCGGCCGAGGCCACGTTGCCGCCGGTGGTGGAGTAGCGCGTGTGGCCGATGGCCGCGTCGCCCGGCAGGGCGTCCAGCACCGCCTCCGTGAACACGTCCGCCACGTAGCCCTGCGCCTTGTGGAGGTGCAGGCCCTGGTCGTCACCGGAGCAGATGCCGGCGGCCTCCTGGCCACGGTGCTGCAGGGCGTAAAGACCCAGGTAGGTCTGGCGGGAGGCTTCCGTCTGGCGGCAGATCCCGAAAACCCCGCATTCATCCCTGAACGGCATGCTTCCCCCGGGTCCCAGGATAACCTCCGGGAACCTCGGGCCGTAGCTTCGGCATCCCTGGTCCAGCCCGGAGTCCTCATGCGTCTGTCCATCCTTCTGCTATCCCTGGCCTTGCCCCTCGGGGCCAATGGCCTGGACGACCTGCGCTCGTCCCTGCAGAAGCTCCAGGGCTCCGAGCCCGTGAAGGCCACCCTGGACCATAGCTTCTGGCGCCAGACCACGGACGACAAGAAACCCGTCATCAGCCAGGGCAAGGTCACGGCCCAGCTCGAGGATGGCCCCCAGGGCCTCAAGGTGGCCTGGGGCCGCGGCACCCTCCAGCAGGCCGCAAAGGAACTCGCCGCCCAGGAACGGGAGCCCGACCGCCCGGCCCCCACCCGCACCGCGCTGCGCAACGTGGACCCCCTCGAGGTCGGGGAATCCCTGAACCACGCCGAGGCCCTGCTGCGCGATCTGGCCCAGGCCCAGGTCCAGGAGGAGAAGGCGGACACCTGGCAGGGCAAGCCCGCCAGGCTCCTGGTACTGAAGCTGGCGCCGAAGATCCCCGAGAGCCAGAAAAAGTACCTCAAGGAACTGAAGGTCGAGGCCAAGGTGTGGGTCGGTGCGGACGGCGTGCCCCTGGCCTTCTCCAGCAGCGTGAGCTACAAGGGTAGCCGCATGTTCATCAGCTTCGAGGGCGGCAACACCCAGGAGCTTCAATTCAGCCGGATCGGCAACCGCCTGGTGGCCACGCGCGCCACCAGCGAGGATCGCAGCTCAGGTTTCGGTGCCTCGTCCCAGACGAAGAAGACGACGACCCTCACGCTGCTCTAGGGCGCCGCCTCAGCGCACCGTCACCGTGCTCTCGGCGGCCTCCCCGGCCTCCCGGGCCCAGGCCTGGAGGGTGCTGAGCAGCGTGGTCCCGGCTTCTGCAGGCGCGAGGCCAGCGGTGCTGTCCAGCCCCTCCAGGTGCAATTCCAGCCGAGCGATGTCCCCCTGCTCGAACCGCACGCTGAAGTCGCAGAGGGCGAGCAGCTTCGGAGCCACTTCCACCAGCACCGTGGAGGCGTGCAGGCCCCGCGGCATCTCGAGGCTCCAGACGGGAAGGCTGCGGTTGCCGAAGCGGAGGGCGATGGGCTCAGGCCGGGTCTGCGGCGAGGGGCCGGCGAGGTAGAGCAGCCGTTCGGCCCGGCCCAGCAGCATCGCCTGTGCATAGGGCGTGCCCTCCGTGCGGTCCGCCTCCAGGCGCCACCCGCCCATGCGGGGCTTCTGCACCTTGTTGTGGCTGCGGATCGCGGCGGCGGACTGGAGCCGGAAGCGGGCCTCCATCGCCTGCTCCTCGCCGCGCATCCAGAGCTGGATCCGGTAGCGGAGCCCTTCCTGGGCGCCGATCGGCAACGAGAAAGTCAAAAGGAGCAGGACGATCAACCGGCGCACGGGGTACCACCTTCCCTTCCAGGGTGCCATCCCGTGAGATCCTGGGCCAGCGTGGGAGTGCGGTCGTGCCGATCTGCTTTGACCTCGACGGAACCCTGGGGCACTTCAGCTCCGGCTTCGTGCTGCTGCGCGAGGCCCTGGGCGGGTTGTGGGGGGCGACTCCCACCTTGGAGCAGCTGCGGCTCTGCCGTGGCTCCACGGACTGGGAGATCGTGGACGACCTGCACCGGATGCGCTTCGGCCGCGACCTGGATGAAGCGGGCTACGCCGCCTACGAGGCCGCCTGCGTCGAGCGGTTCCGCGCCACCTTCGCCCCGGGGATCCAGCGGGCGCTGAGGTTCGAAGGCGTCCTGGAGGGCATGCATCGGCTGGCCGCCTCCCGGCCGGTCTGGCTCGTCTCCGGCAATGCGCCAGGGCTGCTGGCCTTCAAGGCCGAGGTTCTGGGAGTGGACCCGGTCATCCCCAGGCTGGGCTCGCTGCCGCGCCACGACCGGACGGACCTCCTGAAGCGGGCCCTGAGGGGCGGCCCGGGCCCCCACCTCTACGTGGGCGACCGCCCCCATGACCTGGTCGCGGCCCAGGCCGCCGGCATGCCCTTCGTCGGCATCGGCGAGGCCGTTCCGGGCACGCACCAGAACCTGGCGCCCGATGCCGAGGCCGAGCACCTGGTCGCCGCAGTGGAAGCGGCGCTGCTCGAACACGCCTGAGGCTCTGCTGGCTCAGCGCGTCCGGACTTCCAGATCGCCCAGGAAGGCCTCCGTCCTGGGATCGCCCTCCTTCCTCACGATGGCCTGGGCATGGTGCAGCCGCCCCCGGCGCACGACCACGATGCCCTCCACCACGCCGCCGTTGGGCCCCTTCACCTTGTAGCGGAATCCGGGCCCCTTGTCCGCGGGCAGCTCCGTGCGCTGGAGCGCGCCGAACCGGTAGCCGAGGAAGTTCTGGTAGGTGGTCAGGATCTCCCGGGGCGTGGTCCCGCCCTTGTCCCCCGGAGGCAGGTTGCCCACCGCGACGCTGAAGGTCTCATCCAGGCGGCCCGCCGGGCTCATGGCCAGGTCGAACCACTCCACGTCGCCGAAGGGTCCAGGGTCTGTGTGCCGGTGCAGCTTGGGAGGTCCCGGGAAGGTGACGGCAATCCCGAGGTTCTCATTCTCGATGCGGCGCGGATCCTCCCTGCACCCCGTGAGGGTGAGAAGCACCACCAGCGCCAACCAAGATCGGGACATGGCTCCCCCTGCCATCATCATCGGGCACTGGACTCAGGAAGTTGACTCGCGACGGGCCGCTTCGGCCCAGCGGGCGGCCTCGCGGGGATCCCGCAGGACACCATGTCCCCCCAGGTAGGCCTCGGCAAGGGCCAGCATGGCCTCGCGGTGACCCAGGTCCGCCGCCTTCCGGAACCAGAGGGCGGCGCTGAGGTCATCCCGGGGCCGGTCGGGGCTGCCCTGGCGGTAGGCCAGACCCAGGCGGTGACAGGCTTCCGGATCCCCCGCCCCGGCCGCCTCCAGCAGCCGGTCCCGGCCCGACCGTGGCCGGTCCGCCCGTAGCTGGCGGGTCTGCCAGCCCAGCAGAAGCAGCAGGGAGGCAGCCATCAGCAGGGGCAGGTGGAACAACGAGGACGACCCGGCCCAGATGAGCCAGCCGAAGGTACCCAGCAGGGCCACTCCCAGGACCAGGGCCCCCAGGAGCAGACTCCAGCGTCCGGCCCGATACTCCACGCCCCGGGCGGCGAGGGACTCCATTCCGTGGACCGTCCTGGCGACCAGGCGCACCAGGGGATCCTCGGGCGCGGCATCGTGCCGCAGGACGCTGCGCGAGAGCTCCGGGTGGGGGCGCAGGCGCTCCGCCTGCTCCGACCAGCGCCTTGCCCGAACTTCATCGGCCGGCACCCCATCGCCCAGGCCATAGGCGTGGGCCAGCCAGGCTGCCGCCGGGCCATAACCCAACCCGGCGGACCGCAGGTACCAGGACTCCGCCCCGGCACGATCCGGGATGATCTGGCCCGCCCCCGTGCGGAGGACCTCTGCCAGACGGAAGGCCGCCTCGGGATGGCCCTGGTCCGCAGCCTGGCGGAAGCGCTCCATGGCGGCGTCCTGGCCGCTGGGACCGAAACTGCCTTCCAGGAAGATGAGACCGTGCTGGAACTGCGCCTCCGCCCCGCCAGCCGCCACCGCCTGCTCGAGGCACCAATGGGCCATCTCGGAGCGGTGTGCCTGCCGGGTCCAGTGGAGCCACAATCCCGCGGGGTCCGCCGCGAACCAGGCCACCCAGGAACGCAGGCGGCGCTCGAGCCAGGTGAACACCGCAGTTGTCGACCACAGCAGGCGCGCGATCACCAGGGCCACCATCAGGACCCAAAGGGCCAGGAACAGCAGCGCCGCCCAGGCCTCGGCCACCCGGGCCAGGCGGGTGGGCAGGAGCAGGAAGGGGCCCGCCAGGATGACGATCAACACCCCAAGCGCCAGGGCCCAGGCCCGCCGGAAGCCGGAGGCCACCACAGGTGGGGTCGGGATCATCACCGGGCCTTCAGGGCCTCCTCCAGGGCCCGTCGCGCCATCCCCTCGCCGTACCCGGACCAGCGCTTCACGAGCCGGCCCTGCCGGTCGATCACCAGCGTGGTGGGAATGCTACGGACCTCGCCGAAGGCGTCCAGCGCGCGACCACCCTCCGGAAGGTAGGCCGTGAGTCCCAGCTGGGGGTTCTGGGCCAGGAAGGGCTTCACGTCACCCCACCCCCCGCTGTCCACGGAGATGGGCAGGACCACGTAGCGGTCCCCGCCGGCCTTCTGCAGTTCTGCGACTTCGGGCAGCGACCGGCGGCAGGGCGGGCACCAGGTGGCCCACACGTCCACCAGCACCACCTTGCCCTTGAAATCGGCCAGGGTGTGGCGGTTGCCGTCGGCATCCCGGATCGCCACCCCGCTCACGTCCGCGCCACTGGCAGCCCCTTCTCCGCCCCCGCCGGACATCCCGCGGGTGAGGGCCACCCCGCCCAGCAGGAGGCCCCCGCCGACGAGCAGGAACGCCACTGCCAGGCGCCAGCGGGACTCGGGGACATAGGCATCGGACATGGGGCCTCCGGGGCTTCCTCGGGCAACGCATGCGTTGACCGAGATCTATGGGCAGGCTTCAGGGTAATGTCCCTATCGACCACTTCATACTGTGGGGATGAACCTGATCTCCGCTTCCGACCTTCGATCCCAGCTTGCCTCGGTCCGCCTGCTGGATGCCCGCCCCGATTCCACGGACTACGCGGCGGGCCACCTGCCGGGGGCCCTGCATGCCGACCTGAACCGCCAGCTCAGCACCGCCTCCGACCCGGGCCACGATCCGGCGAGGGGAGGGCGCCATCCCCTGCCCTCGCTGCCGCGCTTTGCGGCGCAGGTGGGCGCCTGGGGCATCGGCCCCGCCACCCGGATCGTGCTCTACGATGCGAACGGCGGCGGCAACGCGGCGGCCCGCCTCTGGTGGATGCTGCGGGCCCTGGGCCATGAGGAGGTCCGCGTGCTGGACGGCGGGCTTCCGAAGGCCCTCGGGGCTGGGATGCCCCTGACCTCGGACCTCGCGCCCGTGACGACCCTCGGGCCCTATCCGGTGGCGCGCTGGCAGTTCCCCACGGTCGACGCGGAGGAGGTGGAGACCCTGCGGAAGGACCCCGGCCGCAAGCTGCTGGACGTCCGCTCCCAGGAGCGCTGGCGCGGAGAGTCTGAGCCCTTCGACCCCGTGGCCGGCCACATCCCGGGCTCGCTGAACCTGCCCTGGAACGAGAACCTCGGACCCGACGGATGCTTCAAGAGCCCCGAGGCCCTGCGCGCCCTGTACGGCCCCCTGCTGGACGGCACGCCGCCGGAGCGCCTCGCCGTCCACTGCGGCTCCGGCGTCACCGCCTGCCACACGCTGCTGGCCCTGGACGTGGCGGGCCTCCCCGGCGCCGCCCTCTATGTCGGCAGCTGGAGCGAGTGGTGCCGCAGCGATCGCGACCGGGATCCCCGACCGTGAACCCCTGGCGCGGCCTCCGCGGCCTTCCCCGCGAAGTCTGGCTGGTCTGCGCCAGCACGCTGATCAACCGCCTGGGCACCATGGCCCTGCCCTTCCTGGTGCTGTACCTCACCGAGGGCCGCCGCTGGACGCCCGCAGAAGCCGGCTACGGGATGATGATCTACGGAGCCGGCGCCCTGACGGCGGGGCCCTTCTCCGGCCGCCTGGCGGACCGCCTGGGCCATGTCCACGTCCTGAAGGCGAGCCTCTGGAGCTCGGGCGCTCTGCTGCTGATCCTGCCCTTCGCCAGCACGAAGCCCCTGCTCTTCGCGCTCATCTTCCTGTGGGCTGGCCTCACCCAGGCCTTCTGGCCCAGCGCCATGGCCCTGCTCACCGGCCTCGCCGCGCCCGAGCAGCGCAAGGCCGTCTTCGCCCTGCACCGCCTGGCCGTCAACCTCGGCATGGCGGTGGGTCCCGCCGCGGGTGGCCTCATCGCCCACCACAGCTACCGCTGGGTCTTCTGGACCGATGGCCTCAGCACCCTGGCCGGCGCCGCCCTGCTGAGCCTCCTGCTGAAGGCCCAACCCACCCCGGACCTGCCGCACGATCACGCGCCCGGCGGCAGCCCCTGGCGGGACCGGCACCTGCTCTTCCTGCTGCTGCCCTTCATCCCCGCGCTGATGGTGTTCTTCCAGATCGAGGGCACCCTGCCCCTCTGGGTGGTGCGCGACCTCGGCCTGGGCAGCCGCTTCTTCGGCATCCTGTTCACGGTGAACACCCTCCTGATCGTGGCGCTCGAGGTGCCCCTGAACCTCGCCATGGGCCACTGGCGCCACGGCCGGCTCCTGCTCCTGGGCTCGCTCTGCCTCGCCGTCGGCTTCGGCCTCACGGCCTGGGCCACCAGCTATGCGATGCTGATCGTCACGACGGTGATCTGGACCTTCGGCGAGATGATCCTGTTCCCCGCCATGAGCGATGCCGTGGCCACCCTGGCGCCCCCGGACCGCCGCGGCGAGTACATGGGCCTGCTCTCCCTGGCCTTCGCCGCAGCCCTGGCCCTGGGCCCCTGGCTGGGCGTCCTGGCCTATGCCAAGGCCGGCCCGAGGAGCGTCTGGCTGGCCACCTTCCTCATCGCCGGCGCGGCGGGGCTGCTCCTGGCGCGGTTCCGGACGCCCGGGGCGCCCGCCCCCAAAGGCTGACGCGCCATCGGTCGTGGTGATGGCGGTCGATCTGGACTCGCCCCTCGGTCTTATTTGGCTCCCGGCTGCCTGGCGCTTCTCAGGAGCAGCTCGGCATGGGCATTGGTGATCTCCAGCCACACGTCCACGTCATTGGGATCGGCCTTGGCGGCCCGGGCGAAATAGAGGGCGGCCAGGTCCCTCTCACCGGCCAGGAGGGCGGCGCGGCCGAATTCCAGGAAGTTGTTGGCGTCGCTCTTGTCCAGCTGATAGGCACGCTCCATGTAGTCCGCGGCCACCTTCACCTCCCCGGCCGCGATGAGATCCACGGCGGCCTTGTTGAGGATGTTCTTCAGCCGCTCGTAGCGACCGGAGAGTTCCACGGAGACCATGGCCTGGTAGGCCTTCAGGGCCTCCGGCCGGAAGCCTTTGCGGAGCCAGGCCAGACCGATGAGGTGGTGGGTCTGGGGGTCGGTGGGCTTCGCGGCGACGGCCTTCTCGAAGGCCTCTTCCGCCTTCTGGCGTTCCCCGAGTGCCAGCATCGTGTCGCCGTACTCCACCATCAAGTGCGTGTCCTTGGGGTCGAGACGCCGGGCCTCCTCGGCGCAGAGCCGCATCAGCACCTTTCGGTCCTGGGAGAAGAAGGCCGCATCCGGAACCTTGGGCGCCTGCGCCGAGGCCGGACACAGGGCCAGAAGGCCGAGACAGACGGGAAGGCTCCAGCCACGGGTGCTCATCGCTCCACCCCCTGATCCGCGAAGGCCAGGGCGATCTCGTTCCAGAGGCCCTCCGTCTTGCGCCGGGTGGTCATGATCCGCTCGAACCAGATGGCCGCCAGGTCCTGCCGCTTCTGCCGGAGGCAGGCCCGGCCGAAAGCCGTCACGTTCTGCCAGTCGCGGGGCGCCACCCGGAAGGCCCCGGTCATGACCTCGTCGGCCTCCTTGGCGAACCCGGCATCCATGAGAACCACGGCCGCGTCGCGCTGGATGTTCTTGGCGGCAGGATCCTGCTCGGCGACCTTGAGCAGCGCGGCCACGCCCAGCTTGGGGTTGCCGCACTCCAGCCAGGCCTGGCCCATCCACCGGAAGGCCTCCGCGTCCCCGCCGACCACCCTCTGGAAATAGGCCTCCGCCTTGGCCCGGTCCCCGGCGATGAGGTGGGCGCGACCGGCCTGGGCCAACACCCGGTCCTTCCCGGGCTTCAGGTTCGCGGCCCGCTCCGCACAGGCCAGCATCACCTGGGTGGGATCCCCCTTGAAGAAAGCCTCCGTGGGGCGGTCGGGAACCTGGGCCCCGAGGGCGCATCCCAACGCGAGTGACAGACCGATGGAGCGCATGGCTGACCTCCCTGGAGGGCGCGCCCTCCCAGAACGCAGGCGACAGCCTGCAATGCGGCTCAAGCATCCGACAAAGCAACCTGAGGATCAACAACGAACGACAGCAACCGCACGCCCAACGCCCACCTCAGTCGATCAGATCCCCGACGCGGAGCAGACCGCCTTCGAGGATCTCAGCCCGCAGCCCACCGCGGTGCACGAGCCCCGGCAGGATCTGCGGCTTGGCCGTCATGCGGGCCAGGTCGCCGCAGGGCTCGCAGAGCTCGTGGCCGCGCAGGCGCACGCCGCCCACGGTGAACTCGCGCCCCACCAGGTGGTTCAGGGCCACCCCGCGGGTCACGAGGTTGCGCCGGGTTTCGCCGGGGGCCAGCACCATCCCCAGCTCCCGCTCCAGCGCCTCGATGGCCTCGGCCTCGATGAGCGTGAGCTGGCGTCCCGGCTTGGGCTTGGCGGAGAAGCTGCCCGTCCGTGTGGCATACCGGTCCCCCTCCAGCCCCACGCCGGCGATGGCCACCACCTGGTCGACGCTGCGCATGGCGGCTTCGGCTGAAGGCGCGATATGGATGGACTCGATGCAGCCCTGGAACATGGGGACTCCACATGAAGTTCGGGGGCGCCTCGACGGCCCCCCTTCACTCTTGCACGAGCAGGGTCGGGGCCGGCAGGCCAGGCAGGGTGTAGTCCAGGGTGTGGTCCTCCTCGGCGCGGGTCTGGATGGCGCGGATGAGGCCCGGGAAGATGAACCGGTGCAGCTGCATGGCCGAGTACCAGTAGAGGTTGCCGGAGAGGCCGTGGGGCTCGAAGAAGGCGGTCTGCTCCAGGTGGGTCTGCCTGCCCTCCGGGCGCACCTCGAACTGCAGCCAGGCCCGGCCGGGCAGCCTCATCTCGGCGCGCAGGCGCAGGATCCGCCCCGGCTCGAAGGACTCCACCCGCCAGAAGTCCAGGGGATCGCCCACGCGCAGGTCCTTGGGATGCCGCCGTCCCCGGCGCATGCCCACGCCGCCCATGGCCCGGTCGATGGCGCCCCGGAGCTGCCAGAGGGCGTTGCCGGCGGGCCAGCCCTGCTCGCCCCCCAGCGCGCAGATGATATCCATGACGCGCTCGGGAGAAGCCTGCACCTTGCGCCAGTGGCGCTCCACCAGCAACCCCTCCTGGTTGTCCAGCTGCCGCCCCACGGGATCCTTCCGGACCGTGCTGGCCAGGCTGGAGGCCCAGGTGGTCTCCACGTCGTCCGCGGCAATGCGCCCCAGGGCGCGGTCCAGCGCCTCGGCGTAGGTGGTGGGTCGCACGGCGAAGGTGTGGAGGGCGCGATCGTCCCGCACCACCACCTCGGTGCGGAGGCTCTCCAGCAGGGCCGCCGCGATGCGGTGCGGGATCGGGGTCAGGAGGTCGATCACCCGGCTGCTGAAATTCCGCTTCGGCATGGGCACCGGCAGGATGATGCGGTGCAGGCCCTTGGCCCGGGCATAGCCGAGCATCATCTCCCGGTAGGTCAGGATGTCGGTTCCGCCGATCTCGTAGATGCCCCGGGCCTCGGGGTGGTCCAGGGCCTCCTCCAGATAGTCCAGCACGCTGCGGATGCCGATGGGCTGGCAGCGGGTCTCCACCCAGCGCGGGGCCACCATCAGCGGCAGGCGGTCCGTGAGGTGGCGGATCATCTCGAAGCTGGCCGAGCCGGACCCCACGATCACCGCCGCGCGGAACTCCACCACGGGCACGCCAGCCCGGGCGAGGTTCTGCCCCACCTCCTGGCGGCTGATCAGGTGCTTGCTGTGCAGCTCGCCCGGGTCGCCGAGGCCGCCCAGGTAGACGATGCGCCGGACCCTGGCTCGCCGGGCCGCCTCCCCGAAGGCGCGGGCCATCTTGCGGTCCTGCTCCCGGAAGGACTTGCCGTCGGCCATGGCGTGGACCAGGTAGTAGGCCACGTCGATGCCCTCCAGGGCGAAGGGGAGGGTCTCGGGACTCCCCAGGTCCCCCTGCACGATCTCGACGCCGGGCCAGGGCCGCCCCTGGAGCTGCTGGGGATCCCGGGCCAGGCAGCGCACCGAGTGCCCCTTGGCGATGAGGCGGGGGACCAGGCGTCCCCCGATGTATCCCGTGGCTCCCGTGACCAGTACTCGCATGGACTCCCCCTTCGACCTGGCGTCCCGGGTCCCTCGAGGCACCCAAAGACGGCATCGCAGCGATCAATGTCCAGCAAGCATAACATTAATATTATCTTAATTTGACCTAAAGCATCTTAGTCTGTTCGACCTATTCCGGGTTCCTCCCTTGGCGCCCTCCAGGTTGCAACCAGGGAGGATGGACAGGCCTGAACGCACCGCGCCCCCTGGAGCAGGGGGCGCGGTCGGGAGTCGGACTTTCCAGCTAGGCGAGGACGGCTTCCAGCTGGTCCACGGCCCAATCGATCTGCTCCTTCGTGATCACGAGGGGGGGCGCGAGGCGGATGATCTGCTCGTGGGTGTCCTTGCAGAGCATGCCGCGATCCTTGAGCTGGTAGCAGTAGGGACGGGCCTTGCCGGCGCTCTCCTTGAGCTGCACGCCGGCCCACAGGCCGCGCACGCGCACCAGCTCCACCTTGTCGGACTTCATGCCGCGCAGGCGCTTCGCGAAGTACTCGCCGAGTTCGGCGGCGCGCTCCACCAGCTTCTCGTCGACGAGCACATCCAGGGCGGCACTGGCGACGGCGCAGGCCAGCGGATTGCCGCCGTAGGTGCTGCCGTGGATGCCGGGGGTGAACACGTCCATGACTTCGTCGTTGGCCAGGAAGGCGCTGACGGGGTAGTAGCCGCCGCTGAGGGCCTTGCCGATGGTGATGCCGTCGGGACGGATGCCCTCGTGCTCGAAGGCGAACATCTTGCCCGTGCGGCCCAGGCCGGACTGGATCTCGTCCAGCACCAGCAGGCAGTTGTTGGCCGTGGCCACCTCGCGCAGGCCCTTGAGGAAGCCCTCGGGCGGGATGACCACGCCGCCCTCACCCTGGATGGGCTCCATGAAGATGGCGCAGGTGTTCGGGTTGATGGCCTTCTTCACGGCTTCCAGATCGCCGTAGGGCACGATCACAAAACCGGGGGTGAAGGGGCCGAACTTGCTGGTGCTGTCGGGATCGGTGCTGAAGCCCACGATGGAGATGGTGCGGCCGTGGAAGTTGCCGTCGGCCACGATGATTTCAGCCTTGCCGTACTCGATGCCCTTCTTGTCGTAGCCCCACTTGCGCATGGCCTTCAGCGCGGTTTCCACGGCCTCGGCGCCGCTGTTCATGAGCAGGGCCTTGTCGAAGCCCGTCAGCTTGCAGAGCTTCTCGAGCAGCGGGGGGAACTGGTCGTTGCGGAAGGCGCGGCTGGTGAGGGCCAGGGTCTTGATCTGGGCGATCATGGCCTCGCCGATCTTCGGGTGGTTGTGGCCCTGGTTCACGGCGGAGTAGGCGGCCAGGAAGTCCATGTACTTCTTGCCGTCCACGTCGGTGAGGAAGACACCCTCGCCCTTGGTGCAGACGACGTCGAGCGGATGGTAGTTGTGCGCGCCGAACTGGTTCTCCTGCGCGATCAGGGACTCGGACTTGGCGGCGAGGGTGGCCATGGGACCTCCGGATGGGTTGAGTGGGGGACTGGCGAGGTTCGAGGTCTAAAACTCTAGTCCCGCCGGGCACGGTTGTCAGGTTTCTCAATGTTTTCTTGACGAATTGTCAGGGGCCATCCCCCGGGAACCATGCACCGGCCGGCGGCCGAATCCCGCCGTTGGGCGGTGGCCTGCGACAATGGCGCGCAGACCCCCCTATCGTGAATGCCACGGAGCCCCCATGAGCGACCAGCCCGAATCCCTGTATGGCCATCAGCCCGAGCCGACCCCTCCCCAGGCCCCCGGCCTACTGGATCAGATCGCGGGGGTGTTCACGGCGCCGGTGGAACTCTTCCAGCGGCTGAGCAAGGCGCCGAGCTGGGGCTGGGCCCTGGGTGTCCTCATCACCTTCGCCCTGGTCATCACCGTCGCCTGGGGCCTCAAGGTGGACGTGGACGAGATGCTGCGCCCCATCCTCGAGCGCAACCCCCAGGTCCAGTCCTCGCAGATCGACATGATCATCGAGATGCAGAAGAAGTTCATCCTCCCCTTCAGCATCCTGGGCGCCCTCTTCGGCACCGCCGCCGCCATGGCCCTCGTGGCGCTGTTCTACTGGCTGATCGGCAAGGCCCTGCCCGAGGGCGAAGCCCCCAGCTATCCCCAGGCCCTGAGCGCGGCCGTGGTACCGGCCCTGGTGAAGCTGCCCCAGATGCTGCTGATCGTGGTGATCTGCCTGGTGCGTCCCATCGGCGGCCTCACGCCCGACAAGATCGCCCCCACCTCACTGGGCTACTTCCTGCATACCGAAAGCATCAAGCTCCAGGCCTTCTTCTACACGCTGGACCTCTTCTACCTGGTCGAAGCCGTGCTCACCTACCTCGCCCTGCGACACCTGGTCCGCATGAAGACCGCGGGGGCGCTCATCTGCGTGCTGCTCCCCATGGCCTTCGGCATCGGCCTGCGCGTGCTGGGCGCCAAGTAGCGCCGTTCCCCAGTCCACCAAGGCCGCCGCTGCGAGCGGTTTCCTGATGACCATTTGGTATCGAATCCTGCACACTGGGGGCAGGTATTCGCCCATGGTCGATTCCTTACCAGGGCCCCTCCCATGGGTGGTGCATGAAACGAAAGAGATGGTATGTCCTCGGTGCAGCCACACTTCTGCTGGCAAGTCTCGGCGGCTGGAAGGTCTTCGGCCGCGGCGGTGACGTCGAGATCCTCTACACCGTCGAGCCCATCAAGCGCCAGGACATCAAGGACAGCGTCACCGCCAACGGCGAGATCCAGGCCCTGAGCCGCGTGAACGTCGGCACCACCGTCACGGGCGAGATCAAGGCCATCCACGTCAAGGACGGCCAGATGGTGAAGGCCGGCGACCTGCTGGTCACGCTCGACCAGGAGCGCTTCAGGCAGGACCTCAACCGTGCCGAACTGAGCCTCCGCATGGCGCGGCAGGACCAGGACACCGCCGAGGCGACGTTCCGCAAGGTGTCGGGCGCCTTCCGGCGCCAGCAGGCCCTGTTCGACCAGGGGCTCATCTCTCTGGATCAGCACCAGGAGGCGAAGCTGGCCAATGACAACGCCGACATCACCCTCCAGCGGGCCAAGGTGGCGGTGCAGCAGGCCCAGTCCCAGGTGGCCCTGGCCCAGGACGCGCTCGACAAGACCGAGCTGCGCGCGCCCATGGCGGGGCGGATCACTGGGCTGAAGGCCGAGAAGGGCGAGACCGCCATCGCCGGCCAGACCAACATCGCCAGCGCCATCCTGATGGTCATCTCGGACATGTCGCAGCTCCTGGCGGAGTGCAAGATCAGCGAGCTGGAGGTGGCCAAGCTCAAGCTGGGCCAGCCCGCGGAGATCCAGGTCGACGCCATTCCCGGCATGGTCTTCCAGGGCTGCGTCGTGAACGTGGCCACCAGCTCCGACCGGCTCCCGAACCAGTCGTCTACCTCCAACCAGGAAGCCCAGAACTACAAGGTTCGCATCCAGCTGGCTGGCCGGGCCGAGGACCTGGACCGGCTGCGCCCGGGCATGAGCGCCCGGGTGGCAGTGCTGGCCAACGAGGTGAAGCAGGTGGTGGCGGTGCCGCTGCAGGCCATCCTGGAGCGCGAGGACCGCAGCGGAGGCCTGGGGCTCATGGCCCGCAGCCGCAGCACCGTCTACGTGCTCAAGGGGGATGCGGCCGAGGAGCGCGTCCTGCGCCTGGGCGCCACCACCCGCCGGGCCGCGGAGGTGCTGGAAGGTCTCAAAGAGGGTGAGCAGATCATCAGCGGCCCCCCCAAGGGCCTAGGCGCCTTGGCCCAGGGCAGGAAGGTCAAGCTGGCCAAGGCCACCGAGGGTCCGGGAGCCGCCAAGTGATCTCCTGGTCGGGCCCGGCACGGGAGCAGCTCCACGCGGCCCTGGGCAGCATCTGGGCCCACCGCATGCGATCCGTGCTGACCACGCTGGGCATCATCATCGGCGTGGCCTCGGTCATCACGGTGGTGAACCTCACCAAGAGCCTTGAGGCCCGCATCATGGCGGACGTGAACAAGGAGGGCAGCCTCACCTTCTTCCTCAGCCCCGGAATGTCCCAGCAGGCCTGGCGGCAGGGCAAGAAGATCCGGCGGCAGCCCCTCAACGACGAGACCATCCGCGACCTGAAGGAGATGGTGCCCGAGCTTCGCCTGGCCTCGCCCGATACCTACATCTGGGGCCGCAACATGGCCAAGGCCGGGGACGTCACCCGCCGGATCTACATGCATGCCATCGGGGAAGAGGGGCTGGACCTGGCCAACCTCGAACTCGCCGAGGGTCGCGCCTTCACCGCCACCGACCGCAGCACCCGCGCCCCGGTGGTGATCCTTGGCTCCAAGATCGCCAGCGAGCTGGGGCTGGAGCATGGCATCGACCGGACCTTCACCATCAACGGGCAGACCGCGGAGATTGTGGGGATCCTCAAGAAGCAGGGCGACATTCCCATGGTCCCCCAGGATGACGAGGCCATATGGGGCACGGACAACGAGGTGTTCATCCCCTTCGGCAGCTTCAAGGAGTTCATGCAGCCCTGGATGCTGGACAACATCAGCTATCGGCTGCAGATGGACCCGAAGATGTCGCTGGCCGAGGCGGAGGAGCTGCTCCGGTCCAGCCTCCGGCGGTCCCGGGGCCTCCGCGGCGACGACCCCGACAACTTCGACCTCACCACTAACAAGAAGCAGGTAGAGATGGTGGAGAAGCTGACCGGCAGCCTCATGCTCGCGGCCGGCGGCATGGTCTCCATCAGCCTGCTGGTGGGCGGCATCGGCGTCATGAACATCATGCTGGTGAGCGTCACCGAGCGCACCCGTGAGATCGGCATCCGCAAGGCCCTGGGCGCGCGGCGCCGGAACATCCTCATGCAGTTCCTCATCGAGGCCATGGTGCTCTGCCTGGTGGGCGGCGTGATCGGCCTGGCCCTGGGCCTGAGCCTCGGCAGCCTCCTCAGCCAGATGCTCCTGAAGCACCTGGGCAGCGTCCCCACTTGGGCCATCGGCGCCGCCTTCCTCGTGCCCGCCATCGTGGGTCTCACCTTCGGTCTCTACCCCGCCGCCAAGGCCAGCAAGCTGGATCCGATCGAGGCGCTCCGCTACGAGTAGCGCAACTCCCCATTGCGGGCGGATCGAGTCATACTCCCACCCATGATTTCCAAACATGGATGGTGGCTCCTCGCCGCGGCGGGGCTGGTGGTGCTGATCCTGCTCCGCCGGATCCTCCGCCGGGCCCTGCGCCGCTGGTCCTGGCGCCACGCCCTGCGGACCCGGCGGGAGCTGGGCTTCCGGCTGAACCCGGTCACCGTCACGCGGAAGCAGCGGCTCAAGCTGGACCTGCTGGCCGATCCCGAGCTCCGGACGCGGATCGCGGAACAGGCCGCGACCTCGGGTCGGGACGAGGCCAGCCTGCTGGCCGACGTGAGCCTCTACCTCGACGAGATCATCCCCAATTTCAACCTCATCACCACCTACACGTTCGGCAAGAGCCTCGCGGGCTGGCTGCTGCGCACCTGCTACCGCGTGCGCATCGGCCGCAGCGCCGAGGCCGCCCTGAACCGCATCCCCCGAGACGCGTCCGTGGTCTATGTGATGAACCACCGCAGCAACGCGGACTACCTGCTGGTGGCCTTCCTGCTGGCCAACCGCGTGTCCATCTCCTACGCCGTGGGCGAGTGGGCGCGGGTCTGGCCGCTGGAGCGCCTCTTCCGCAGCTTCGGGTCCTTCTTCGTGCGACGGCGCTTCCGCGATCCGCTCTACCACGCCGTGCTGGAGCGCTACGTGCAGCGGGCCGTGGCCCAGGGCACCACCCAGGGCATCTTCATCGAAGGTGGCCTCAGCCGCGATGGGCGGCTGCAGGCCCCCAAGCTGGGCCTGCTGGACTACATGCTCCGCGCCGGCGCGAAGGATCTGGTCTTCATTCCCGTGGGCATCAACTACGACCGGGTGGTGGAGGACAGCAACCTGGTGCGCGAGTCCCTGGGCAAGCCGCGGCGCAGCCCCCTGGCGCTCATCCGGCGGACCTCCCTCTGGCTGCTGGGCCTGGTCTGGCGCGGCGCCACCCGCCGCTTCCACCGCTTCGGCTACGCGGTGGTGAACTTCGGCCAGCCCATCCATGCCCGGGCCGCGCTGGAAGGCGCCGACCTGCGCGCCCTGGACTGGGAAGCCCGGAAACCTCTGCTGGAGGCCTTCGCCGATTCCCTGGCCCGGGCCGTGGGCGAGGAGGTGCCCATCACGCCCGTGGCGGCCGTCGCCTGGACCTATCGCAGCATGGACGATCCCGCCCCGGGCCGGGCTCAGCTGCGCGACCACCTGCTCGAGGTGTTCGCGGCCGCCCAGGCGCGGGGCCTGCCGCTCTATCTGCCCCGGGGCTCGTACCAGCGGGCCTTCGACGTGGGCCTGCGCGTGCTCCTCCTGCGGCGCATCCTCGTGCTGGAGGACGGCCACCTGGTGCTGCCACCCCACAAGGCGCCCCTGCTGGACTACTACGCCCATGGCGTGGACCACCTGCTGGAAAAGATCCGGACGCACTAGACTGGTGAATTCCCCCCGGAGTCTCCATGTCCAAGCTCGTCCGCATCGCCAATGGCCAAGGCTTCTGGGGCGACAGCATCGATGCCCCGGTGCGCCTGGTGGAGGCCGGGGGCATCGACTACCTGACCCTGGACTACCTGGCGGAGGTCACCCTCTCCATCATGCAGAAGCAGCGGCGCAAGGATCCCCAGCTGGGCTACGCGACGGATTTCGTGGACCTCATGAAGCGGGTGCTCCCCCAGCTCAAGGCCAAGGGCATCCGCGTGGTGGCCAATGCCGGCGGCGTGAACCCCGAAGCCTGCCGGACGGCGGTGCTGGAAGTGGCGAAGCAGCTCGGCGTCACCGGCCTGAAGATCGCCACGGTGACCGGCGATGACGTGCTGGCGCGCCTGCCCGAGTTCCAGGCCCAGGGCCTGAAGTTGGCGAACATGGACACGGACGAGGGCCTCTTCGATGCGCCGCGCGAGATCCTCAGCGCCAACGTCTACCTCCAGACCCAGGCCATGGTGGAGGCGCTGGAGACCGGCGCCGACATCGTGCTCACCGGCCGCTGCACGGATCCGGGTCTCACCCTGGCGCCCCTGATCCACGAGTTCCAGTGGGCAGCCGACGACTGGGACCGGCTCGCCGCCGGCACCGTGGCCGGGCACATCCTCGAGTGCGGTGCCCAGAGCACCGGGGGCAACTTCACCCGCTGGTGGGAGGTGCCCGAGCTCTGGAACGTGGGCTATCCCATTGCCGAGTGCTCGGAGGATGGCTCCTTCGTGGTGACCAAGCATGCGGGTACCGGCGGCATGGTCACGGTGGACACCGTGAGCGAGCAGCTGGTCTACGAGATGGGGGATCCGCGCCACTACATCACGCCGGACGTGGTGGCCGATTTCACCTCCATCCACCTCGAACAGGCCGGACCCGACCGGGTCCGCGTGAGCGGCATCCAGGGCCGGCCCCGAACGCCCTTCCTCAAGGTGAGCGGCGCCTACCTGAAGGGCTACAAGGCCACCGGCCAGCTGACGCTCAGCGGCCCCCGGGCCCTCGAAAAGGCCCGGCTCTGCGCCGACATCGTCTGGAAGCGCCTGCAGGCTGCGGGGTTCGAATACGAGCACACCGATGCCGAGTTCCTGGGCGCCAGCACGGTCCATGCGGGCATCGCCCCGGTTCCGGCGGATCCCGCCGAGATCGTGCTGCGTCTCAGCGTGAAGGATCCGGATCGTCGGAAGGTCGAGCGCTTCGGCCGGGAGATCGCGCCCCTGGTGACGGCGGGCCCGGCGGGCGTCACAGGATTCGCCGGGGGGCGTCCAAAGGCCCAGGAGATCGTGGCCTACTGGCCCGCCCTGCTGCCCCGGGAACTCGTCACATGGGGCGTGACAGTCGAGGAAATCTGATCCTTCAACCTGAACGGGTGCGCGGGGGTCCAATTCCTGCACCCTTGCGTTGCCTCCTCCAACCTCCCAACTTTTCTTCCTGACAGGTTCACGGAGTTCCCCATGACCATCCGCACCCGGCTTCTCCTCGGATCCATCGGCATCCTCGCCCTGCTGGGCTGCTCCAGTTCGGACAGCTACGGCCCCTCCTCCAGCTACCTGGTGAACGCCATCGCCGTGGCGGACATCGATGCCAACGGGCTGCCCGACATCCTCGGCCTGGTGTCCACCGAGGTTGGCGGTGCCTCCACCCAGGGCTATGTGTCCACGCGGCTCCAGTCCTCGGCGGGCGCCTTCGTGTTGCCCACCCGCTTCGGCGTGGGGAGGGGTCCCGCCAACCTGGTGGTGCAGGACGTCAATGGCGATGGGCGGCCGGATCTCGTGGTGGCCAATGCCGATGACCAGACCGTCAGCGTGCGGCTGGCCGACCCCGCCAAGGCGGGCTTCTTCCTGCCGGCCATCCTGCTCCCGACGCCCGGTCGGACCCCTCTGGACGTGGCCGTGGGCGACTTGAACGGCGACGGCCGGATGGACATCGTCGTGGCCGCCAGTGGCGCCAACAGTGTGCTGGTCTTCACCCAGACCGCGACGGGCACCTTCAATCCGCCGGTGGCCTACGCCGTGGGGGGCGATGCCCAGGCCGTGACGGTGGCGGATCTCGACGGGAACGGCCTGGCCGACATCGCCGTGGCCACCACCGCCAATGCGGTCTCCGTGCTCCTCCAGACCAGTGCCGGGACCTTCGCTCCAGCCGTGGACTACGCCACGGGCATCCAGCCGGTCGCCATCCGGGCCGCGGACGTCGACGGCGACGGCAAGCTCGACCTGCTCACCGCCAACTTCGGCGCGGCCACGAACCCCGACGGCCAGGGCCTGAGCGTGCTGATCCAGGGCGCGCCCGGCACCTTCGCCGCGCCGGTGCACTACGCCACCGCCTACCGGGCCGTGGCCCTGGCCGTGGGTGATCTCAACGGCGACGGCAAGCCCGACATCGCCGTGGCCTGTGAGGGCCTGCCGGGCGATCCCGGCGCCGTGTCCGTCTTCCTCCAGACCCCGCCGGCCGCCGCCACGCCCGGCGTCTTCCTGGCCGCCGTCAACTACCGCGGCACCTGGGGCCCCATGGGCGTGGCCATTGCCGACATGGATGGGGACGGCCACCCGGACCTGGTGCTGGCCGATGGCGACATCGTGGTGCGCCTCAACAGCGGCACCACGCCGGGCACCTTCGGGCCACCGAACTTCTTCTACAACTGACGCCCAAAAAGCCCCGGATCCCGGGGCTTTTCTGGCGCAGGGAACGGGTCCCGGGTGAATATCACCCCAAACTGACGTTGATCTTGCGGGGCCGCACCTCGGGACGCTTGGGCACCATGAGGGTCAGGACGCCGTTGCGGAGCTCGGCCACCACCTTCTCGCCTTCCACGTCTTCGGGAAGGGTGAAGGTGCGGCTGAAGCGGCCGTGGCTGCGCTCTGAGAGGTGGATGCGCTCACCTTCCTTGGGCGCTTCCTCCTCGCGCTTGCCGGCGACGGTCAGGCGGGAGCCTTCGAGGCTGATCTCCAGGTCGGCCTCCAGGATGCCGGGCAGGTCCGCCCTGAACTGGTAGGCGTCCGGGATTTCCTTCACGTCGAAGCTGGGCATGAAGGCGGTGGGGGCGCCCGGTCCGTAGTCCAGGAGCGGGTCCCAGCGCAGGAAGTCGCGCATGAGACGGAAGGGCTCCAGGGACGCGGCCGTGGCCGGAACGGCCTGGGGGGTGCGGGTTCGCAGGATGCTCATGAAGTCCTCCTTTGGGAAATGGAGAACGGAAACGCTATGCTTCCGTTGCCGAATAAAATCTTAGTGTTTACTTATCATGTGTCAAGAGGGGTTCGATTTTTTCGTTAACTCCTTGAATGACACCTCTTGACACTTTTCAACGGCTGGGTAGATTGGGGGCCGCCCTGGAGGTTTCATGCGACGGAGCATGCTGATCGTCGGTTTGCTGCTGGCGGGCATCCTCGCCGGCTGGTGCGGCCACGCGCTCACCCCCAGCCTGGCGAAGCCGCGGGCGGTGGAGCCCCGCGGCGCCCTCCCCGAGTGGGAGCAGGTGCCCATCCGGCGCTTCAAGGAGGCCGCTCCCAGCGTGGTCTACATCACCACCACGGAAGAACGGAGCCGCGACTTCTTCGGCCTCGACGTGGTGGAGGTGCCCGCGGGTTCCGGCACCGGCTTCATCTGGGATGACCAGGGGCATGTGGTCACCAATTTCCACGTCATCCAGGGCGCGGCGCGGGCCTACATCACTCTGGCGGACGGTAGCCGCCACGAGGCCGCCTACGTGGGCGGCGCACCGGACAAGGACCTGGCGGTGCTGCTGCTGGCCAAGACGCCCCCGAAGCTGCGGCCCATCCCCATCGGCACCAGCGCCGACCTGCAGGTGGGCCAGACCGTGCTGGCCATCGGCAATCCCTTCGGTCTGGACCAGACCCTCACCACCGGCGTGGTTTCAGCGCTCGGCCGGGAGATCCAGAGCGTCACGCGGCGGCGCATCGCCGGCGTCATCCAGACCGATGCGGCCATCAACCCCGGCAACAGCGGCGGTCCGCTGCTGGACAGCGCCGGGCGCCTCATCGGCGTGAACACCGCCATCCAGAGCCCCAGCGGCGCCAGCGCCGGCATCGGCTTCGCGGTGCCCGTGGACACCGTCAACCGCGTGGTGCCCCAGCTCATCGCCCGGGGCCGCCTGGAGCGGCCGGACCTGGGCTTCGAGCCCGTGGCCCCGCGCCTCGTGGAGCGGGCCTTCGGTCCCCAGAAAGGCGTGATGGTGGGCCGGGTGGTCCGCGGCGGGGCCGCCGCCAAGGCCGGACTCCAGGGTGTGGGCGCCGAGGGGCGCCGCGTCCTCCCGGGCGACCTCGTCCAGGGCGTCAACGGCCGGCCGGTGGAGGACTGGGATGCGCTCCTGGATGCCGTCGAGGCCCTGCCCCTGGGCGGCACCGTGGACCTGGAGGTGCTGCGCGAGGGCCGGAAGCTCCGGATCCCGCTCCGCCTTGAGGCGGCGAGAGACTAGCCGCGATTCTCCAGAGCCTCGGCGATGCGCCTGGTGTGCATCACCGAGCTGCGGATCAATCCCGGCAGCTCCTCGGGATCCCGGATGTCCTCGCACCCGAGGCGCACCCGCCAGTCGAGCTCGAAGACCAGCTCGACGCCACCCGCCGGGCTCACCTGGAGCAGGTTGACGACCGTTCCTTCGTAGACCGGGTGGTCCAGCAGGGTGAAGGTGATGGTGCGCGCCGCGGCGTCGGAGGCGATGTGCTCGCAGAAGGAGACGCCCCCCGGCAGCACCAGCTGGCGGACCACGGAACCATCGTCCCGGTCCAGGATCTCCGCGTCCAGGGCGTCCTCGATGTAGCGCTGGGGATGTTCCATCTTGTCGAGCAGCACCGCCCAGACCGTGTCCGGGGAGGCATCCACGGGGCTGCTGACACGATGGGTGGGCATGGGGCATCCGGGGCGGGGACCCAAGGCTACGCCCAACCGCCCCGCTCCGCCAGTTCAGTGGTGGACGCCCCGCGGCTCGTAGTGGGTGTGCAGCAGGTGGTGGGACGTCTCCCCGAGGGGGACGCCCAGGAAGTCGCGGTAGAGGGCCGCGATGGCCGGGTTGTCGTGGGACATCCGCACGGGCTTGCCCTCGTCCTCGGCGAAGATGGCCTTCATGCGCTCGCGGCGCACCTCGTTGGTGGTGAAGCGGGGCTGCCCGCCGCCCCCGATGCACCCGCCGGAGCACGACATCACCTCGATGAAGTGGTAGGCCTTCTCGCCGGACTGCACCTGCTCGATGAGGCGGTCGGCGTTGGCCAGCCCATGGGCGACGGCCACCTTCAGGGTCTGCCCCTTCAGGAAGGCCCACTCGGGCACCGCGTCGGGAATGGTGATGGCCATCTCCTTCACGCCCTCCATCCCCTCGATGGGCGCCACGTGCAGCTTCTCGAAGGGGAACGGCGTGCCGGTGACCACGCACCAGACCGTGCGGAGGGCGGCCTCCATGACGCCGCCGGTGTTGGCGAAGATGTCCGCCGCGCCGGAGCTCATGCCCAGGGGCTGGTCCATGGCCTCGTCGGGCAGGGCCGTGAAATCCAGGCCGGACTGAGTGATCATGCGCCCTAGTTCACGCGTGGTGAGCACCGCGTCCACGTCCTGGAAGCCGCTGCCGTTCATCTCGGGACGCTGGGCCTCGAATTTCTTGGCCGTGCAGGGCATCACCGACACCACGTAGATGTCTTCGGGGCGCCGGCCGATGGACTGGGCGTAGTAGGTCTTGGCCAGGGCCCCGAACATCTGCTGGGGGGACTTGGCCGTGGACAGGTTCGGCAGCAGGTCCGGGTGGAAGTACTCCGCGAACTTGATCCAGCCGGGGCAGCAGCTGGTGAACTGGGGCAGGGCCACGGGCTTCTGCTCCACCAGGGCCTCCTTCAGCCGCATGAGCAGCTCGGTGCCCTCTTCCAGGATCGTGAGATCCGCGGCGAAGTTCGTGTCGAAGACGCCATCGAAGCCCAGCCGGCGCAGGGCCGCCGCCATGCGGCCCGTGACCAGGGTGCCCGGAGGCAGGCCGAAGCACTCGCCCAGGCCCGCGCGGATGGCGGGGGCCGTCTGCACGACGACGTGCTTGGTGGGGTCGCCCAGGGCCTCCCAGACGCGCTCGATGTGGTCCCGTTCCGTGATGGCCGCCGTGGGACAGACCGCCGCGCACTGGCCGCACTGCACGCAGGCCACCCGGTCGAGGTTCTGGCCGAAGGCCGGGGCCGCCACACACTCGAAGCCCCGGTCCTGGGCCCACAGCGCCCCCGTGGCCTGGAGCTCGCCGCAGACGGTGATGCAGCGGCGGCACATGATGCACTTGGCCGAGTCGCGGACCAGGGCCGGCGTGCTTTCGTCCACGAGGCGGTGGTGCTTGGCGCCCGTAAAATGCAGGTCGCGGATGTCCAGGTCCCGCGCCACCGCCAGGAATTCGCAATCGGTGGAGCGCCCGCAGGTCTGGCAGTCGCCCTCGTGGTCCGACAGCAGGAGCTCCATCACCGTGCGGCGGGCGGCCCGCACCTTGGGCGTGCTGGTGCGGATCCGCAGGCCCTCCGAGGCCGGCATGGAGCAGGAGGCCTGCAGGGCCTTGGCCCCTTCGACTTCCACCAGGCAGACCCGGCAGCCGCCCACCACGTGGACGCCTTCCAGGTAGCAGAGGGACGGAATGCGGATGCCCGCCTGCCTGGCCGCATTGAGCACCGTCGTGCCCTCGGGCACCCTCACTTCACTGTGGTCGATGGTGAGCTTGATCATCGAAGTCCCCTGGTTCGGGAAAAGGAAGGAACGGCAGATCTGTGGTGGGGGAATGACGTGGCCTCACGCATCGGCGCTCAGTCCCCGGATTCCCGGTAGTCGCACCTCAGGCAGCGCTTGGCTTCGCAGACGGCGACCTGTTCGGTCCAGGACTGCTCCACTTCGCTGAAGTTCTCCCGGCGGCGCTCCACGGGCAGCAGTTCCATGTGGGCGCGCGGATGGCGCACGGGCTCCGCATTGGGATCGAAGGGGACCGCACAGGCCTTCTCCTTCTGCCAGAAGGCATGCTCGGCGCCCGTGAACTGGGCGTCGATGGCCACCGCCGCACGCTCGCCCCCGGCCACGGCCTCCACCACCGAAGATGGCCCGGACACGGCATCGCCGCCGCTGTAGAGCCAGTCGAGGGAGGTGCGCCCTGTGTAGGGGTCGGCGGCGATGAAGCCGTCGCGGTTGAGGTCCACCTTCAGGCCGCCCAGCACCGTCGACGGCTCCAGCCGCTGGCCGATGGCGGTGATGACCTGATCGGCCGGCACCACGAAGGGCGCGTCCGGTCCCGCCTTGGGGCGGCGGCGGCCGCTGCCGTCGAACTCGCCCAGGACCATGGCCTGGCAGGACACGCCCGTCACCAGGCCATCCCAGGTGAGGATCTCCAAGGGCGCCGTGAGCACCCGGATCTTCACGCCTTCGTGCTCGGCCTCTTCGATCTCCTCGGCGTAGGCGGGCATCTCCTCCCGCGTGCGGCGGTAGAGCACGGTCACGGACTCAGCCCCCAGGCGGATGGCCGTACGGGCGGTGTCGATGGCCGCATTGCCGCCTCCGATGACCACCACCTGCTGCCCCACGGGCACGGAACCGCGGATGTTGTATTCCCGCAGGAAGCGGATGGCGTCGTCGACGCCCGCGGCCTCTTCGCCCGGAATCCCCAGGTGCTGGCCCAGGGGCGCGCCCACGCCCAGGAAGACGGCCTCGAAGCCGCGGTCCCGCAGGTCTTGGAGGCTGAAGTCCAGGCCCAGCCGCCGGTCGGTCTCGATGCGCACGCCCAGCCGCTCGATCATGCGGACTTCCTGGGAGAGGATCTCCCGCGGCAGACGGTAGGCGGGAATGGTCTGGACGGGCATGCCGCCGGGACGCGATTCCGCCTCGAAGACGTGGGGCTTGTAGCCCAGGCGCGCCAGGAAGTACGCGCAGGAGAGGCCCGCGGGACCGGCGCCGATGATGGCCACCTTACGCTTGGCATTCGTCTCGCTGATCCGGACCTCGGGATGCTGCATGGTGGCTTCCTCGTCCACCATGAAGCGCTTGATGCCGCGGATGGAGAGGGCCTCGTCCACCATGCCCCGGCGGCACTTGTCCTCGCAGGTGTGGAAGCAGACCCGGGCGCAGACGGCCGCGAAGGGATTGCGCTCGCGGTGCAGGCGCAGGGCCTCGGCGATGCGGCCCTGGCCCACCAGGGAGATGAAGCCCGGCACGTCCACGTTGGCCGGGCACGCGCTCTGGCACGGCGCCCGCACCAGCTCGGGACACACGCCCGCGGGGCAGCGCTTGTCGTGGATGTGGGCCTCGTACTCGGCGCGGAAGTGGCGGATGGTGGACAGCACCGGGTTGGGCGCCGTCTGGCCCAGGCCGCAGAGCGAGGTCTCGCGGATGATGCGGCCCAGCTCCTCCAGCTTCTCGATGTCGCCCTCTTCGCCCTTGCCGGTGCAGATGCGATCCACGATCTCCAGCATCCGCCTGCTGCCGATGCGGCAGGGCGGGCATTTCCCGCAGGATTCGTCCTGCACGAAGTCGAGGAAGAAGCGCGCCATGTCCACCATGCAGGTGTCCTCGTCCATGACGATGAGGCCGCCCGATCCCATGATCGCGCCCAGATCCTGCAGGGCTTCGTAGTCCACGGGCACGTTCAGGTGCTGCACGGGGATGCAGCCCCCCGATGGGCCGCCCAGCTGCGCGGCCTTGAACTTCTTGCCGTTGGGGATGCCGCCGCCCAGCTCGTAGATGATGTCGCCCAGCGGCGTGCCGATGGGGATCTCCACCAGGCCGGTGTTGCGCACGGTGCCGGCCAGGGCGAAGACCTTCGTGCCCTTGGATTGCCCGGTGCCGAAGCTCGCATACCAGGCGGCCCCGCGCAGGATGATGGCGGGGATGTTCGCGTAGGTCTCCACGTTGTTCAGCATGCTGGGCTTGCCCCAGAGCCCGGCCTGGGCCGGGAAGGGCGGCCGGGGGCGCGGCTCGCCGCGCTTGCCCTCGATGGAGGTCATGAGCGCCGTCTCCTCGCCGCAGACGAAGGCGCCCGATCCCATGCGGATCTCCAGATCGAAGGAGAACCCGCTGCCCAGGATGTCCGTGCCCAGGAAGCCGCGCTGCCGCGCCTGCTGGATGGCGATCTCCAGGCGCTCCACGGCCAGGGGATATTCCGCCCGGACATAGGCATAGCCCTGCCCCGCGCCGATGGCGTAGCCCGCGATGGCCATGGCCTCGATGACGCTGTGGGGATCGCCCTCCAGGATGCTGCGATCCATGAAGGCGCCGGGGTCCCCCTCGTCGCCGTTGCAGAGCACGTATTTCACGTCGCCCGGGGAACGGCGGCACAGCTCCCACTTGAGCGCCGTGAGGAAGCCCGCCCCGCCGCGCCCGCGCAGCCCCGAGGCCTTGACCTCGGCGATGACGTCCTCGCTGGACATGCCGTGCAGGACCTTCTTGAGGGCCTCGTAGCCCTGGTGGGCGATGGCATCGTCGATGCTCACGGGGTCGATCACCCCGCAGTTCCGGAGGGCGATCTTCACCTGCCGCTGGAAGAAGGGGTTGTCCGTGACCCGGGCCATGGCCTCGCCGGTGTCGGCCTTGCGCCAGGTCAGCCGCTCGATGACCTCGCCCCGCTCCACCGTGCGCTCGACGATCTCGTCCACGTCGGCCAGGTCGATCTTCTGGTACAGGATGCCCTCGGGTTCGCAGAGCAGCACCGGCCCACCGGCGCAGGGGCCCAGGCAGCCGGTCTCCACGATCCTCACGTCGAGGCCGCGCCTGTGCAGCGCTTCGCGGAGGGCCGTGGCCAGCGGCACCGCGCCTGCGGCCACGCAGCCGGCGCCGGAACAGAGATGAAGGGCCTGGATTCGCGTCATGGCGGCCTCCCCGCTTACTCGTAGGACTGGAGGATCGAGGCGATCTGGTTGGGCTTGATGCTCTGGTGGACCACGCTGTCCACCATGCAGGCCGGGGCGATGCCGCAGGCGCCCAGGCAGCGCGCCACCTCGAGCGTGAACTGGAGGTTGGGCGTGGTCTGGCCCACCTCGATGCCCAGCGCCTGCTTGAGGCCCGCCAGCACCCGGTTGGCACCACGCACGTAGCAGGCCGTGCCGAGGCACACGCGGATGGTGTGGCGCCCCCGGGGCTCCGTGGAGAAGAAGCTGTAGAAGCTCACCACGCCCGCCACCTCGCTGTAGGACTTGTTCAGCCCCGAGCAGATGCGCAGAAGGGCCGGTTCGGGCAGGTGGCCGTAGATGCCCTGGGCGATCTGCAGCACGGGAATGAGCCCGCCAGGCACTGCCTGGTACTGCTGAATGGTCTCGTCCAGGCGCAGACTCAGGTCCGCCTCGCTGGCCGCGCCTCCGCAGGAACACACACCACAGCCGCTCATGCACCCTCCGATGAAGGGGCGGGAGTGGTCGACCTCGGGTTTGTGCGACTCAGTCCCGCATCAAGAACCTGGAAACCAATTCACCTTGAATCACCCTGGGCTCAGGCTCGGAACATGCCGGGACGAGGGCGCGCCCCATCCTCAGTCAAAAACAACCTATGAGTCAACAACAGTTCAACGGACCACCGGGTGGGTGATCAGAGCATTCTCTGGCGGAGCTGTTTCAGCCCTGGATCCAGACGGGATCGAGCCCCAGCAGCAGCCTCACGGCCTGGCGGCCGCGGGGTCCGGGATCCACGGTGAAGTCGTTCACCCAGGCGTTCACGTAGCGGCCGATCATCTCGCGGTCCATGCCCCGGCCGAAGGACTGGCTGTAGTCCACGCTCTCCCAGTGGCGCTCGCGGGCCAGCTCGACGCTCTTGCGCATGAGCACGGCGAAGCGCTGCTTCACCTCGGCGGGCAGATCCTTGCGGATGGCGTTCCCGCCCATGGGCAGGGGCAGGTCGTAGGCGTGCTTCCACCAGGCGCCCAGATCCACCACCAGGCGCAGGCCCGCGTCGTGGTACATGAGCTGGCTCTCGTGGATGAGCAGGCCTGCCTCGAAGCGGCCCTCGACGACCGCCGGCAGGATCTGGTCGAAGGGCAGCAGCTCGACCTCGGGCTCGAAGCCGTGCTCCGCGCACCACTTCCGCATGGACAGGTAGGCCGAGGTGCGGCGGCCCGGGATGGCGATGGTGAGGCTCTTCAGGGCCGCCACGTCCAGGGGCGTGCGGCTCACCACCAGGGGTCCGGTGCCCTCCTGGATGCTGCTGCCGGCCGTCAGCAGGTCATAGCGGTCCCGCAGCTCGGGGTAGGCGCCGAAGCTGATGGCGGTGACGTCGTACCGGCCCTCCGTGGCTTCCGCATTCAGCTGCTCGATGTCCTTGCGGATGAACTCGATCTCGAAACCATCCGGCTCCATCCAGCCCAGGGCCAGGGGGGCCATCATGTAGGCGTCGTCGGAGTCCGGGCTGTGGGCGATGGTGAGCTTCATGGCGATCCTCGCCGTCCAGTTCAGCACAGATCGGGTGGATTCAGAACGGGAGGGTCCCCTGGGTCGGTTCCACCGGTCGTTCCCGGGACCGCCCACCCAGGTGGGAGGTGACCATCGCGTACAGGTCGTGGATCGAGTAGGGCTTCTGGAGGAAGCCCGCGGCCTGCTCGCCGATCCCGTCATGGATGGATTCGTGCTCGGTGTAGCCGCTGCTGAGGATCACGGGCTTGCGGGGGTCCAGCAGGTGGATCTGCCGGAAGGCCTCGAGGCCGTCCATGTGCGGCATGGTGATGTCCATCAGAACCAGATCCAGGTTTGCGCCCTCCTTCTGGAACAGGGCCACCGCCTGGCGGCCATCCCGGGCGACGTGGACCCGGAGTCCCATGCTCTCCAGCATGTCGGAGACCGACGACACGATCATCTCCTCGTCATCCACCAGCAGTACGCTGCCCTGGAGCCTGGTCCTGGGCGGCCGCGGCTTCATTCCCTTGACCGCCAGAGGCTGCGCCGAGGCCCGGAAGTAGATGCGGAAACGCGTGCCCTGGCCGGGCCAGCTGTCGATCTGCATCCCGGCACGATGCCCCCGCAGGATCCCTAGGATCGCCGACAGGCCGAGACCCCGGCCCGTGGTCTTGGTGGTGTAGAAGGGGTCGAAGATCCTGGCCTGCACCTCGGGGCTCATCCCGCAACCGGTGTCACTGACCTCGAGGACCACGTAGGGGCCGGGCTCGAGATCCTGGCCCCGGAACTCACCCGCGATGTCATCCGGCCCCAGCTGGGCGGCCCGGGTGACGACGTGGATGGCGCCCTCCAGCCCCCCCATGGCCTCCGAGGCATTGGCCAGGAGATTCAGGATCACCTGCTGGACCTGGGCGGCGTCCGCTTCGATGGGGGACAGACCCAGGGCGAGATCGAAGCGCAGGGTGATCTTCTTGGAGACGGTGACCTTCACGAGGTCGTTCATGCCCTGGATGATCTGGTTCAGGGCGTGGGGCTGGACGATGAACCGCCCCCGCCCCGAGTAGGCCAGCATCTGGCGTGTGAGATCCGCGGCACGCTGGAGGACCTGCTCCATGGCGTCCAGGTGCCGGAGGGCGGGGGAGCCCGGATCCAGCTGGATCTGGGCCAGGTTGAGGAAGCCCTGGAGCGCGGCCAGCAGGTTGTTGAAGTCATGGGCGATGCCGCCGGACAGGATGCCCAGGCTCTCGAGCTTCTGGGCGTGCAGCAGCTGGCGCTCCAGGTTCAGGCGCTCGTTCTCCGACTGCTTCCGCTGGGTGATGTCCTCAAAGAGCGTGGCGATCTGGCCCTGGACGGGCGAGAAGGCCTGTACGAGGAAATGCCTGGCCAGGCCGGGGACCGCCAGTTCGAACGAGGCGATGCCCTCGGTCCCCTGCAGCGCCATCAGCTCGGCCCGATGCTCCAGGAGCCCCGCGCCGAAGATGGCGAAGCTGTCGTCCCCCTGGATGGCCTTCCGGTCCAGGCCGAACATGGCGAGGCAGTTGGGATTCGCGTCCAGGATGGTCAGTGCCGGCCCGGCTCCCGACTCCCCTGGCACCACGCTGTGGATGGCGAGGCCTTCCTTCATGGAGCCGTAGAGCGAGCGGTACTTCTGTTCGCTCTCCTTCAGCGCGCTGGCGGATTCCTGGACCTCCCGCAGCGTGAGCCTCCGGAATACGAGGATCACCAGGAATGCGAAGGCCAGCGAGCCCAGGGCCACCACCAGGGTCTTGAGCAGGAGCGGCTTGAGCGAGTAGCTGGCCCGCAGGCGGCCGACGACTTCCCCCGCGTCGTAGATGTCGTGCAGATGCGTGGCCTGCAGGGCCCCGTTGGCGCGGCCCTTGCGCGCGATCAGCGTGCCATCGTTACCCACGAGCTCCACCGATTCGGAGCGGTCCTCCGCCACCCCCCGTTCCAGCAGTTCCGTCAGCCTCAGTTCCTCGAACCGCCACATCGTGGGATTGGCCGCGATGAGCTGGGACACTTCCCGGGCCCGCAGCTCGGTGCGGGCCGCCATGACGCCCCGCAAGTACTGGTGCGACCCCATGAAGAACAGCAGCGGCACCAGCACCGTGACCAGCCCGGAGATGCCCCAGACGATCAGGCGCGTGCGCCGCTGGACCGAGTCGCTAGTCATGGGGTCATCGCGCGGGGGTGGCCGAGGCCGTGACCCAGACCCCCGCCTTCTGGGCCAGTGCGCGGCCCTGTTTCGAGTAGATGAAGGTGATGAAGGCCATGGCCGCCGGAGTCGTCCCGCCTGCGATCACGATGTGGATGTCCTTGACCAGGGGGTAGGTCCCGCCGGCCAGCGCGGCCGTGGTCGGGCTGATGCCATTCAGCGTGAGGACCTTCAGGGGGAAGCCATCCTCCAGGACGCTGGCCAGACCGGCCACGCCGAATCCGCCCTGGGTCCGGGAGATCAGGGCCGTGGCCTCGGGGTCCGTCACGGCCACGAGCATCCCGGGTCGCGCCTGGGCCAGGGAGACTGCCTGGTTCATGGCGGGGGAGAAGCCGCGGAGGAGCTGCGTGTCGACATCCCCTTCCGGGCGCAGGACCAGCCGGAGGGCGGGCCCCTGACCCCATCGGGTCATCCGCCCGGCGAAGATGTCCTCCAGTTGCGCGGAGTTCAGGTCGGTGGCCGGAACCTCCTTCTCCGCGACGAGGGCCAGCGGTGTTTTGCCATAGGGGAAGAGCCGGGCCCCCTTGGCGGAATCCTCGGCCGAGAGGGGCTTGCTGCTCACGGCGATGTCGATGGCACCTGCGAGCAGGGCCTTCAGGGCGCCGGAACTGCCCAGAGGCTTGCCGGCAACGATCTCGACGTGCCGGTTCGAGTGCTGGTACGCCTCCGCCAGCGGCTTCAGCATGCTCATGGCGCTGCCGGAGCCGTTGACGCGGATGGTGTCGGTCACCTGGGCCGATGCAGACCAAGCGGTACAAAGCAGGAACAGGACGGTCCAGGCGCTGGTTTTTCGCATCGGCAAGCCCTCCCCTCCTCGAATTTCTGATCGACCGCCATCCTACCAACCCAAAGCGGATTGGTTGGTCAGGCAATGTCTGCCGACAATTTCACGCCCCCGGGAGGTCGCCTGGAATGGGCGCCACGGGAGCCCCGCTCAGCTGATGGCTTCGGGATTCCGCGCCGCGAGCTTGCCCTTCACGCGATCCACGGCCTTGGCGGCGAGGGCGTAGCGGGGATTCTCCTCCAGGGCGTGGCGGAAGTGCTCGAGGGCCTTGTCCAGCTGGCCCTTGGCCTCGAAGACGCGGCCCAGGTTGAAGTGGGGGAAGCAGTAGCTCTCGTACCGCTGGGCCTTCAGGGCCATGCGCAGCCAGGGGATCGCCTCGTCGGGCTCGTTCTGCTCCACGTAGTAGGCGCCGATGTCGTTGTAGGGGTTGCCGAACTCGGGATCCAGGTCGATGGCGCGGTGGCAGTCCTCGATGGCGGCGGCGTAGTCCTTCTCAAAGGAGCGGGCCCACCCGCGGAAGGTGTAGGCCTCCGCCGTGGGGCAGATCTCGATGGACTTGGTGTAGAGGCCGATGGCCTTCTCCACCTCCCCCTTCATGTGGAGCTGGTAGGCCTTCCCCACCCACTCCATGGCCTCCTGCCGTTTGTCCTGCCGATCTTGCGCGTCGCTCATTGGTCAACCTCGACGCCAACAGGATAAAACCTTCAGGAAGCGGCAGGGACGATTGTTCAATCTGGACCGCCCGGCAGCCCCGGGATAGCAAAAACAACCAGCTCATCATCTTATCTTGCCAAGACCACAACATCTGGGCATACCATGGCTTGCGTCTTTTCCACGAGGGTCCCGACATGGACACAGCCCTTCTCAACAAACCCTCCTTCGTCACGAACCAGAAGTTCCTCGGCTGGCTGGAGGAAGTCATCGAACTCTGCCAGCCCAAGGACATCCACTGGTGCGACGGCAGCGGCGAGGAGTTCGAGCACCTGTGCGGCAGGCTGGTGGAGGGAGGCACCTTCCGCCCCCTCAATCCGGCGAAGCGCCCCAACAGCTACCTGGCCTGGAGCGATCCCACCGACGTGGCCCGCGTGGAGGACCGCACCTTCATCTGCTCCAGGATCAAGGAAGACGCGGGCCCCAACAACAACTGGGAGGACCCCGACAAGATGAAGGGGATCCTCCAGGACCTGTTCCGGGGCTGCATGCAGGGCCGGACGCTCTACGTGATCCCCTTCAGCATGGGCCCCCTGGGCAGCCCCATCGCCCAGATCGGCGTGGAGCTGTCGGACTCGCCCTATGTGGCCGTGAACATGAAGATCATGACCCGCATGGGCAGGCGGGTCTGGGACGCGCTCGGCGATGGCGACTTCGTGCCGGCCCTGCACTCCGTCGGCATGCCCCTGCTTGCGGGCCAGAGGGACGTTCCCTGGCCCTGCAACCAGGAGAAGTACATCGTCCACTTCCCCGAGGAGCGCAGCATCTGGAGCTTCGGCAGCGGCTACGGCGGCAACGCCCTGCTGGGGAAGAAGTGCTTCGCCCTGCGCATCGCCAGCGCCATGGCCAGGGAGGAGGGCTGGCTTGCGGAGCACATGCTGATCCTCGGCGTGGAAGGCCCCGGCATGCCCAAGACCTACGTGGCCGCCGCCTTCCCCAGCGCCTGCGGGAAGACCAACTTCGCCATGCTCCGCACGCCCGAGGCCCTGAAGGACTTCAAGATCACCACCGTGGGCGACGACATCGCCTGGATCAAGCCAGGCCCCGATGGCCGCCTCCGCGCCATCAATCCCGAGGCCGGCTTCTTCGGCGTGGCGCCGGGCACGGGCATGAAGTCCAACCCCAATGCCATGCTCGCCATCGAGCAGAACACCATCTTCACCAACGTGGCCCTCACCCCCGATGGCGACGTGTGGTGGGAAGGCATGACGGACGAGGCGCCCGATGGCCTCATCAACTGGCAGGGGCAACCCCACGACAAGACCAGCGGCAAGCCCGCGGCCCACGCCAATGCCCGCTTCACGGCGCCAGCCCGCCAGTGCCCGTGCATCGATGAGGCCTGGGAGGATCCCGCAGGCGTGCCCATCAGCGCCATGCTCTTCGGCGGCCGCCGCGCCACCACGGTGCCCCTGGTGTTCCAGCCCGTGAGCTGGGCCTTCGGCGTCTACATGGCCTCCACCATCGGCAGCGAGACCACCGCCGCAGCCGCGGGCGCCATCGGCGCGGTGCGCCGCGATCCCATGGCCATGCTGCCCTTCTGCGGCTACCACATGGGCGACTACTTCAACCACTGGCTCCAGATGGGCCACGCGGTCGCCCACCCTCCCCAGATCTTCTGCGTGAACTGGTTCCGCAAGGGCCCCGACGGCAAGTTCCTGTGGCCGGGCTATTCCGAGAACATGCGCGTGCTGAAGTGGGTGGTGGAACGCGTCCAGGGCCGAGCCCGGGCCGTGGAAGGGCCCCTGGGCTGGATGCCGCTGGAGGAGGATCTCGAGCTCCGCGGGATGCCCGGTTTCGGCCCCGCCGAGTTCCAGGCCGTGATGAAGGTGGATGGCGACGAATGGCGCCAGGAGATGCTGCTCCACGAGGAGCTGTTCGAGAAGCTCACCGACCGCCTGCCCGCGGAATTCCCGGCCATGGGCCAGCTCCTCCAGGCCGCCCTGAGGCGCAGCCACCCCAGCGGGGAGCAGCCCGCCTCCGACAAGTAGCCTCCCCGCGCGACGGTTCCCCTCTATCCTGGAACCATGGCCAACGATCTCCCGGGTTCCTTCTGCCAGAACTGCCTTGCCTGGAACCCCGGGGATCGGGAGACCTGCCTGAAGTGCGGCACGCGTCTCCTCATCCTGGCCGGGGACCAGACCTGGGAGGACGAGCCCGACGAGTCCGACGGCGGCGAGGATCTGGAAGAGCACCTGCTGGAGCGCATCACGGGGCTGGAGGAGACCCTCCGCCGGGTGGAGACCTACCTGGAGACCGTCTCGGACCAGCTGGGCAAGCTGGAGCGCAGCGAGGTCATGCTGCGCAACGGCCTCATGGCCCTGGTGCAGGAGATGGAGCACAACCGCCAGCTGGATGCCCACGCCTTCTCCGAGCGCTGGGAGAGCCTCGTCGAGGAGAACCTGCACCTCATCAGCGCCCGGGAGCTGTTCACCCGCTACCGGGCCCGCATCCTGCCCATCGCCCGGCCCAAGTCCATGGCCCAGCTCAAGCGGGCCCTGCTGGAAACCACAGCCCTGCTGGAGGCCGCCGACCTGCCCGGCGCCGCCCAGCGCCTGGGTCAGGCCCTGCCCCTGGACCCCAAGAACTACGAGCTGCTCTTCACGGCGGCTTCCCTGCACGAGGCCTCGCAGAACTTCGAGGAGGCCGAGGTGCTCGCCCGCAAGGTCGTGGGCCTGAGCCCCCGCCACTTCGAAGCCTGGATGCTGCTGGGCAAGCTGCTGCAGGAACTCCCGGAACATGCCGACCAGGCCATCGAGGCCCTGCACCAGGCCGCGGACCTGCGCCCCGAGGACCCCGAGCCCCGCATGCTGCTGGCAGAGCTGTTGCTCGACCAGGACGACCTGCAGGGCGCCCTGGAGGCGGCCCAGGAGGCGGTGGCGCGGCGCAAGGACGGTGAGACGCTCCTGCTGCTGGGCCAGGTCCACGTGGCCCGCGGCGAGAGCGCCATGGCCGTGCCCGCCCTCAAGGAGGCCAGCGCCTACCTGCCCGGCGACCTGCACGTGCGGGAAGCCCTGGCCGAGGCCTACCTCCTGCAGGACGAGCGCCCCAAGGCCTTCGCGATCCTCCAGGAACTCCTCATGCAGAACCCCGGCGATCCCCACCTCCTGCTCATGCTGGACGCCGAGAGCCACCCCCAGCTGCGGGAGGCCCGGGATGGCAAGGCCGGCACCCAGCTCATGCTGGACGAGGTGGAGACGCTGCTGGACGAGAACCAGACCGAAGGCGCCGAGGTGCTGCTCAAGCGGGCCCGCCGCAAGGGCCGGAGCCAGCGCTCCGAATGGCTCGAGCTCCGCCTGGCCTTCCAGAAGGACCCCGAGGGCCAGATGAAGGCGGCCCTGAAGTTCGCCTGCTCCGACCACCATCCCCGGCTCTGCTTCCTGGCCCTGCGGCTGGTCCTCGAACACCTCATGGAGCAGAAGCGGGAACCCGAGATCACCAAGGCCCTGGATGCCTTCCTCTCCCGGCATCCCAAGAGCACCGGCGCGTGGGAGGCGGCCCTCATGCGGCTGGCCTACCGGCTCATGAACGGGGAGATCACGGTCCAGGACCTGGCTGAGGTCCGCCGGCTCCACACCCATCCCCTGCCGGGCCTGGAGCCCCGCGCCCGCACTCTGCTGGGCCAGTACCTGCTGGCCCTGAAGCGCCACCAGGAGGTGCTGGATCTGCTGGATCCCCTCATCGAGAAGGAACCCACCCTCATCAACCACTTCCAGCTCGGGGCCGCCCTGGTGGGCCTGGGAGAGCGGGACCAGGCCAGGGCCCTCCTGACCGAAGGCCTGGATGCCGAAGCCGGGGACCTCAACGAGAGCCAGGCCAAGGGTGTGAAGAACCAGATCCGCGGCCTTCTCAAGGAGTTGGACGAGACATCCCAGGCCTGAGGGGCCTCGTGACCGGGGCCACAGCCTATTAAGTTGACAATTTTGGTCGAGATTCCAGAATGAAGGGAATCGGGAGACGGCGATGAGCACCACCTTGAACGTGGTCACCAGCCAGGAATACAAGTACGGCTTCGTGACGGACATCGAGGCGGACAGCGTCGCGGCCGGACTCAACGAGGATGTCATCCGCTTCATCTCGGCCAAGAAGGGCGAGCCGGAGTGGCTGCTGGAGTTCCGCCTCAAGGCCTACCGCCACTGGCTGACCCTGGCCGAGCCGGACTGGGCCAAGGTGAGCTACCCCCGCCCCGACTTCCAGAAGATCGTCTACTACAGCGCCCCCAAGGCCAAGGCCCCCAAGTACGCCTCCATGGACGAGGTGGACCCGGAGCTGCTGCGCACCTTCGAGAAGCTGGGCGTGCCCATCAACGAGCAGGCCTCCCTGGCCGGCGTGGCCGTGGACGTGGTCTTCGACTCCGTCAGCGTGACCACCACCTACAAGGAGAAGCTGGCCACGGTCGGCATCATCTTCTGCAGCTTCAGCGAGGCCGTGCGGGAACATCCCGAGCTCATCAGGAAATACCTGGGCAGCGTGGTGCCCGCCGCCGACAACTTCTACGCGGCCCTGAACAGCGCCGTGTTCACGGATGGCAGCTTCGTGTTCATCCCCAAGGGCGTCACCTGCCCCATGGACCTGAGCACCTACTTCCGCATCAACAACAAGGAGTCGGGCCAGTTCGAGCGCACCCTCATCGTGGCCGAGGAAGGCGCCAGCGTGAGCTACCTGGAAGGCTGCACCGCGCCCCAGTTCGACACCAACCAGCTGCACGCGGCGGTGGTGGAGCTGGTGGCGCTCGACCATGCGTCGATCAAGTACAGCACCGTGCAGAACTGGTACGCCGGGGACAAGAACGGCGTGGGCGGCATCTTCAACTTCGTCACCAAGCGCGGCCTCTGCAAAGGCAAGGCCTCGCACATCAGCTGGACCCAGGTGGAGACCGGGAGCGCCATCACCTGGAAGTACCCCAGCTGCATCCTGCTGGGCGACGACAGCATCGGCGAGTTCTACAGCGTGGCCCTCACCAACCACAAGCAGCAGGCGGACACCGGCACCAAGATGGTGCACATCGGCAGGAACACCCGGAGCACCATCATCAGCAAGGGCATCAGCGCCGGCGACAGCTCCAACAGCTACCGCGGCCTGGTGAAGATCCAGCCCAAGGCCGAGGGCGCCCGCAACTTCAGCCAGTGCGACTCCATGCTCATCGGCCACACCTGCAGCGCCAGCACCTTCCCCTACATCGAGGTGCAGAACCGCAGCGCCAAGGTGGAGCACGAAGCCACCACCAGCAAGATCGGGGAGGAGCAGCTCTTCTACTTCCAGCAGCGGGGCATCCCGGCCGAGGAAGCCATCAGCATGATCATCAACGGCTTCTGCAAGGACGTCTTCCGCGAGCTCCCCATGGAGTTCGCCGTGGAGGCCACCAAGCTGCTGTCCCTGAAGCTTGAAGGAAGTGTGGGCTAAAGATGGAACCGCGAATGACGCGAATGGGCACGAATAAAAGCGCCGAATTCCATTCGCGAAAATTCGCGCCATTCGCGGTTGTCAGTTTGTTGTTGGAGTTTTAGATGCTTTCGATCAAGAACCTCACCGCCTCGATCAACGGCACGCCGGTGCTGAAGGGGATCGATCTGGAGATCAGGGCCGGGGAGACCCACGCCATCATGGGGCCCAACGGCTCGGGCAAGTCCACGCTGGGTAAGGTCCTGGCGGGCCATCCGGCCTACGAGGTCACGGGCGGCGAGGTGCTCTACGAGGGCCAGAACCTCTTCGAGATGGAAGCTGATGCCCGAGCCCGGGCCGGCATCTTCATGGGTTTTCAGCACCCCATCGAGGTGCCGGGCGTGAGCAACGCCTCCTTCCTGCGCCTGGCCTACAACAAGAAGGCCGAGGCCGAGGGCCGCGACGAGCTGGATCCCCTGGAGTTCGACGACTTCATCCACGAGAAGATCAAGGTCGTGGCCATGAAGGAGGAGTTCCTGGACCGCAGCCTCAACGAGGGCTTCTCCGGCGGCGAGAAGAAGCGCAACGAGATCCTCCAGATGGCGGTACTGGAGCCCAGGCTCGCCATCCTGGACGAGCTGGACAGCGGCCTCGACATCGACGCCCTGCGGGTGCTGGGCGATGCGGTGAACAAGCTGCAGCGCGCCGACCGAGCCCTGCTCATCATCACCCACTTCCCCCGCATCCTGGAGATCATCCAGCCCCAGTTCGTCCACGTGCTGTCGGGTGGCCGCATCCTCAAGAGCTCCGGCAAGGAGCTGGCCCTCGAGCTCGAGGAGCGGGGCTACGACTGGGTGCTGGAAGAGGCCGCCGCCGGGGGCGCGCGATGACCTCGGCCGTCATGGGTTCCAGCCTGCTGGTGGACCTGCTCAGCGGGCCCCGGCCCGCGGAGTGGGAGACCCTGCGGACGGAGGCCGAGGCTCGGCTGGCGGGCCGCGACCTGCCCACCACCGGGGACGAGGACTGGAAGTACACGGACCTGAAGGCCCTGGGCGGCATCGCCTTCGGCCCTGCGCCGAAGACCACGGTGGACGTCAGCGGCCACCTGCTCCCCGAGATGGTGGGCACCCGCCAGGTCTTCGTGAACGGCCACCACGCCCCCCATGCCAGCTGCGCCTCGGCGGTGCCCGCCGGCGTTCGCTTCCTGCCTCTCTCCACGGCCAGCGAGGCCTGCCACGCCCTCGGCATGGTGGGACCAACCCACAACCAGAGCCCCTTCGAGGATCTCAACACCGCCCGCTTCGAGGACGGCGCCGTCCTCCTGGTGCCCAAGAACATGAAGGTGGCCCTGCCCCTGCACCTGCTCTTCATCACGAAGGCCGCGACTCCCGTGGCCGTCTTCCCGCGGCTCATGGTGGTGCTGGAGCGCGGCGCCGAGCTGGAGTTGGTGGAAGAGCATCACGGCGAGGGCACCTACCTGACCTGCCCCGTGGTGGAGGTCCGCGTGGCCGAGGGCGCCATCCTCCGCCACGAGCGGGTCCAGCGCGACAGTGACGAGGCTTTCCACCTGGGCACCCTCAAGGCCGAAGTGGCCAAGGGCGGTCAGTACCACTCCCGCACCCTGAGCTTCGGGGCCCGGCTCTCCCGACAGCAGCCCTGGGTGCGCCTGGCCGAAGGCGCCGAGGCAACCCTGGATGGGCTCGCCCTGCTGGATGGCACCCAGGTGGCGGATACGCACAGCTTCATGCTCCATGCCGAGCCGCACGCCAGCAGCCACCAGCTGCACAAGTGCATCGTGGACGGCCATGCCCGCGCTGTCTTCAACGGCCAGGTCCTGGTGGCGCCCAAGGCCCAGGGCACCGACGCGAAGCAGCAGAGCCGCAACCTCCTCCTCTCCGAGACGGCCCGGGTGGACACCAAGCCCCAGCTGGAGATCTACGCCGACGACGTGAAGTGCAGCCACGGCGCCACCGTGGGCGCGCTGGACCCCGAGGAGCTGTTCTACCTGCAGAGCCGCGGCCTCAACGCCGACGACGCCCGCAACCTCCTCACCTACGGCTTCGCGGCGGACGTGCTGACGCACATCCCCGTGGCCAGCCTGCGGCGGGCCCTGCGCCAGCTCGTCATGGCCCGCACCCAGGCGGCCTCGCTGGGAGATCTGGCATGAGCACTGTCCTCGATCCCCTCGACGTCGCCGCGGTCCGCCGGGACTTCCCCCTGCTGTCCCGCGTGCTGCACGGCAAGCCCGTGGTCTACCTCGACAGCGCCGTGAGCGGCCAGATGCCGCTGCCCGTCATCGAGCGCATGGCGAAGTACGAGCGGGAGGAGCACACCAACGTCCATCGCGGCGTGAGCACCCTCAGCCAGGAGGCCACCGATTTCTACGAGGCCGCCCGGGAGAAGGTGCGCAGGTTCATCGGCGCCGGCTCCATCAAGGAGATCGTCTGGACCCGCGGCACCACGGAGGCCATCAACCTCGTGGCCCAGACCTTCGGCCGCAAGGTGGTGAAGGCGGGCGACGAGATCCTGCTGTCCGCCATGGAGCACCACGCCAACATCGTGCCCTGGCAGATGCTGGCCGAGGAGAAGGGCGCCACCCTCAAGGTCATCCCCATGACCGATGAGGGCGAGCTGATCCTCGACTCGCTCGACGAGCTCATCACGGACCGCACGAAAATCATCGGCGTGGTGCACGTCAGCAACGTGCTCGGCACCGTGAACCCCGTGAAGGAGATCATCGCCAGGGCCCACGCCAAGGGCGTGCCCGTGCTGGTGGATGGCGCCCAGGCCGTGCCGCACCTGAAGGTGGACGTGGTGGACCTGGACGCGGATTTCTACGCCTTCAGCGGCCACAAGCTCTCGGGCCCCACGGGCATCGGCGTCCTCTACGGCAAGCTGGCCCACCTGGAGGCCATGCCCCCCTGGCACGGCGGCGGCAACATGATCCGCTCCGTCAGCTGGGAGAAGACCACCTACATGGCCGCCCCCGGCAAGTTCGAGGCGGGCACGCCCCCCATCGCCGCCGCCATCGGCCTGGGCGCCGCCATCGACTACCTGAATGGCCTCGGCCTGGACCGCATCGCGGCCCACGAGCATGAGCTGCTGGCCTATGCCACCGAACGGCTCTCCGCCATTCCGGGCCTGCGCATCCTGGGCACGGCCAGGGACAAGGCCAGCGTCATCTCCTTCGTGGTGGCGGGCATCCACCCTCACGACATGGGCAGCCTGCTGGACGGCGAGGGCGTCGTCGTCCGCGCTGGCCACCACTGCGCCCAGCCCGTCATGACCCGCTTCAACGTCCCCGCCACCACCCGCGCCTCCCTCGCCTACTTCAACACCCGCGAGGAGGTGGACGTGCTGGTCGCCTCCGTCCGCAAAGCCATCGAGCTGTTCTCATGAGCGACCCCCGCGAGCTGTACCAGCAGGTGATCCTGGAGCACAACAAGAAGCCCCGGAATTTCGGGAAGCTGGAGACCTGTACGCACCACGCCGATGGGCACAATCCTCTCTGCGGGGACGAGCTGACCCTGACCCTGGTCATCGAAAACGGCCTGGTGCAGGACATCAAGTTCCAGGGCAGCGGGTGCGCCATCGACGTGGCCAGCGCCAGCCTCATGACCGGCGCCGTGAAGGGCAGGCCCGTGGTCGAGGCCGAGGCCATGGCCGAGCAGTTCCGCGGCATGGTGCGCGGTGAGTTGGAGCCGGGCATCCAAACGCCCCTGCTCGGCAAGCTGACGCTCTTCAGCGGCGTCAAGGACCTGCCCAGCCGCGTGAAATGCGCCGTCCTCCCCTGGGCCACCCTCCACGCCGCCCTCAAGGGCGAGGCCGAAGCCTCAACAGAATAGGAACCGCGAATGGCGCGAATTTTCGCTAATAAAAGCCAGACCCCGACTCGCGCCAATGCCGACAGCCCGTTTTCCGCTTCTTCATTCGCGCCCATTCGCGTCATTCGCGGTTAAGAGTCCCTGATGCCCAAAATCGCCGAGATCGAATACACCCCCAACCCCAACGCCGTGAAGTTCGTGCTGAAGGAAGCCGTGGCCGTGGGCTTCCCCAAGTCCTTCCCCAGCGTGGAGACGGCGGAGCACGACGAGCTGGCGAAGAACCTCTTCGCCGTGGGGAACGTCACCTCGGTGTTCATGCAGGACAAGTTCCTCACGGTCACCAAGACCGACGACAAGGGCTGGCCCGAGATGCTGCCCCTGCTGGCCGCCCCCATCCGCGCCGCCGCGGGCACGGGCGGCGGCACCGGCGCCCCGGCCCCCGCGCGGGTCTTCACCAAGATCGAGGACGAGAACGATCCCATGCTGCGCGACATCCGCATGGTGCTGGAGAGCGCCATCCTGCCGGCCCTGGCCGCCGATGGCGGCGGCCTCGAGCTGATCGGCCGCCACGAGAAGCAGGTCATGATCCGCTATGTGGGCGCCTGCGGCAGCTGCCCGGCCAGCCTGACCGGCACGCTGGTGGCCATCGAAGGCATGCTGCAGAAGGAAGTGGACCCGGAGATCGTGGTGATATCGGTCTAGGCCAGGCGCAAGGATTCAGGGCTCCTGCAGCACCATCACCAGTCGACCTCGCCCGACAGAGGCAAGCCTTCTACTAGCGGGTTCCAGCAGTGCCATGCCTTGATCCATTTCAAAGAGAACCTGTCCTTCTGGAAAAGTCACGGCACGGCCGAACCAGGGCCTGTGAAAGGGACTGAACGCCCTCAGGACCTCCGAGGGACCTCCTGTCTGCAGCACCCTGACGGATCCCATTCCCTCAGGACTTACCGTAACTGCCCTGCGATCTGCATCCTTTGCATTGAAGTAATTTTCCTCACGGAGAATGGAGATATTCAGGAATTTATCTTTCCAGGGGTTCTCTTCTGATTTGCCTGGAAACGATTGTGTCCACATCGGACCAACCCAAGATGATGGCGCGAGAAGGACTGCCGTACTGTTGCAGTGGTTAGGAGTATCAAAGACATATTCCTCCAGCACCCAGCCCCCCAGCGCTGGGTCACTGGCGATGGTTTCAGCCTCACCAAAGGAAACCGGAATGAACTCGACCGCTTGGCTTCCAAGGCGCTGCTTGCAAAGCTTCCCGTCCCGCAGGAACCAGACCCAGGTCCTTGGCGGGGCAATGGCCGACACTCTGACTCGCTGCGTCCTGGAATAAAGGCTCAGATCCCACTCATGGCGAGAAAGGAATACAGCCAGCCCCAAGGTCACTGGCCAACTCACCAGATGGGCAACCAGCAAGGCACGAATGGGCTGCCTCCTCCTCACATCGGCCAGTCGGAAGATCGCGAAGTAAGCAGGAAGTTCAAGGAGCAGGGCCAGCAGGAAGGTGAGCAGGGCTGCCGAGAGGAGAAGCATGGGAACCTGATCAAGCGGCCCCAGGTTCAGCCTTGAGATCCAGGTGGGAAGCCAGGTTTGAAGCGGGTAACCCCCAATGGCGGCGCTGCAGGCATTGACCACCACCAGGATCACCAACCACCGGAAGCCCTGAAGTCCAAATCTCCAGCGGAGCACTCCGTATTCCACCAGCCCGGCTAGGAGATTCCCAAGAAGGAATGACTCATAGCCCCCTGAGGGCAGAACGACCGTCACCGGATTCAACAGGGCATGAAACATGGAACCCATTGAACCCTGCATTCAGATGGACGGAAATCAATTCCCGCCGCTCTCGAGCTGTTCAGACCGCCACGAGAAGCAGGTCATGATCCGGATGGATGCTCTAGGTGGGGGCGCCTGCGGCAGCTGCCCCGTCAGCCTCACCGGCACGCTGGTGGCCATCGAAGGCATGCTGCAGAAGGAAGTGGACCCGGAGATCGTGGTGATCTCGGTCTAGGTCCGTTGGAACCGGAACTCGGAGCGCCCTTCGGGGCCCTCGGGCGAGAACCGCTGTTCGAGCACGGACACCGCCTCCCGGCCCAGGCGCAGGAGCGTCGAGGCGCGGGTGCCGTAGGTGGGCGTCCGGATGAAGGCCGGCGAGAGGGCCCGCTCCCATTCCAGCGCCACGCCGGTGCTGGGCAGGCGCTCGTCCGGGAAGGGCTCGGCCTCCTGCAGCAGGGTCAGGAGCGCCTCGTCATCCCCTTCACCGTCGAGCAGTCCCGCCTTGAGGCGCTCGACCTTGGGCCAGGGCTCGTCGAAGTCCCCATTGGAAATGGCGTGGATTCCGGGCGTGAAGGAGACCACCCGGTCCTGGCGGCTCTCGAAGCCGAGCAAGTCACGGCCGTCGTAGACCAGCAGGTTGAAGGGGTTGTAGCGGCCTGCCACCGGGCGGAGCTCCTCCAGGAAGGCTCCGGCGGTGTGGCCCACCTCCAGGAACCACACCGGCAGCAGGCCCCGGGTGGCGCGATCCGGCCGGGTCTTCGAGGGGTCCCGGTGGTTGGTGAGGGCCGCGAAGCGGCCCCCGGGACCCACCCCCAGCCAGGTCCCACCGGCCTGGAGATCCCGACCCGCCAGGATGCGCCTACCCTCCCACCAGGCCATGGGTGCCGTGGGACGCGCATAGAACTCGTCCCGGTTTCCCGCCACGAGCAGGGGCAGCGGGCCCTCGGGCCGCCAGTGGAAGGCAATGACGCACATCCCCCTATTGTGCCTCCACCCTCTCCCAATACATTTCCTGGCCCCCCAAGGCATTCCTGGATAATCTAGGCGTTCTGCCGGACTTCGTGTGCCGGGATTCCAGCCCACCGCCAGAGCGCGGGGGCTAACCAAAGAGGTGGACTTCATGTCCAAGTTAGAAGCAATCATCAAGGGCCTAGGCTCCAAGCAGATGGGCCGCATCACCGTGCTGGACTCGGGATACGTCGAGGACGGCAGCGAGGAGGGCCAGGAGTTCATGGCCGCCCTGCAGGGTGAAACCCGTGGCCTCCGCGAAGAAGAGGTCGTGCGTGGCGTCGTCGTGGAGATCCGCGGCAAGGACGTCATCGTCGACATCGGCTACAAGGGGTCGGGCACCGTCAACCTCGACGAGTTCAACAATCCCGACGGCACGCAGGGCGTGCAGGTGGGCGAGGTCGTCGAAGTGCTGCTCGAGATGCTCGAGGACGCCAACGGCAACGTGCGCCTCAGCCGCGAGCGCGCCGAGAAGATGAAGATCTGGGACGAGGTCGAGAAGGCCTTCCGTTCCAACATGACCGTGCACGGCACCGTGCTCGAGAAGGTCAAGGGCGGCCTGGCGGTCGACATCGGCATCCGCGCCTTCCTGCCCGGCAGCCAGGTGGACATGAAGCCCGTCCGCAACCTGGATCCCTACCTCGGCAAGTCCTTCGACATGAAGGTCATCAAGGTCAACCGCCGCCGCGGCAACATCGTGCTGTCCCGCAAGCTGTTCCTCGAGACCATCAACGCGAGCCTGAAGGAAGAGACCCTCGCGGGCCTCGAAGAAGGCAAGCTGGTCGAGGGCGCCATCAAGAACATCACCGAGTACGGCGCCTTCGTCGACCTCGGCGGCGTGGACGGCCTGCTGCACATCACCGACATGTCCTGGGGCCGGCTCAACCACCCCAGCGAGATGTTCCAGGTGGGCGACAAGGTCGAAGTGGCCGTGCTCAAGTACGACAAGGAGACCGAGCGCGTCAGCCTCGGCTACAAGCAGAAGTTCCCGGATCCCTGGCTCTCCGTCGAGGAGCGCTACCCCATCCAGGCCACCGTCAAGGGCAAGGTCGTGTCGATCACTGACTACGGCGCATTCGTCGAGCTCGAGCCCGGCATCGAAGGCCTGGTGCATGTCTCCGAGATGAGCTGGACCAAGAAGGTCAAGTCCGCCAAGGGCATGGTCAACCTGGGCGACCAGGTCGAAGCCATCATCCTGCAGGTGGACAGCGAGAACCGCCGCATCAGCCTCGGCATGAAGCAGATCACCCCGAACCCCTGGATGGCCATCGCCGAGAAGTACCAGCCCGGCATGATCGTCACGGGCACCGTGCGCAACATCACGGAGTTCGGCGCCTTCATCGAGCTGGAAGAGGGCATCGACGGCCTGATCCACGTGTCCGACTTCAGCTGGACCAAGAAGATCAAGCACCCCGGCGAGATCGTGAAGAAGGGCGACGAAGTCACCGCCAAGGTCCTCAACCTGGATCCCCTGGCCCAGCGCATGAGCCTCGGCGTGAAGCAGATGGAGCCCAACGTCTGGGAGATCTTCTTCGAGAACCACAGCGTGGGCACCGTCATCACCGGCAAGATCGCCCGCCTGACCGACTTCGGCGCCTTCGTCGACCTCGGCGACGGCATCGAGGGTCTGGTGCACGTCTCCGAGCTGAGCCGCAAGCGGGTGGAGGACATCCAGAAGGAGTTCGCCGCCGGCCAGGAGCTCACCATGAAGATCGTGAAGCTCGATCCCACCGAGCGCCGCATCGGCCTCTCCGTCAAGCAGCTGGAGCAGGACATGGAGCGTGGCGATCTGGAAGCTGCCAAGGCCCGCCAGCCGGAATTCAAAAAGGCGACGCTGGCCGACGCCTTCAACCGGGCCGAGCGCGAGTAGTCTTCGCCCCACCCGCACCTGACGAGGCCCCCGCAAGGGGGCTTCGTTGTATCCGCCTTCATACCTCGTGACTCGTGGCATGATGAGGCATCCCCCGGGAGCCCCCATGCTGCGTGCCCTCGCACCCATCCTCAGCCTTGCCCTGCTGGCGCAGCCCGCGCCCTACCAGAAGGCGCCCAAGGCCATCCAGGCCGTGCTGGACGCCCCGGGCACGCCCTCGCTGATCCTCAGCCCCAAGGGGGATCGCTTCCTCCTGGCGGAGTTCGACCGCCACCCCTCCATCAAGGATCTGGCGCAGCCCATGGCGCGGCTGGCCGGGCACCGGTTCAACCCGCGCACCCGCGGCCCCCACGCGCCGCCGCGCCTGAAGGCCCTGGCCATGCAGCGGCTCGACGGCCCCCCGAAAACCATTGCCCTGCCCGCGGGCGTGAGCCTCGGCCAGCCGCGCTGGTCCCCGGACGGCACACGCTTCGCGCTGATCGGCGCGTCGGCCCGGGCCACGGAGCTGTGGATCGGCGAGGCCGCCACCGGAAAGCTGCACCGGATCCAGGGACTGCAGCTGAACGCGATCCTGGGCAGCCCCCTCGACTGGATGCCGGACGGCAGCCTGCTCTGCAAGGCCCTGCCCGCGGGCCAGGGGCTGGAGCCCAGCGCTCCCGAGGCGCCCCAGGGCCCCCGCATCCAGGAAAACGAGGGCAAGGCCGCTCCCGCCCCCACCTACCAGGACCTGCTCCAGAACGCCCAGGACGAGGCCCGCTTCGAGTTCCTGGGGCAGTCCCAGCTGGTGCGCGTCGATCCCGCCACGGGCGCCCTCAGGCCCCTCGGCAAGCCCGGCCTCTACGCCAATGTGCAGCCCTCTCCGGACGGCTGCCTCGTCCTGGTGTCCCGGCTGCAGCGGCCCTTCTCCTTCCTGGTGCCCAGCCAGCAGTTTCCTGTGCGGGAAGAGGTCTGGGATGGCTCCGGGGCCCTCCTGCATCTCGTGGCGGATCAGCCCCTGGCCGAGGACATCCCCCTCGAGGGCGTGCGCACCGGCCCCCGCCGCCTGCACTGGCGGCCCACGGAGCCCGCCACCCTGGCCTGGGTGGAGGCCATGGACGGGGGCAACCCCAAGCAGAAGGCCGCCTTCCGCGACCGCATCCTGACCCAGGCCGCGCCCTTCACCGCCAAGCCCACGGAGCTGCTCCAGCTGCAGGCCCGCCTGATGGGCATGGAGTGGGGCGAGCGCGGGGACCTGGCCGTCATCCGCGAGTACGACCAGGACCGCCGCTGGACCCGCACCTGGCTGCTCAATCCAGCGCGTCCCGCCGAGGCCCGTCTTGCCTTTGACCTCAGCCGAAACGACCGCTACCGCGACCCCGGCGCCTTCCAGTCGCGGCTCCTGCCCAACGGCCACGTGGCCCTGCGCCAGCTGGCCGGGTCACTGCTCCTGGTGGGCCAGGGCGCCACGCCCGAAGGTGATCGTCCGTTCTTGGACCGCTTCGATCCCGCCACGCTCAAGACCGAGCGCCGCTTCCAATCCGATCCCAGGCGCTATGAAGCCATGGTGGCGCTGCTGCCGGATGGCCGGTTCATCACGCGGCGCGAGAGCTCCACCGAAGCACCGAACTACGTGCTGCACGGCACGGAGGCCAAGGCCCTCACGGCCTTCGCCGACCCGCTGCCCGAGCTGCGCAAGATCCAGAAGCAGCTGGTGAAGTACACCCGTCCCGACGGCGTGACGCTCAGCTTCACGATGTACCTGCCGCCCGACTACAAGGCCGGAGAGCGGCGCCCCGCGGTGATCTGGGCCTACCCGCTGGAGTTCACCGATGCCTCCACGGCTGGTCAGGTCACGGGCTCGGCGAACCGGTTCACCACCATCGGCGGCATGTCCCACCTGTTCTTCCTGCTGTCGGGCTACGTGGTGCTCGACAATGCGACGATGCCCGTGGTGGGTGACCCCAAGACCGTGAACGACACCTTCCTGGATCAAGTGGTCGCCAGCGCCAAGGCCGCCATCGACAAGGCCGACGAGCTGGGCGTCATCGATCCCAAACGCGTGGGCGTGGGCGGCCACAGCTACGGCGCCTTCATGACGGCGAACCTGCTGGCGCACTCCAGCCTGTTCAGGGCCGGCATCGCCCGCAGCGGCGCCTACAACCGGACGCTCACGCCCTTCGGCTTCCAGAGCGAGCGGCGCACCTTATGGGAGGCGCCGGAGATGTACCTGAAGGTGTCGCCCTTCATGTCCGCCAACCACTTCAACGCGCCAATCCTGCTCATCCATGGCGAGGCCGACAACAACTCCGGCACCTTCCCCATCCAGAGCGAGCGCCTCTACGCGGCCCTCAAGGGCCACGGCCAGACCGCGCGCTACGTCACCCTGCCGCTGGAATCCCACGGCTACGTCGCCCGCGAATCCATCGAGCACACCCTCTGGGAGATGCTCCGCTGGTTCGACAGGCACGTGAAACCGGCGAAGGATGCACCGAACTGAAGGGAGCCTCCTGGAAAATCACGTCAGTGTAACGACCACATTCATAAACGATGAATTCAGTGCTTTTATGACGACAGTCACAAGCCTGCCGCCAGGACTGAAGCGACGCGGAGGGCCCGGCCGAACCCTTGGGGAGACGCCCCGCTGGTGTGGGCTCTGCCTGAATGGAGTGGTGAGATGGCCTACATGGACTGGCGCGCGACCCTGGAAGTGGGCCACGCGAAGATCGACGCGGAACACCGGTCCCTGGTGGACACCCTGAACAACCTGCACATGGCCATGAAACAGGGCAAGGGCAAGGACGAGATCGAGAAGACCCTGCTCTTCCTGAAGGACTACACCGTGGCGCACTTCGCGGGCGAGGAGCGCCTGATGATTGCGCACCGCTACCCCGAGACCCAGCGGCACTGCGCCGTCCACGCCGACCTGGTGAAGGAGGTCGGGACGCTCATCGCGAACTACCAGAGCGGGAAGATCCTGCTGACCTCCTCGGTCTTCAGCTTCCTCGAGGACTGGCTCACGAAGCACATCCAGGGCGAGGACAAGGCCCTGGGCGCCTTCCTCAAAGCGAAGGGCATCGCCGCCTAGAGCACCTCACTCCACGACCGCCGCGCTGTCTGGCCACCGCCGGATGTCGGCGGCGCCTTCGACCTGGCCATCGCGCACCAGGATCACCTGGGCGCAGCCCTGCTTCTTCACGTCCTTGAGCGCGTAGCCCATGGCCTTCAGCGCGGCCTGGGTGGCGGCGGGCAGGTCCGCCTCCACCTGGATGCGGTCCGGCAGCCACTGGTGGTGGAAGCGGGGGGCGTCCACGGTGGAGCGCGCCTCCATGCCGAAGTCCACCGCGTTGAGCACCGTGTTCAGCACCGTGCTGGGAATGGTGCGCCCACCGGGGCTGCCGCTGACCAGCAGCACCTTTCCGCCCTGCACGAGGATGACGGGGCACATGCTCGACAGGGGGCGCTTGCCCGGCTGGGCCAGGTTCGGCGCCGTGCCGATGAGGCCCGTGGCATCGGTCAGGCCGGGCCCCGCGTTGAAGTCGCCCAGCTCGTTGTTCAGCAGGAAACCCGCGCCGGGCACGATGCGCTTGAGCCCGTAGCTGTCCTCCAAGGTGTAGGTGAGGCTCACGGCGTTCCCCTTGCGGTCCAGCACCGAGAGATGGGTGGTGTCGGGGCGATCCGCGGGCCAGGTGAAGCGGTCCGGCGCGGAGGCGGAAGCGTGGTCCGGGCGGATGGTCGCCCGCAGGGACGCCGCGTGTTCCTTCGAGAGCAGGCGGACCAGCGGCAGGTCCCCGTTGAAGCCGGGATCACCCAGGAACTGCGCCCGGTCCGCGAAGGCCCGGCGGAGCGCCTCCGAGGCCAGGTGGACGGTCGTGGCCGAGGCGGCCCCTGCGGCCTTCAGGTCGTAGCCCTCGAGCACGTTCAGGGCCTCGATGAGCACCTGGCCGCCGGAGCTGGGGGGCGGCGCGGCCAGCACCTCCACGCCGCGGTAGCTGCCGCGCAGAGGCTCACGCCAGCGCGGCCGGTAGGCGCGCAGATCCGCGGCCCTGAGCAGGCCCCCTCCGGCCTGCATGTCACGCAGGATGAGGCGGGTGGTGGCGCCGCGGTAGAAGTCCGTCCAGTCCTTCGCCAGGCGTTCCAGGGTGCGGGCCAGGTCGCGCTGCACCAGCCGGTCCCCGGCCTTCAGCGGCTCGCCACCGCGGCTGAACTGGGCCAGGGTGGGCGGGTGCTTCCGGAACTCGGGCAGCTGCTTCTCCAGGCTTGCCGCCTGATTCTCCGAGAGGACGAAGCCCCCGCGGGCGAGCCGGATGGCGGGCCGCAGCAGGCGCGCCCAGGGCAGGCGGCCCGCCCGTTTCCAGGCCGTGCGCAGCCCGGCCACCGTGCCCGGCACGCCCACCGCGGCCAGGCTTTCATGGTGTCGCGCCTCGTCGTAGGTGCCGTCCTCCTTCAGCCACATGCGCGGATGGGCGGCGGCCGGGGCCGTCTCCCGGAAATCGAGGAAGAGGGCCTGACCCGAGGTAGGCCGCGACAGGAGGAAGCCGCCCCCACCGAGGTTGCCCGCGGCGGGATGCACCACGGCCAGCGCGAAGGCCGTGGCCACGGTCGCGTCCACGGCCGTGCCGCCCTCCCGCAGCACCTGGGCGCCGGCCTCCGAGGCCAGCCGCTCCTGGCTCACGACCACGCCCCGCAGGGTCTGCGCCGGGGCCGCCAGCGTGAGGAACAGGGCCAGATACAGAGGAACGCGCATGGAAGCTCCAGAGGAACCGATGCCTAGAGTCTGTCATCCTCGAAGGCATGTCCCGCACGGCTTCTCTCCCCGGATCCACCTCCCAGACGCGCGGCGAGGAGCTGGCCAACAGCCTGACCCACGGCCTGGGCGCGGCGCTGTCCATCGCCGGGCTTGTGCTGATGGTGGTCACCGCGGCCATCCACGGCACCGCCCGGGACGTGGTGGGGGCGTCGATCTTCGGCTCCAGCCTGATCCTGCTCTACCTCATGTCCACGCTGTACCACGCCTTCCGCGGACCGCGGGTGAAGCTGGTCTTCAAGGTCTTCGACCACTCGGCCATCTTCATCCTCATCGCCGGGACCTACACGCCCTTCTGCCTGTCCGCCCTGGGTCGGACGCGACCCGGCTGGGGCTGGACCCTCTTCGGCCTGGTCTGGGGCCTGGCGGTGGTGGGCATCGTGTTCAAGGCCGTGTTCTACGCGCGCCTGGCCAGGCAAATCTTCCGGCCGCCCGCGGTGGACCACCTCCACGCCGTGCCCGGCGATACGGACATGGATCCGGCCTTCGCCAAGCGCATGGGCTGGATCTCCACCTGCATCTACCTTCTGATGGGCTGGCTCATCGTCATCGCCGCCGTGCCCCTGGGGAAATCCCTGTCGACCCACGGCCTCTACTGGCTCTTCAGCGGCGGCTTCTTCTACAGCGCGGGCGCCGCCATCTACAGCCTGGAGCGGCTGCGCTTCCACCACGCCCTCTGGCACCTCTTCGTGGTGGCCGGCAGCGCCTGCCACGTGTTCGCCGTGCTCTTCCACGTGTTCCCGGGGAAGTAGGCCCGTGGTTCCGCTGGCCCTCCTCCCGGGCTTCGCCCAGTGGGGCGCCCACCTGGAGGAGCTGATCGCCCGTCCCGAGGCCCTGTGGATCCACGGCCCCGTGGGCTCCGGCGTCTCCACGCTGGCGGCGGAGCTGGCCGCGCGCCGGGGCGTACCGATGCACGAGGCTGGCACCGCGACGGCGGCCGCCGAGTGGCTGGCGGGCGAGCCGCGGGGCGTGGTGGCGGCCCGCTCGGTCCCGGACCACCTGCCCTGCCTGGAGCTGCGCCTGCCTGGCCTGGACGAACATCCCGAGGCGATCCCGGCTCTGCTGGCGGCACTGGCCGCGGAGGAGGGCCTCGAAGGGGACCTTCCCGCCAGCCTGGGCGCCCTGCCCTGTCCCGGGAACCTGCGGGAGCTGCGGAACCGCCTGCTGCGCTGGAAGCTGCTGGGCCAGTCGCCCGCCTCCGAACCGGCCGGCCCGCCCCGCTTCGAGGCCGAGGACCTGGCGACCAACCTGCACGCGCTGGAGCGGTACCTGCTGCACCAGGCCCTGCGCCGGGCCTACGGCAACCGGGTGGAGGCCGCCCGGCGCCTGGGCGTGAGCCGCCGCCAGCTCTACCTGCTCATCCGCCGCCACGGGGACCCCGTGCGCGGGGAGGAGGGGAGCGGCGACCTGCCCCGCCGGATCCTGAAACGCCGCCCGGCACAAAACTCCAGTCCGGACCCCGGGACCCGATAACGGGGTAGCGGCCGCCCTGGCCGCATGGATGCTCAGCTATGGCGACTCCCCTTCGGGTGCTGGTGGTGGACGACGATCCCGGGATGCGGGATGGCATGGCCATGAGCCTCAAGCGCTCCGGCTTCTTTGCCGAGCAGGCCCGCGGTGGCGAGGAGGCCCTGCGCATGGTGCGGCCCGGCGCCTTCGACGCCGTGATCACGGACCTGCGCATGCCCGGCATGGACGGCCTGCAGCTCACGGCCCGGCTGAAGGCCGTGGATCCGGGCCTGCCCGTGCTGCTCATCACCGCCTTCGGCAGCCTGGAATCCGCCCGCGAGGCCATGCGCCTCGGCGCCTTCGACTTCCTCTCCAAGCCCTTCAGCCCCGAAGAACTCACCAGCGCCCTGCACAAGGCGCTGAAGTCCGAGGGCCACCTCAAGGCCGAGGAGGCCTCCGAGGCCCCCGTGATCCTCACGCAGGACCCGGCGCTGGGCGAGACCCTGGCCCTGGCCCGCCGCGCCGCCGACAGCCGCGCCACCATCCTCATCCAGGCCGAGAGCGGCACCGGCAAGGAGCTGCTGGCCAAGCTCATCCACGGCTCCAGCCCCCGCCGCAACGGCGCCTTCGTGGCCATCAACTGCGCCGCCATCCCCGAGAACCTGCTGGAATCCGAGCTGTTCGGCTACGAGAAGGGCGCCTTCACCGGTGCCACCAGCATGAAGCAGGGCCGCTTCGAGCAGGCCGACGGCGGCACCCTGGTGCTCGACGAGGTGGGTGAACTGCCCCTGGGCCTCCAGGGCAAGCTGCTGCGCGTCCTCCAGGAGCGCACCGTGGATCGCCTGGGCGGCAACCGGCCCATCGCGGTGGATGTGCGCCTCATCGCCCTCACCAACCGCGACCTCCAGGCTGAGGTGAAAGCCGGACGCTTCCGCGAGGATCTCTACTACCGGTTGAACGTCATCCCCCTGGACCTGCCGCCCCTGCGCGACCGGCCGGGCGACCTGAGCCTGCTGGCCTCGCACTTCGCCGAACGCTACGCCCGCGAGAACGACCGGCCCGTACCGGAGCTGGTGCCCAGCTTCTTCGGCGCGCTAGCCCGCCATCCCTGGGCCGGCAACATCCGCGAGCTGGAGAACGTCATCCAGCGCTGCGTGGTGCTGAGCCAGGGCCGCCGCCTCAGCCAGCAGGACCTGCGCTGGCTGCTGCCCAGTGATGCCTTCGAGGGACTGCCCGAGGATCCGCCGGAAAGCCCCGTGATCGAGCCCTGGACGCCCCCCGTGGCGCCCGCTGCCGTCCGCCGCGACGTGGCCGCCCCCGCCGGCGCCGTGGTGGCCGATCCCCTCAAGCCCCTTGTGGGCGTGCCCATGGGCACCCCCGTGGTGCTGCCCCTGGGCCTGAGCCTGCCCGAGCTCGAGCGCTTCTGGCTGCTCTCCACCCTCAGCGCCCTCAAGGGCAACCGCACCCACTGCGCCGAACAGCTCGACATCGCCCTGCGCACCGTGCGGAACAAGATCAACGAGTACAAGGCCGACGGCTACGCGATTCCTGCGAGTCAGCGCGGGCGCGACGACGAGTAGCCGCATCGCCACCGGGAAAAGCAAAAGCATTTTGAACCACCGATGAACACCAATAAAAGCTGATGAACACCGTCAAGAGCAAGGCATGGGCCGCGCTCACCGATCTCTTCGGTGTTCATCAGCCAGTGCTTGGTGTCATCGGTGTTTTTCTTTTAGCCGGTGATGCACGGTGATGTACGGGGATAACTGCGCCCGTTCTTTTCATCACCGTCCATCACTGTCCATCGCCGGCAAATTTTTTTTCTTTTGAATGCCCCTTGGTGCGGCACTGGCCCGTGCTTTCGCCATTGGCGGCTTTTACTGCAAAAGAGTCAAGTAAGCGGAGGACAGCTGAGGGGCGGAGGAAAGCGGAGAAAATGCCTCCTGTCTTTCTCAGCTCTCCTCCGTTCCTCCGCTCTCCTCAGCTTTAAAAATTCCTTTCGACCAAAACACCTCGTCGCCGTTGATGGGGTGCGGCTACTGAAGAGTGCTCTCGGCGCGGGTAGTTTCAGTCGGTGACATTTTGTCACCGACTCACTGCCTTCAACATTTAGGCGAGTCTTGAGCTTGTTCGAATATTTGCGGGCCGACTGGAAATCCGGCTGCTGGGTGAGCACCTGCACGATATCGACGACCGAGAACCACCATGTCTCCGTGGACTCGTCATAGGCTCGCCGGATGGCCTGATTCTCGAATTGGGCTGGGACGTGCTGCATGACTGTCTCCCTGACCGATCGTCGCTGAAGGGAAGGACATTCAGAGACCCTATTCTGATCTGTTCCTCCGCGCACTCCGCGTCTCCGCGTGAACAACCCTAGGGCTTCACCGGCTCGCCCGCCTTCATCCGCAGCCATGAGGGCACGGTGGTGGCGCCGGTTTCGTGGCGGTAGAAGGCGGCGGTGATCTCGGCGCCCAGCAGGAGGATGGCGCAGCTGTAGTAGAGGAAGGTGAGGCCCGCCACGATGCCCAGCAGGGAGCCGTACATGATGCCCCAGGTGAGGGTGTGCTTCAGGTAGATGCCGAAGCCCCACTTGGCCAGCCACCACAGGGCCGTGGAGATGCCCGCACCCAGGAAGGCGTGGCGGAACTTCACGTGCAGGCGGGGGAGGTGCTGCAGCACCAGGGTCATCACCACCAGGCCGATCAGGGGCCCGAGGTAGGGCAGGAAGTCCGTCTGCCGGGCGGGGAAGATCTTGCGCAGGGCGCCGCCCAGCAGCACCGCCAGGAAGAAGACCGTGGCCAGCAGGCCGCCCACCAGGAAGATCACCTGGCGCAGCAGGTGGTTCTTGCGGGTCTGGCGGTGCTTCTTGATGCGCAGGCCGAACACGTGGGCCAGGCTGGTGTCCAGCTGGCTGATGCCCCAGTAGCTGCCGAAGAGCAGCACGATCCAGGAGAGCCCCATGCCACCAATCTTCTGGCTGTTGGCCACGGCATCGTAGACGAACTCCTTCGGGAGGAAGGGCACGATCTCCTGCAGGGTCTTCATGGTGGCGGGCCCGTAGGCGCGGCTGCCCAGAATGGCGCCCAGCAGCTTGAACAGCAGCGTGGACAGGGGCACCAGGCTGACGATGAGCCAGAAGCTGAGGCCCGCGGCGTAGCTCAGGCAGTCGTCCTTGTGGTACTTGCCGATCACTTCGAAGGTGAAGTGCCCCACGCGCCCCACGACGGGTACCGTCCGGGCGATCTCATTCCACAGGTCCACCGCGAGCCGCCAGGCCCGCTGCCAGCCCGCCTCGAGGGTGGCCCAGAGGCCCAGGACCTTCTCGACCACGGCGTCCCCCTAGAATCGAACGGGATGCCGGGGCAGGAGGTACATGAGCCAGGCCAGCGCCAGCCCGATGCCGATGAGCCCCGCCACGTGCTTCAGGATGGACGCCCGCGTCCGCTCCGGCCTGGTGGTCGGATGCAGCAGCCCCAGGACCACGGCGATGCCCAGGCCCATGACGAGGAAATGGAGGACGTGGCTGGAGAGAAAGCGCATGGATTCAGGTTAGCAGGCTGGAACGGCCTTCCCTACTGGGTCGCCGGATTCTCGCGGGCGGGGTTGGGGTGGCCCGCCACTTCCGGCCCCAGGGGCTCGGGCATGCGGGTGAGGGCCAACTGGATGACCTCGTCCATGTGGCTCACCAGGTGGATGCTCAGCTGCTCGCGAACCTCGGCGGGCACTTCCTCCAGGTGGCGGGCGTTCTCGCTGGGGATCAGCACGGCCTTGCGGCCCTGGCGGTGAGCCGCCAACAGCTTTTCCTTCAGCCCGCCGATGGGCAGCACGCGGCCCCTCAGCGTCAACTCGCCCGTCATGGCCAGGTCCGCCCGGGCGGGGATGCCCGTCAGCACGGAGATGAGGGCCGTGGCCAGGGTGATGCCGGCGCTGGGGCCGTCCTTGGGAATGGCACCTTCGGGCACGTGGACGTGCAGGTCCACCGTGTCGAGGAAGTCCCGCTTCAGGCCCAGGCGCTCGGCCCGGGCGCGGACGTAGCTCAGGGCCAGGTTGGCGCTCTCCTGCATGACCTCGCCCAGCTTGCCCGTGAGCTTGAGCACGCCCTTGCCCGGCAGCACGGCGGCCTCGATGGTGAGCAGGTCGCCGCCCGTGGGGGTCCAGGCCAGGCCGTTCACCAGCCCCGGCGGGGCCGTGTCCTCGGCACGGTGCTCCAGGATCTTCTCGGGTCCCAGCAGCTTGGGCACCCGCTCGGCGGTGATGACGGGATCGAAGGGCTCGCCCTTCTCGGGCTGCAGCGTGTGCCGTGCCAGCTTCCGGAGGATGTTGGCGATCTCGCGCTCGAACTGGCGCACGCCAGCCTCGCGGGTGTAGGCCTGCACGAGCTTCTCCAGGGCCGCGGTCTCGAAGTGCACGCCCATGCCCTTCATGCCGTGCCCTTCGAGGGCCCGGGGCAGCAGGTGCTGCTCTGCGATGGCCAGCTTCTCTTTGGTGGTGTAGCCGGACAGCTCCAGCACCTCCAGGCGGTCCTCCAGGGGCTCGGGGATCTGGTGGCGCACGTTGGCCGTGGCCAGGAACAGCACCTGGCTGAGGTCGAAGCCCAGGTCCAGATAGTGATCCTGGAAGGCCGCGTTCTGTTCGGGATCGAGCACTTCAAGCAGGGCGGAACTCGGATCGCCGCGGAAGTCCGAGGCCATCTTGTCGATCTCGTCCAGCAGCATGAGCGGGTTGCGGACCTTGGCCTTCTTCATGAGCGAAATGATGCGGCCGGGCATGGAGCCGATGTAGGTGCGACGGTGGCCGCGGATCTCCGCCTCGTCCCGCACGCCGCCCAGGGACAGCCGCACGAAGGGCCGGTTCAGGGCCCGGGCGATGCTGCGGGCCAGCGACGTCTTGCCCACGCCCGGCGGGCCGACGAGGCAGAGGATGGGGCCGCGGAGCGGGGCACGGTCGCCGGTCTCGCCCTCCTTCAGCGGCTCGTTGCGCAACCGCGCCATGACGGCCAGGTGCTCGAGGATGCGGGCCTTGATCTTGTCGAGGCCCGAGTGGTCCTCGTCCAGCACCCGCTCGGCCTCGGTGAGGTCGAGCCGCTCATCGGCCATGGCCTGCCAGGGCAGGGCGAGCAGCCAGTCCAGGTAGGTGCGGCTGACCGTGGCCTCGGCACTCTGGGGCGGCATGGCCTCCAGGCGCTCCAGCTCCTCCAGGGCCTTGGCCTTGGCCTCGACGGTCATGCCGGCGGCTTCGATCTGGTCCTTCAGGCGCGTGCCTTCGTCCTTCTCCTCCTTCTTGCCCAGCTCCTGCTGGATGACCCGCATCTTCTCGTTCAGCACGTACTGCTTGTGGTCCTGGTCCAGGCGCTGGCGCGTCTTCTCGTCCAGGGTGCGGTCCACCTCGGAGCGGGCGGCGTCGAGCTCCAGCAGCCGCATGAGCGACTCCAGGCGCGGGGCGATCTCCAGCTGATCGAGGATCTCCTGCTTCTGCTTCACCTCGGCGGGCACCAGCCCGGCCACGGTGTCGATGGCCTTGCCCAGGGCCAGCTCGCGGATCTGGTCCATGCTCAGCAGGCGGGAGGCGTCGGAGTTGCGGCCCAGGAAGGATTCCACGGCCTGGTGGAAGGGCTGGAGCGAGCCCCCGCCGGTCTGGGCGGGCTCGGGCAGCAGGTAGGCTTCGGCCTGGATGACCTCGCCGCTGTCGTCGTAACGGCGCAGGTTCACGCGGGCGATGCCTTTCACGCCCACCTTGTAGTAGTCCTTGGGCAGGGCGATGACCGATTCCACCAGGGCCAGGGTGCCGATGGCGAAGAGATCATCCTGGCCCGGCGTCTCCACCTTGGCGTCCTTCTGCGTCAGCATCAGGAGGTGGTCGCCGGCCTTGATGGCCAGCTCCAGCGTGCGCACCGAGGCCGACCGTCCCACCACGAAGGGCACCCGGGCCCCCGGGAACAGCACCATGTCCCGGATGGGAATGGCGGGCAGGGTGAGCGTCTTGGGGACGGCCAAGGAAGCCTCGATTCAGCCCGCGGCGGAGATCGGTTGGGAGGGAAGACCCATGACCTCTTCGACCTTCTGCCGGGTGATGCGCAGGGTTTCGCGGGAGGTGCGCTTGTCCGAGGGCAGCTCGTACATGGGCTCCAGGAGGATCTGCTCCACCAGGCTGCGGAGGCCGCGGGCGCCCAGCTTGCGGGTGAGGGCCTGCTCGGCGATGGCGTCGATGGCGCCCTCCTCGAAGCTCAGGTCCACGTCGTCCATGTCGAAGAGCTTCACGAACTGCTTGGTGATGGCGTTCTTGGGCTGGGTGAGGATGGCCACCAGGGCCTCCCGGTCCAGGGGGGCGAGTCCCGCCACGACGGGAAGGCGGCCCACCAGCTCGGGGATGAGGCCGAACTTGATGATGTCCTCGGGCTCCACCAGGCGGAGCATGTTCTCCTTGTCCTCCTTGGAGGAGGGCGTGGAGCCGAAGCCCACGGCCTTGGCGCGGATGCGCTGCTTGATGATGTCCTCGATGCCCACGAAGGCGCCGCCGCAGATGAACAGGATGTTGCTGGTGTCCAGCTGGATGAACTCCTGGTGCGGGTGCTTGCGGCCGCCTTGGGGCGGCACGTTGGCGACCGTTCCCTCCACCAGCTTCAGCAGGGCCTGCTGCACGCCCTCGCCGGACACGTCGCGGGTGATGCTGGGGTTCTCGCTCTTGCGGCCCACCTTGTCGATCTCGTCGATGAAGACGATGCCGCGCTGGGCCCGCTCCACATCGTAGTTGGCGGCCTGGAGCAGCTTGGTGAGGATGTTCTCCACGTCCTCGCCCACGTAGCCGGCCTCGGTGAGCGTGGTGGCATCGGCCATGGCCAGGGGCACGTCCAGGAAGCGGGCCAGGGTCTGGGCCAGCAGGGTCTTGCCGGTGCCCGTGGGGCCCAGCAGCAGGATGTTGCTCTTGGACAGCTCCACCTCGGTGGCGCCCAGGGCCTTCCGGGGCGTCAGGATGCGCTTGTAGTGGTTGTAGACCGCCACGCTGAGGCGCTTCTTGGCGGCCTCCTGGCCGATGACGTAGTCGTCCAGGAAGGACTTGATCTCCTTGGGCCGGCTGAGGCGGGCCTCGTGCTTGCCCAGGGGCTTGCCCTGGCGGCTCATGCGCAGCTGCAGCTGGCCGGCCTCCAGGCACTCGTTGCAGATGAAGGCTTCGGGACCCGCGAGGAGCTGCTCCACCTCATGGGGCTCTTTGCCGCAGAAGGAGCATTTCTGTTCGCGCTTGTACTTGTTCATTCGTGCTCCCGCTCGGGTGCGGCTCTAGGCTACATCGTGAATGGTCTTCAATTCCAGGATCTCGAAGCGCCGGACTCCCGCGGGGATCTGGACGCGGACCTCGTTGCCCTCCTCCTGGCCCACCAGCGCCATGCCGATGGGGGAGCTGATGCTGAGATGCTGGGGATGGCCATCCAGTTCCTCCGGAAGCACCAGCGTGTAGGTGAATTCCTCATCGGAATCCAGGTCCAGGATGGTGACTTTGGACCCGTAGGCGGCCCGGGATTTGGGCAGGCGGCTGATGTCCAGGCTGGCCACCTCCGAAATGCGCTTCTCGAGGGTGACGAGCTTGTTCTGGAACATGTCCCGCTTGGCCAGGGCCTGTTCATACTCCGCATTCTCGGATAGGTCGCCCTGGCCGGCCGCCCGGGCGATCTCCTGGGGGATGTCCACGAGCAGGGCCTGCTTGATGTCCTTGAGTTCCTTCTCGAGCTTGGCGAGCACGTGCTTGGGCATGGGGACTTCCGGGAAAGAAGGGTCAAAAAAAGGCGGGCCGTTCGGCCCGGTCAGACAGGAGAGGTTGGGATCGATTCTACCCACTCCGGGGGCGGAAGCGGAGCCGGAAGGGGGTCCCCCTCGCCGGGGCGGGTCTTGAAGCGGCGGTGCATCCAGAACCACCAGCGGGGGTCCTTCCGGATCTGGCCCTCGATGCGGGCGGTCATGAGCTGGGTGGCCACCCAGGCGTCCCGGGCCGCATCGCCGGTGACGGGCACCTCGAAGGGCGCCTCGAAGCGCACGGTGGTGGTGCCGTCCTCGTTGGGCCAGCTGAACACCGGCAGCACGGGCAGGCCGTAGCGGGCCGCGAGGCTGCCGGCGGTGCCGAAGGTGGAGGCCCACTGGCCCAGGAACCGCACCCACACGCCCATGGTGAGGGCGTCCTGGTCCAGCAGGAAGCCCACGCCTCGCCCGGCCTTGAGAGAACGGAGCGTCTCCCGCATGGCCCCGTCCTTGAGGATCACACGGTTGCCGAAGCGGGTGCGGAAACCCAGGGAGATGGGCTCCAGCAGGGGGTTGTCCAGCTCCCGGCCGATGGCATCGATGGTGCGGCCGTGGCGGCTCTGGGCCAGGGCCACCGCCTCCCAGTTGCCGTAGTGGCCCGTGAGCTGGATGAAGCCCTTGCCGGAGGCCTGGGCGGCGTCGAAATGTTCCAGCCCCTCGACCTTGATCCAGCGGTCGAGCTCCTCGGGCGTGGCGTGGCGCAGGCGGAGCAGGCTGATGAACAGGGATCCGAAATGCCGGAAGCAGGCCTTGGCCATGGCCCGGGTCTCGGCCTCCGTCAGGCCGAGTTCCGCGAAACGCAGGTTCTCCCGGACGATGCGGCGGTGCCTGGGGTCAGCCAGGTAGAAGAGCTCGCCCGCAGCCTCGCCCAGGGCCTGGACCGTGGCCCAGGGCAGCCGGCCCAGGACGCCGTCCAGCAGGCGGAAGACGCCGTACTCCAGGCGGTGCCGGAGGGTCGGGGCGGAGGTGGGGGTGGGGGTCAGATCGGCCATAAAAAAAGGGGCGCCTCGGTGACGAGGCGCGAGGATGAAGCTTAGCAGCAACCAGATTCAGGAGTCATTGCTGAACCATTTCAAGACTTGCGATTCCACCCAGGCGGGATGGCGCCTGTCAGGCCCCATCCCGGGATAGGGGCATGGTCATGCAGCGCGGCCCGCCCCGGGCCCGGCTCAACTCACCGGCCTGGATCTGGACCAGGTACTTGCCCCCATCCAGCAGGTCCAGGGTGGGATCGGTCAGCACCTCCTGGGCCGTCACCACGTGGTAGCCGGCCTGGTCCAGGGCCGCCGCCGTGGCGATGTTGCGGCCGTAGCTGGTGATGACGCCGGGGGCCAGGCAGAAGGCGTTGGCGCCATCGGTCCACTGCTCCCGCTGCTGCATGATGGGGTCCAGGCCGCCGCAGAAGATGGGCTTCAGGTCGATGCCGAGGGTCTTCAGCGCCTTGAGCAGGCTGGGCTGGGTGCTCATGCGCAGCTCCTGGTGGCGCAGGTCGATGCTGGTCACGTTCAGCAGCTCCCGGCTGCCCTCGCGGAAGTAGGGCGGGAAGACCAGGCACTCGTCCTCGCTGGTGCGGGTGAAGATCGTATCCAGGTGCATGGCGCTGCGCTTGCTCGGCATGAGCACCATGAGCAGGTGGTCGAAGCTGGCGTTGTCCTCGGCGTGGTGGGCCCGCAGGCTCTCGGCCAGCTGGTGGATGGCGTCGGCCTGGGTGCGCTCGCTGCAGCCCACGGCCAGCACCTTGTGGCTGAGCACCAGGATGTCCCCGCCTTCCAGGCTCACGGGGGCCTTGATCTCGCCGCGCACCAGGGGCGTCACCTGGTCGAACCACTTGTCGTGGTCCGTGTGGTGCTTCAGGCGCGGGTGGTGGCGGAAGACGTAGCTGAGGATGAGCGGCTCGCGCTCCCGGGCCCAGGTGGCCATGGAGTTCACGCTGTAGCCGTCGCCGATGACCGAGGCCGGGTCCCGCATGAACAGCAGGTTCGGGATGGGGCGCACCCGGTAGTCGAACTCCTCCTCCCAGCGCGTGTGGCCCGGCATGTCGTCCCAGGGCAGGCCCCCGATGACGCTGCGGGCCACGTCCGCCGGGCCCATGTCGCGCAGCAGGTTGCAGGTGTCGTCCGGCAGTCCCACCAGGCGCCGCAGGTCCTCGATGAAGCCCAGCTTCACACCCTCGTCCTGGAGCGCATCGGTGAAGAGGTCCTGGATGTCCAGCACCTCGTCGGCCACCTTGGCCAGCACCTGCCTGAACTGGCCGTGCTCGTACCGGGCCAGGTCGCCGTGGAGGATGTCATCGAAGAGGAGCTTCTCCATCATCCCGGGCACCATCAGGTCCACCTCAGGGCCGGGGTTGTGCACCACCACCTGCCGGAGCCGGGCGGTCTCGGAAAAAACGGAGAGCTGGATGGGCTGCATGGGGGTCCTTGTAACCTCGCAGATTACCACGAGAAGCGCGTCCCCACTGAGTCTGGAAACCTCAGTTGACCCTCGGGTTTCATATTCTTTACTGAATTGGTCGGATATTTTCCTTGAACGCCTCCGGGGCCCGCCGTAGCCTGATTATTCCCATCGAACCCAAGGGGCAAGTCCCCGCTAAGGAGGCACCAATGGCCGCATTCGTCACTCAGCCCGCACCCGACTTCAAGGCCGACGCCCTCGTCAACGGCGAGTTCAAGCAGATCTCGCTGTCCGACTACAAGGGCAAGAAGGTCGTCCTGTTCTTCTACCCCCTCGACTTCACCTTCGTCTGCCCCACCGAGATCCTGGCCTTCGCCGACGCGCTCAAGGAGTTCGAGGCCCGCAACACCCAGGTCATCGGCGTGAGCGTCGACTCCAAGTTCAGCCACCACGCCTGGGTGAACACCCCCCGCAAGGACGGCGGCATCCAGGGCGTCACCTTCCCCCTGGTCTCGGATCTGAACAAGACCATCGCCCAGGACTACAACGTGCTGCTGCCCATCGGCATCGCCCTGCGCGGCCTGTTCATCATCAACAAGGACGGCATCCTGAAGCACATCACCGTGAACCACAACGACCTGGGCCGCAGCGTGGAGGAAGTCCTGCGCCTCCTGGACGCCGTGGACTTCAGCGAAGAGCACGGCGAAGTCTGCCCTGCCAACTGGCACAAGGGACAGAAGGCCATGAAGCCGAACGCGGAGGGTCTGAAGGCCTACGTGGCTTCCAAGTAGATCGTCAGAGAACGAACGGAGCGGGCGCCGACAGGCGCCCGCGGCGTGTACGCAGAGGCGGAATGGCCTTCGGGGCCATGACCATCCGACCGAAACGCAGTGAAGGGAGGATAGGGCCGCATCGGCGCAGCCGATGGCGGGGGCAAAGCCCCGAGGGCCGAAGGCCCGAGCCAGGCCGACTTCCGACGGTCTTAAGGCCTACGTGGCTTCGAAGTAGATCGCCGGAGAGCGAGCGAAGCGGGCGCCGAAAGACGCCCGCTTTTGTTTCATACTCCGGAAGCACCCGTTTCCGGAGCCATGTGGACACCACCGCACATAGAGCCCGCGTCATCGTCCTGGGCGGCGGGATCTCCGGCCTCCTGGCGGCCTGGCACCTGCAGCGGCGCGGCCGGGAGGTCGAGGTCTGGGAGGCCGCTTCGGCCGTGGGCGGGTGGGCGCAGACGCTGGCCTGGCCGGGCCCGCAGGGCGAACCGGGCTGGCTGGAGCGTGGGCCCCAGGGCCTCCGGGTGGCCCGGGAAGGGGCCCTGGCGCGCCTGCTGCTGGAGCTGGATCTGGAGCCGTACCCGACCGGGCCCAAGGGCCCCCGCTGGCTGGGCAAGGACGGACGGCGGCACCCCGGCCCGGCCACCTTTGGCGGCCTCCTGCGCGCGCCGGGGCTCAGCCTCGGCGAGAAGCTGCGCATGCTGGCGGAACCCCTGATTCCGGCGCGAACAGATCCCGATGAAACCCTGCACGCCTTCTTCGCCCGCCGCCTCGGTGCCGGCTTCGCCCGGGAGCTGCTGCCGGCCCTGGTGGGTGGCGTGCTGGCGGCTCCGCCCGAGCGCCTGGGCCTGGACGCTTTCCCGCGCCTGCGTCAGCTGGATGCCCACGGGGGCCTGCTGTTGGGCGGCCTCCGGCTGGGCGCGGAGCGCACGCGCCTGCTCCCGGGCGGTACCGGCACCCTGGCCCGGAGCCTCGCGGAACGCCTGGGCTGCGTGCGGACGGGGACTCCCGTTCAGACCCTGGAAGTCCTGCCCGGCGGGCGCTGGCGGGTGCGCGGCGAGGGCCTCGCCTCGGAGGCGGACGCCGTGGTGGTGGCCCTGCCCTCGCGTCAGGCCGCATCACTCCTGGCCCCGGTCTCGCAGGAGGCGGCCCGCCTCCTGGAGGGAATTCCATCCCTGGACCTCCGCGTCTGGCACAGCCGCCATGCCCCGGTGCCCGGCTGGGAGCGGGGCTTCGGGCTGCTCGTCCATCCCCCCGAAGGGCGCGGCCTGCTGGGGGCCGTGGCCTTCGCCGAGGACGACCCCCGGGGCGTGCCCGGTCTGCTCCAGGTGCGAACCTATCTCGGCGGCACGTACCCGGTGGCCCCCGAATTGGATGGGTGGCCCGGCGTCTTCGGCGAGTTGCGCCGCTGGCTGCCAGAGCTGCCGGAGGCCATCCAGGTGCGGGAGGAGGCCTGTCCCGGCGCCTTCCCCCTGCTGGAACCCGGCCACGGGGGACGGGTGGCGCGGCTGGTCCAGGCCCTGCCTCCGGGCCTGCACTGGGTGGGCGCCGCACGCTTCGGCCCCGGCCTCCCGGAGCTCACCGAGGGCCTGGAAGCCTGGGCAGGGGCCCCGCTCCCCTGAGGGCGGTTCCCGGTCCGCTGGGCAGAAACACCGCATCGCGGCGGGATCGCCGAATGGTTAACCTGCTGGCACCCCCAGCTTCGATCTCATCCACCTTCGCGAGGTCCGGTTTGTCGCAGGCCAAGGAATACCAGCCGGTCCCACCCGCCTTCCACCAGCCCCGGGGCTGGGCCTGGCGGGCCCTCGGACGGCGCTACCTGGAACTGGCCGGCTGGCGGATCGAGGGCGCCTTCCCCGCCGATCCCAAGTACGTTCTCATCGTGGCGCCCCACACTTCCAACTGGGACTTCGTGGTGGGCGTGGCCGTGGCCTTCGCGGTGGAGCTGCGAGCCTCGTGGCTGGGCAAGCACTCGCTGTTCCGCGCCCCTTTCGGCTCCTTCCTGCGCTGGCTGGGCGGCATCCCCGTGGATCGCAGCGCCAGCCATGGCGTGGTCGGCGCCTGCGTGCACGCCTTCGAGTCGGCCCCCGCCCTCATGCTCGCCCTGGCCCCCGAAGGCACGCGCAAGGGCGCGAGCCAGTGGAAGAGCGGCTTCTACCGCATCGCCGTGGCGGCGCGCGTCCCCATCCTGCCCGTGGGCTTCGACTACCGGGAGCACGTGATCCGGCTGATGCCCCTGTTCCACCCCAGCGGGGACCTGGACCGGGACCTGCCGCTCATCCAGGCCCTGTACGAGCACGTGCATGGACTGCGGGAGCGACCCGCCGCGAGCTAGGGTCTGCCCAAAAAGCCCACCGCGAATGCCGCGAATCGCCCTTTGGGCGCGCGAAGGTGGAACGAGCATTCTTCCGCCTCCGATCACGGGGCGGATTCGCCGGCTCCTAAAGGCCGGTAGCGCCGCCCCGTGATCGGCCAGCCACGCGGGGCGCGGCTGGTGGCCGAAGGCCCAGGCGGCCCATCCACCGCGGATTCGCGTCCATTCGCGGCATTCGCGGTTCCATGCTTTCAGCTCAAGTGGTGCCTCGTCGCAGGGGCATAGGGTCTGTTTTCAAATTGGAAGTGAGCCGCGACGCCGACCCTCATTTCAGCGCGAAGGCCACCACCGCGCCCTTGGCCTGCCCGGTGTTCACTTCGAAGACCCGGGCGGGGTCGGCCTTGGCGGTGTCCAGCAGCCAGGCGAGGACCCGCTTGACGCGCGCGTCCGCCAGCTGGGCCAGGTCCGCGGGATCCACCTTGAGGGTGCCCAGCAGGCGCTGCTCCATCTCGGCCACGGGCGGCGGCGGGGTCGGCTGGACGCCCTTCGCCTCCTTCGGGGGCGGGAAGGCGGCCTCGTGGGCGGCCTTGACCCAGCGCTCGCGCTCCGCGGCGGGAACGGGCTGTTCTTCAGCGGATTTGAGCGTGGCCATGCGGGTGCGCCGCAGCAGCGCCTCCAGGGCGGCCTTCCGCAGGGCGGCGCCATCCTGGTCGGCGTCCACGGCGCCCTCGGCGTCGAGGCGCAGCTCGGGCCGCTCCTGCAGCGCCTTGGCCAGGGCCTGGAGCTTGGGCGTGGCCGCAGCCTCCAGGCTGCTGGAGCCCGGCGCGAAGGCCAGGCTGCTCAGGTCCCCCGCATCACTGCCGAAGAGCTTGCCGATGAGCGTGAAGGGCGAGGTGGCGATCTTGCCCAGGAGCCCGAAGACGGCCTTCCACACGAGCTTGCCGTACTTGACGTCGGGATCATCCAGGCTGCCCTCGATGGGCAGGTCGAAGGCGATGACGCCCTTGCGGTCGCGGAGGATGGCCAGGCCCAGCTTCACGGGAAGGCCCGTGGCATCGGGGCTCTGCACCTTCTCACCCAGGTAGAACTGGTCGAGCTTCACGGCATTCTCGGCCTTGAGGTTGCGGTGGTCGATGCGCAGGCGGGCGTCCACGTTCAGCTTGCCCTTCTGCACGGTGTAGCCCAGGTACTTGCCCGTGTAGGGCGTGAAGTCCGTGAGGTCGGCGCCCAGGATCTTCAGGACCACGTCGGTGTCCAGGTCGTTGCGCAGGGGCATGGCGTGGCCCTGGATGGTGATGGGCGCGAGCCCGCCGGCCTTGCCGCGGAAGTCCACCTTGGAGGCGGCGTCGGGGCGGCTGGACAGGCCCAGGTACGAGCCCTCCAGGTCACTCAGCACCAGGGCGGCGCTGGGTTGCACGGAGCGGTCGATGAAGCTGAGGCGGCCGCCCGTGATGCCCAGCTTCGCAATGCCCAGGTCCGGCGCCGAGGCGGGCGTGGCGGGCAGCACGGCGGCAGCCGGGGAGGCGGGCTTGCCGGCGGGCGCCAGGCGCAGGGCCCGGGCCACGTTGGTGCTGCCGTCCGGCTGCACCACCACACGACCCTCGGGATCGATCCAATCCACGGCCTGGATGGCCACGGCCAGGGGCGCGGTGCGGAGGTCGGCACCCGAGAGCCGCAGCTGCTTCCAGCGGAGGAAGGGCTCGTTCAGGAGGGCATCGCGCACCTCCAGCCCAAGGACGGAGGCGCCGCCCAGGAAGGTGAGGCCGTCCGACTTCCGTCCTTCGAAGGCGAAATGCAGGCGGCCGTCCACGCCCAGCTTCCCGGAGGCAACGCGCAGGTCCAGCGCCGAGTCCAGGTAGGGATCCCAGGTGCCCAGGTCCAGGCCCTCGGCCTTGAGGCTGAGGTCGCCGCTGGCCTTGAGGGGCGCGAGGCTGCCCTCCAGCTTCAGCGAGCCCGCCGCCAGCTTGAGGTCCAGCGAAGCCTTGCCGGAAGCCGCGGGATCCAGGGACAGGTCCTGCCAGTGCAGGTTCAGGTCCGTGGCCTCCACCTTCACGGGCCGTGCCAGGCCCAGGTCCTCCCAGCCCAGGCGGAAGCCCCGCAGGGCCAGGTCGCGGATGAGCAGCTTGAAGGGCTTCTCATCCTCCTTCTTCACCTTGGGCTTCGTCGGCGCGAAGAGCCGCGCCAGATTCAGGCCGCCCTCCTTGGCTTTCTGAATCCGCACCACGCCCTGTTCCGCACGGATGGCGCCCACCTCCATGGACGATGCCAGCAGGTCCAATCTGCCGTTCTGGACCTCCAGCAGGGGCAGCTCCACGGCGGGTTCGGCCACGCCACGCTCCGCCAGCTTCACGTCCCTGAGGGTGAGCCCCAGGTCGGAGAGCTCCACCACGTGGTGGTCCTTCCCCCACTCGAGGCGATACTGGGAACGGACCGCGGCGGTCCCGCTGCGGATCTCCGTGGCGACCTGCTCCTGCTCGTAGGGCCGGTACTTGGGCAGGGAGATGTTCTCCACCACCAGGCTGCCCTTCGAGGCGAAGGGCTGGAAGCCCAGGTCGCCCTTCCAGACGAGGTGCTCCTTCGCCTCGGTCCAGGCCTCCAGCGCGACGCCGCTGCGGTGGCCCACCTCGGTGCGCAGTCCCTCGAGGGTGAAGGAGATGGGGCCCACCACCGTCTGGAAGGGCGCGGTCCCGGAGCGGTCCTGGAACTCCACCCGGCCCCCGCGCAGGGCGAAGCGGCGCACATCCAGGATCCAGGCCGGTTCCTTCGCCGGGGCCGCCGCTACGGGCTTGCCGTCGCCTTCCAGCAGATCCTGGAAGTTGAGGCGTCCCCTGGCATCCAGCGTCGCCCGGAAGGTGAGGCCATCCACCTCGATGGTGGAGAAGGCCACGGTGTGCCCCAGGAGGCGCCAGACATCGTAGTTCACGTAGAGGTGGCGGAGGGTGATCCAGTCGCCCCCCTCGCGCTCGGCCACCCGCAGCCCCTCCAGGGTGGTCCCGAAGGTGAAGGGGTTGAAGCGCAGCTTCGCCAGGGTGACGGGGCGCTTCAGGGCCTCCGTCGCCGCCCGCTCGATCCGGGGCCGCGCCAGGGCGGGGATGAGGAAGAAACCCGCCAGGAGCCAGAGCCCGTAGATGGTCGCCAGGACCAGGAGCAGGCGCCGCCAACGACGGAAAAAGGTCGAAAGGAAGGCTGGTATGGACATGGGAAAAGCATAGACCCATTGGACATCTGTGACCGGGGACACCTCCCCCTTTCAAGGGACGGGGAACGGGGCTATCCTCCCTGGGTCGCGGTAGGGCCAGGACTGCCACCATCGAGCGTGTCGGCCCGCCGCTGGACCGAAAGGCATAGTGTCATGGCGACACGGCGTGTGGTGATCCTGGGGGCCGCGGGACGCGACTTCCACAACTTCAATACCGTCTACCGGGACAATCCGGACTTCGAAGTGGTGGCCTTCACCGCCACCCAGATCCCCGACATCGCGGGCCGCAAGTACCCCGCCGTGCTGGCCGGGAAGCTCTACCCCCAGGGCATCCCCATCTTCGATGAGTCCGAGCTGGTGGACGTCATCCAGAACCTGAAGCCCGACGTCGCCGTCTTCTCCTATTCCGACGTCCTGCACACCACCGTCATGCACTTGGCGAGCCTCTGCATCGCCCACGACGTGGACTTCGAGCTGCTGGGCGCCGACAAGACCATGATCCAGGCCAAGGTGCCGGTCATCGCCATCACTGCGGTCCGCACCGGTGCGGGCAAGAGCCAGACCACCCGCTACATCAGCAACATCCTGAAGAGCCTCGGCAAGAAGGTCGTGGCCATCCGCCATCCCATGCCCTACGGCGACCTGGCCAAGCAGGCCTGCCAGCGCTTCGCGGAATACGCCGACCTCGACAAGCACGAGTGCACCATCGAGGAGCGCGAGGAGTACGAGCCGCACATCGACAACGGCTTCGTCATCTACTCCGGCGTGGACTACGAGCAGATCATCCGCAGCGCCGAGAAGGAAGCGGACGTGATCCTCTGGGACGGCGGCAACAACGACCTGCCCTTCTACAAGTGCGATCTCCACATCGTCGTCGCCGATCCCCTGCGGACGGGCCACGAGATGCTGTACCACCCCGGCGAAGCCAACTTCCGCATGGCCGACATCATCCTCATCAACAAGTGCGATTCCGCCAAGGAAGAGGACATCAAGGCCATCGAGGAGAATGCGAAGAAGGTCAACCCCAAGGCCGTGGTCATCCGCGCCACCAGCCCGGTCACCTGCACCAAACCCGAGATGGTCAAGGGCAAGAACGTGCTCATCATCGAGGACGGCCCGACCCTCACCCACGGCTCCATGACCTATGGCGCCGGCGTGGTGGCCGCCAAGAACTGTGGCGCCGCCAAGATCGTGGACCCCCTGCCCTATGCCGTGGCGTCCATCGCCGCCACCTACAAGAAGTACCCCAACGCCCAGGGCATTCTGCCCGCCATGGGCTACGGCGAGGCCCAGATCAAGGACCTGGAGGCCACCATCGAGGCCACCCCCTGCGACGTCGTGCTCTCCGCCACGCCCATCGACATCACCCGCGTCCTCAAGGTGAACAAGCCCATGCTGCGGGCCACCTACGACCTGGCGGAGGTCAAGGTCGGCCAGCTGGAGACCGAGGTCAAGAAGGCGCTGTCGGTGCTGGTTTCGCTTACGTAGGGCCGTATGGCTCGGGGCGCTGCGCGCCCCGAGTTAGGAAAAAATCAAGAACGATATGAATTCGTGGTTTCGTGGACGGCCCAGTGGATTCGCTGGGCCGTCTGTTTCCCTATTCCTTCCACTTCAATCAGGGCCTCGAGATTGGCCATCATCACACCCTCGATGGTCCCGAACCGCTCAAGCAGTCGGAGGGCTCGCTTCGGACCGACATTGGGAATGCCCGTAAGGATGTAGACCTGACGGGCCCGCTTCCCATGGATGCGTACCGGGCGCCGGATGGCGACCTTTGCCTGTGAATGGAGCTGCCGGGCCGTGAAGAGGATCAGCCGGGCTGTTTCCTCTTCGCTCTGCGAGCGCAAGACAGGAATGCCAAATCCAATCGCCAAGGCCAGAAGCGCGCCTTGAATTCCATCACGGGTTACGCCTGCCCCTCGCCATTCCTGAGGTTGCCCCTCAAGGATCAGAAAGGCCCTGAAGGGTGAGGATGCGAGCCTGTTGGCCTGGCTGAACAGGCGTCCCTGCCGAAGGCTCTCCAGAAAATCCCGCACACGCTTCCGCTCCAATACGGCCTTTCCTTCGATCAGGTAATCCCCCGTCCGAAGTCGCTTCACCATAATGGACACATCCTTCATCGCCGCCAATTGGGCCGCCACAGCCGATCCCCGAGCCTCTCGATCATCGACCCAGACCCGGATCTGCGGACCGCCAGAACCTCCATTCATCACGCCACCTCATGGAAGGGATTTGACGTGTTCATGCCCCAGACGCATTACCCTAACTCGGAATGGGGCAGGGGCCCCATTCCGAGCCAAGCTGGAGCCCCCATGACGAACCTCTTCCGCCCCCTGCAACTCCGTGGTGTGACGCTGCCCAACCGCATCGCCGTGTCGCCCATGTGCCAGTACTCGTCCCAGGACGGCCTGCCCAATGACTGGCACCTGGTCCACCTCGGCGGCCTAGCCCAGGGCGGGGCCGGACTGGTCTTCACGGAGGCGGCGGCCGTGCTGCCCGAGGGTCGCATCAGCCCCGAGGACCTCGGCCTCTGGAACATGGCCCAGGCCGAGGGCCTGGCCCACAGCGTCCACTTCATCAAGGCCCAGGGCGCCGTACCCGGCATCCAGCTGGCCCACGCGGGCCGCAAGGCCTCGGCCTTCGCCCCCTGGAAGGGCAGCGGCAGCGTGCCTCCCGCCGCCGGGGGCTGGACGCCCGTGGCCCCCAGCGCCCTGCCCTTCGACGCGGGCTGGACCGTGCCCACGGCCCTCGATGAGGCCGGGATCCTGGCCGTCATCGAGGCCTTCATGGACGCGGCCCGCAAGGCCCTGGCCGCGGGCTTCCAGGTGATCGAGGTCCACGCCGCCCACGGCTACCTGCTGCACCAGTTCCTCTCACCCCTTTCGAACCAGCGCACCGATGCGTACGGCGGCTCCTTCGAGAACCGCACACGCCTGGTCCGCGAGATCGTCGGCGCCCTGCGCAACATCCTGCCCGAGGAGCTGCCCCTCCTCGTGCGAATCTCCGCCACGGATTGGGTGGATGGTGGCTGGGACCTGGACCAGTCGGTGGCCCTGGCCCTGGAGCTCAAGGCCCTGGGCGTGGACCTGGTGGACTGCTCCTCGGGCGGCCTGTCGCCCCTGCAGAAGATCGCCCTGGGGCCCGGCTACCAGGTGCCCTTCGCGGCCCGCATCCGCACCGAGGCGGGCCTGCCCACGGGTGCCGTGGGCCTCATCACCGAGCCGGAGCAGGCCGAACAGATCCTCGCCGAGGGCGCCGCCGACCTGGTGCTGCTGGCCCGCCAGCTGCTGCGCGAACCCCGCTGGCCCCTGCGCGCCGCGCAGGCCCTCGGCGTCGAGGTGCCCTGGCCCGCCCAGTACGCCCGGGCCGCGAAGGGGTCCGTGCCGCTGAGACAGCCAAGGGTCTGAAGCCGCCTCACAGCGCCCGGAACAGCGTCAACACGCGCACTTCGTCGGCGCCGCCCGCCCGCAGCGCCTGGGCGCAGCGGAGCAGGGTGGTGCCCGTGGTCCAGACGTCATCCACCAGGAGGATGAGGCCCCTGGGCGCGGCCCCGCGGCGCAGGCCGATGGCCCGTTTCGGCAGCCGGCGGCGCTGGGATTCCGTGCGCGAGGCCTGCCGCCCGCGAAGCCAGCCCTTGGCCAGCAGAGGTGTGAAAGGGCGGTCGAGGCGCCCGGCCACCAGCCGGGCCGCCTCGGCGCTGAGGTCGAAGCCGCGGAGCAGGCGGTGGGGCCAAGCGCTGGGTGCCGCGGTCACGCAGTCCACCTCGGCCGCCCAGTCCGGTAGCGGACCGCGGAGCACGCGGCCCAGCAGCGCCTTCCGCCAGCCGGCCTCGCCCTGCTTGATGCCGGGCAGGAGCAGGGCCCCCAGGGGCGGGCGTCCGCCGTGGTAGTCCCAGAGCGCATCCCCGCAGTCCCAGGCCGTGGCCTCGGGACAGTCCGCCTCGGCATGCACCAGGGCACAACGGGGGCAGCGCCCTTCGGGCAGGGGCAGCAGCCCGCCCCAGCAGCGGCCGCAGAGGCCCGCCTCGGCGCCTTCGCCCACGGGCCCCAGGCAGCCCCGGCAGGGAAGCAGGGACCTCCGCGCCAAGGCGAGGCGCGACCTCAGGGCATCGGGAAGCATGGGGCATCATATCTGCTAGCATCGCCGGGAGCCCCACTTGGCAGTCCCCTCCTGGAACATCCTTCCGGGTTCCAACCTACCGGATCGCATGGAGTCTTGTTCATGTCGAACGAACCGCGCACCGAGTCCCAATTGTTCGCCCGCAAGCCCCTGGCCCTCCTCCTGGAGGAGGCCAAGGGGGAGAACCGCCTCCGCCGCGTCCTCGGCCCCGTGCAGCTCACGGCCCTGGGCATCGGGGCCATCATCGGCGCGGGCATCTTCGTGGCCACCGGCGCCGCGGCGCACAACATCGCCGGCCCCTCGCTGATGGTGTCCTACGTCATCGCGGGCATCACCTGCATCTTCGCGGCCCTCTGCTATGCGGAATTCGCCGCCATGGTGCCCGTGGCCGGCTCGGCCTACACCTACGCCTACGCCACCCTGGGCGAACTCTTCGCCTGGATCATCGGCTGGGATCTCATCCTGGAATACGGCGTGTCCAGCGCGGCCGTGGCGACTGGCTGGTCCGCCTACTTCCAGAGCGCCGTCAGCAAGGTCGGCATCCACATTCCGAAGCTGCTGAGCGAATCTCCGTGGAAGTACGACCCCAGCAACGGGCACTTCGCCGCCACGGGCGCCATGGTGAACCTGCCCGCGCTCATCATCGTGGCCATCATCACGGCCATCCTCGTGAAGGGCATCCAGGAGAGCGCCACCTTCAACGGCGTCATGGTGGCCATCAAGGTGGCGGCCGTGCTCTTCGTCATCGGCGTGGGCGCCTTCTTCATCAACACCACCAACTGGCATCCCTTCGCGCCCTTCGGCTGGACCGGCATCAGCTTCTTCGGGCACCGGGTGGCGGGCATGGTGGATGGCGGCGGCGCGCCCATCGGCACCATGGCCGGCGCGGCCATCATCTTCTTCGCCTACATCGGCTTCGATTCGGTATCGACCCACGCGGAAGAAGCCAAGAACCCCCAGCGCGACGTGCCCATCGGCATCATCGTCTCCCTGCTGGTCTGCACCGTGCTCTACATCGCCGTGGTGGCCGTGCTGACGGGCATGGTGAAGTTCGACCAGCTGGACATCAACGCCCCCGTGTCCACTGCCTTCAAGCAGAAGGGCATCGGCTGGGCCGAAGGGCTCATCGCCACCGCCGGCGTCAGCGGCATCACCTCCGTGCTGCTGGTCATGATGCTCAGCGGCCCCCGCGTGTTCCTGGCCATGGCCCGGGATGGCCTGCTCCCCAAGGCCACCTTCGGCGACGTGCACCCGAAGTTCCGCACGCCCTGGAAGTCCACCATCCTCGTCGGCCTCTTCGTGGGCGCCCTGGCGGGCTTCCTGCCCATCGACGCCCTGCTGCACCTGGCCAACATCGGCACCCTGCTGGCCTTCGTCATCGTCTGCGCCGCCGTGCTCATCATGCGCAAGAAGCACCCCGAAGCCGAGCGCCCCTTCCGCTGCCCCTGGGTGCCCGTCGTGCCCATCATGGGCGTGCTGACCTGCCTCATGCTCATGTTCTCCCTGCCCGTGGCCAACTGGTGGCGGCTCATCGCCTGGCTGGCCCTCGGCTTCATCATCTATTTCGCCTACGGCAGGAAGCACAGCGTCATGCGGCACAACGCCAGCTAGGGGACGGGCCATGTCGCTCTGGACGGACCTGACCCCCTCGAAGCGCTGCGATTGGATCGACCAGCTGCGGGGCTGGGCGGTGATCGTGATGATCGAGGTCCACGCGGTGAACGTGTGGCTGCAGGCCGGCCTGCGCCCGGACTGGCTGAACTACCTGAACGGCCTGGTGGCGCCCAGCTTCACCATGGCGGCGGGCTACAGCCTGGTGATCTCCACCTTCCGCACCGATGGCACCCTGCGCCCCTTCTGGCCCGACACCGCCCGGCGCCTGGGCTTCATCCTGCTCTGCGCCTACGCCCTGCACGCGCCGGGCATCACGGCCGCCGACTGGACCGTGCTCAACACCGCGCAGAAGGCCCGGGAGCTGTTCAAGATCGACGTGCTGCAGTGCATCGTCTTCTCGCTGCTGATCCTGCAGCTCCTGGCGCGGCTGGTGCGCAACCCCCGCCTCTTCACCGGCCTGGCGCTCCTCATCGCCATCTTCGTGCCGCTGATCTCGCCCTCGCTCTGGGCCACGGGCGTGGCGGACGGCCTCTGGCTGCCCCTCCGCGGCCTCTTCAACGGCAACCCCGACCGCGGCGTGCAGGCCCTCTTCCCGCTGTTCCCCTGGATCGCCTTCCCGGCCTTCGGCGCCTTCCTGGGGGGCCTCTACCGGCACTTCCGCGTGGAGCCCGTCGATGGGAAGGCCCGCTGGAGCGAACCCCGCTTTCTCGTGGCCCTCGCCGTCGTCGGCGCGGCCCTCCTGGCCTGGGGCTCCTCCGCCCAGCACGCCTGGCTCTGGGGCGGCCAGTGGGTCCAGCAGAACGGCGTCTGGTTCCTGCAGAGCCGCTCCGGCGCCTTCACCTACAGCGAGCTGGGCGGCATCGCCAACGCCACGCTCCCCAGCGTCGCCGGGCGCCTGGGCTTCATCCTGCTGGGCGGATCCCTCATGGGTGCCGTGGAGCTGGTGCGGCCCAAGTGGAGCGGGCCGAACCCCATCAAGGCCGCCAGCGCCGAGTCCCTGCTGCTCTACATGCTTCACCTCAACATGATCTTCAGCGTGCTGCTGGCGCCTGCGGTCATCGGCCTCACGGGCTGGGGCTGGGGCAGCCTGGGCTGGACGGGCACCCTGGTGATGACCGCCCTGATCATCGGCCTGAACCTCTGGGCCGGCGTGGCCTGGCAGCAGGTGCGGCACACGCCGGATCTCATGCGCCGCCTCCAGCACCGGGCCGTGGCCGTGCTGGGCGTGTGGTTCGTGCTGGGCGGCTGGTGGACCTTCCGCCACTTCCTCCAGAGCCCCGAGCTGGCCAAGGAGCCCTACCGCTTCCTCAACGCCGCCCGGGTCCGCAAGGGCCTGCCACCCACACCCGACGGCCTCTGCCGCGATCCCCAGGAGTACTTCCGCGAGGCGGAGCGGCTGAAGCTGCACCTCGGCGAAGGCGCCCGGGCCGAGGCCGCCCGCCTCATCGAGTCCCGCCGGGAAACGCGCTAGAATCCTCTGGATAATGGCTGAATCCGGCGGCAGCGCCACCCCAACCTGGTTCCTCTTCGCCGCCCTGGCGGTGGGGCTCTACCGCTGCGCCATGGCGATCCTGCTGTCGGCCTTCCACGCCCTGCCCTCCCTGCAGCGGCGCCGGCTCCTGGAAGAGGAGACCATCACCGACCCGCGGCTGGCGGAGCTTCTGGAGCGACCCCGGAGCCTGGGCATGGGCCTGGAGTTCTGGAACCAGCTGCTGCTTCTCGTCCTGGTGGCCCTGCTGTGGCCGGTCCACCAGGCCCTGCCCGGCGGCGCCTGGACCCTGGGACTCCTGGTCCTGGCGGGCCTCTGGCTGCTGGACCTGCTCCTTCCGGCCCTGCTCGCCTCGCGCGATCCCGCCCTCTGGCTGGTGCAGCTCTACCCCCTCTACGGTCCGGCCCAGGTCCTCCTCGGCCCCCTGGTCAACCCCCTGGCACGGATGATCGACCGCCGCCACGCGCTGGAGCGGGCCAAGGACGACGATGACGAGGAGACCACCGAGGAGGCCGTCACGGCCCTCCTGGAGGAGGGCGAGGCGGAGGGCATCCTCGAGGCCGAGGACCGCGAGCTCATCCGCAACGTGGTCACCTTCGGCGACACCGTGGTGCGCGAGGTGATGACGCCCCGCACGCGCATCGTGGCCCTGCCCCTCACGGCCAGCATCGGCGAGGCCTGGGCGGCCTTCACCGAGAGCCGCCACTCGCGCCTGCCCGTGTACGACGGCAGCATCGAGCAGGTGCGCGGCGTGCTGCTGCTCAAGGACCTGATGCAGCTGGCGGACGGGGCGAAGCCGCCCCTCGCCACCCTGCTCAAGCCCGCCCACTTCGTGCCCGAGAGCAAGCCCGTGGCCGAGCTGCTGCGCGACCTCCAGCGGGCCCGCACCCAGCTGGCCCTGGTGGTGGATGAGTTCGGCGGCGTGTCGGGCCTGGTCACCATGGAGGACCTGCTGGAGGAGGTCTTCGGCGAGATCCAGGACGAGCATGAGGCCCCCGCCGGACTGCTCGAGCAGGCCCCCGGCGTGTGGCTGGTGGCGGGCCATTCCCACGTGGAGGACGTGGCCGAGACCCTGGGCTTCACCTGGGAGCGCAACGGCTTCGACACCCTGGCCGGCCTCGTCATGGCCAGCCTGGGCCATGTCCCCCGGCCCCAGGAGTCCGTGGAGGTCGAGGGCGCCCGCCTGACCGTGCTGCGGATGGAGGGCACGCGCATCGTGCAGGTGCGGGTGGAGCGGATCTAGCCGACCGCCGGATCGCAGAGCGCCCTGCGGGGCAGGGCGGCGGAGCAAGGATCCGGCGAGGAGGTTATGCCACGGGCCTGCTCGCGGAGCTTCCCTCCGCGAGCTAGGAAAAGCATGGAACCGCGAAGCCGTTCCCGACGTCCTGCCGCTAGGCTGGAGCTTGGAGCGCCTGCCCATGACCATCCGCCTGCTCGTTCCCATCCTCGCCTGCAGCATGGCGGTTGCAGGCGAACCGCCAGCCACCATCCCCGGCGCCGATGCCTTCGTCAAAGCCGTCACCACGCTGGCGGAGCAGGGACAGGCCCAGGCCCAGTACATCCTGGGCATGATGCATGAGGACGCCATCTGCTTCCCCAAAAGCTACCCGGAGGCCTTCCGGTGGCTGAAGAAGGCCGCCGACCAGGGGCACGCCGAGGCGCAATGCGAGGTGGGCCTGCTCTATGGCAACGGGCATGGCGTGTCCGCCGACCAGGTATCGTCGGTACGCTACTTCCGACTCGCCGCCGACCAGGGGCATGTCCGGTCCATGCGCTACCTGGCCCTGAAATACGCCAGGGGCCTGGGCACGAAACGGGACGACGCCGAATCGCACAACCTGACCGCCCGGGCCGCGGAAGCCGGCGACATGGCTTCCCAGCTCATCCTCGGCGACTGGTACACCAAGGGCGGCATCGTCCCGGACTACTCGAAGGCCCTGACCTGGTACACCGCCGCAGCCGATCAGGGATTGCCGACGGCCATGTTCAGGCTGGGCACCTGCCTTGAGCAGGGGATGGGCACGGAGGCGGATCCGGTCCAGGCCCTGACGTGGTTCCGGAAGGCGGCGGATGGGCACGAACCCGATGCCCTGCTGCGCCTGTCGAGCCTCATGGCCTCCGGGGAGATCCAGCCGAAGGATCCTTCGTTGATCGCGAAGTGGCGGGGAGAATCCGAACTCCAGGCCGGGCGGCCCAGCGCCGGAACCCCTGGCGGGGTCATCGGTGGCGTGGTCGGAGGCCCCTCCGGCGGACCCGCATCCGCCCCGTTCTCGCAGAAGAAGGAGGCCGCCGAGGCCGGGGATCCCGAGGCCCAGGTGGCCCTGGGAACCATCTATGAACAGGGGCGCCTGGTGCGACGGAACCTGACCGAGGCCATGAAGTGGTACCTGGCGGCGGCCCGGCAGGGCCACGTCCCGGCCTGCTACCTGGCTGGCCGCTCCTATGAACGGGGGATGGGGACGAAGGCCGACCTCAAGGAAGCCCTGGCCTGGTTCCAGAAGGGCGCCCAGCAGCAGGACGCGGATTGCATGCTCCACCTGGCCTTCATGCATGACCACGGGGTGGGTCTGGCCAAGGACCCCGCCAAGGCCGCGGCCTGGCGGTCCCAGGTGCCACTCCCCCCGCTGCCCGAGACCAGGGCGCCAGGCTGGCGGGATGAGCGTGCCCCCGGGGGAGTCCCCGGGGGGATGCCGGCCCTGCCGGCAGGGATGGCGAATGGGCTGGACCAGGCCGACGGCCGCCCGAAGATCGTCGATTTCGATTTCAGCCAGATCAGGATCCGGTACCAGCCGCCGGCGCCCCCCTACCCACCCCTGGCGAAGATCGCCAAGATCCAGGGCACGGTGGTGGTGGAGATCGTCGTGGGGCCGGATGGCGTCCCCGATGGCACGCATGCCGTGGAGGGGCCGCCCCAGCTGAAGAGCTGTGCGGAAGAGTACGCCTCGCGCTGGCGGTTCATGCCGGCGCTGCTCAACGGCACCTCGGTCTACGCCCGGTTCAGGTTGACGATGCCCTTCCGGCTTCGCGAGCTTTGAGAACCATCCTCCACCCGGTGAGGCGGCCCGATCGATCGCCCGGTCTGCTCGCAAACCTGCGGTTTGCGAGCTAGGAAAAGCGTTTGGAACTGCGGAGCAGTTCCTATCTCCAGGATTCAGCCGCTAGGCTGGATCCTGGAGCCCTGCCCGATGCCCCGTCAGATCCGAATCGCCCTCATCCTGATCGCCCTGCTCGCCCTGCCGGCCACGCTGCACTTCGTGCGGCGCACGCAGCGCCGGGCCCTGGTGCCCCAACCCCGGGGCTTCGTCCTGGGCCTCTACGCCGGCGTGCCGGACTACGACTATGCCGAGGAGCTGGACCGCATCGCCGCCACCGGGGCCACCTGCGTGAGCCTGCAGGCCATCTACCGCATGGACACGGGCCACAGCGTGGAGATCCGCCGCCATCCCACCTCCAGCCCCACCGAGGCGGCCCTGCGCCGCACCTTCCACCAGGCCAGGGTGCGCGGCCTGCGCATGATGTTCTTCCCCACGATCAACATGCGGGACGAGGCCGAGAACGCCGAGTGGTGGCGGGGCAACATCAAGCCCGACGACTGGGACCTCTGGTGGCGGAACTACACGGCCTTCAACGTGCGGCTGGCGGCGCTGGCCCAGGAGGGTGGCGTGGAGTGGTACAGCCTCGGCACCGAGATGGCCTCCACCCATCCCTTCCCCGACCAGTGGCGGCGCCTGGCCGCCGCGGTGCGGCAAGTCTTCAAGGGCAAGCTGGTCTACAGCGTCAACTTCGACAGCCACGACAGCTTCACCTTCGGCGACTGCCTCGACGTGATCGGCATCAACACCTACGACCCCATCGCCAAGTACGACGACTACCCCACCCCCGAGCAGATCCGCGACGCCTGGTGGTGGATCGTCTACAAGGCCCGCACCCTCACGGCCCGGTTCGGGAAGCCCGTGATGATCACCGAGGTGGGCTACCCCTCCGTGGCCCACGCCCACGTGGGGCCCTGGGACTTCCGCACCGACAAGCCCCTGGACCTGGCCCTGCAGGACCTGCTGCTGAAGGGTGCCTTCGGCGTATTGCGGCACTGGAGCGACGGCGACGCGGTGTTCTACTACCTCTACGGCGAGCACCTCAAGGTGAAGCCCGTGGGCGGCCCCACGGACCGCACCTACGCCGTGTGGGGCAAGCCCGCCGAGGCCACCCTGCGGAAGTACTTCCGCGAGCCCATCTGGGACCGCCACCTGCCGCCCAGGGCCGAGAACATCCACGAGGCCGTGGTCCAGTCCCTGGTGAGCTGGCACCGGAAGCTGCGGGACTACGAGGACGCCGAGCTGCCGCCCTGGGTGCTGGACTGGGAGGCCCGGAATCCCCAGGATGGCGCGGAGGCCCGGGCCATCCTGGCCCTGGAGCCGGCCCCGACCCGCAAGATTCCCAAGGGCGAGGCCCGCTAAGGGTGCCCGGCCCGGGCCTTCCCAGGGTTATGCTAGACCTCGCATCATGAGCCTACCCACCCGCCCCCGCCCCATGCCCATGCCGGAAGTCCCCACCAAGACCCTGCTGGTGGTGGAGGATGACCGCGCCACCCTGAGCCTCTACCGGGCCGGCCTGAAGGGCCTGCAGGGCTTCAAGATCATCATGGCGGAGAACGGCGGCCAGGCCCTGGCCATGCTGCGCAACGAGCCGGTCCACGTCCTGGTGACCGACCTGAACATGCCCGTCATGGACGGCTTCAACCTCATCGCCAAGGTGAGCCGCTTCTACCCCCAGGTGCCCATCATCGTGATGACGGGCCTGGACGAGAGCCAGCACCTGAACACGCCCCTGCAGCTGGGCGCCATCCGCATCCTCACCAAGCCGCCCCGCCTCACCCTGCTCATGGACGCCATCCGCGCCGCCGCCCAGTTCGAGCCCGCCGGCATGGTCCGGGGCATCGGCCTGAACAGCATCCTGCAGCTGCTGAACTGGGAGAAGAAGTCCTGCACCCTCACCGTGAAGTCCGAGGCCGGCATGGGCCTGCTCTACCTCAAGCTCGGCGAGGTGGTGCACGCGGCCTACCGCGCCGACGAGGGCCTGCCCGCCGCCTACGAGATCCTCTGCTGGGACAAGCCCGACATCGAGTTCGTGGAGACCTGCCGCGTGGAGCCCAGCATCGACCTGCCCCTCACCGAGCTGCTCATGAACGCCGCCATGATCTCCGACCACCGGAACCCGGAGTTCGGCGAGGCCTAGGTGGTCTGACCAAGCCCCGCCGATGGGGCCGGCCTTGACGGTTCGCCCGTAAATCGGCCCGAGAATGGGACTTTCGTCAAAACCCAACCGGGGGGTCAGCGATTGGGCCCCCAATGGGCACCCTTGGGGGAATAATGGCGCCTGTGCGGCCCCGCGGGGGCCCCTTCCCAGGCAGGTGTCCATGTCCCAGCTGAAGCCCTTCCGCGCGTACCGCCCCCGGCCCGAACTGGCCGCCCAGGTGGCCGCCGTTCCCTACGACGTGGTGAACACCCAGGAGGCCGCCGAGCTGGCCAAGGGGAACCCCCACTCCTTCCTCCACGTAGGCCGCCCCGAGATCGACCTGCCCGCGGGCATCGACGTGCATGCCGACGAGGTCTACGCCAAGGGCGTGTCGAACCTGCGCGGGCTCATCGAGAGCGGCACCCTGTTCCACGAGAACACGCCCTGCCTCTACGTCTACCAGCAGAAGATGGGCGACCACGTGCAGGCCGGCCTGGTGGGCCTCTGCTCCGTGGAGGAGTACGAGACCGGCCTCATCAAGCGCCACGAGTTCACCCGCAAGGACAAGGAAGACGACCGCACCCGCCACGTCACCGAGCAGGCCGCCAACGCCGAGCCCGTCTTCCTCACCTACAAGGCCGTGCCCTACATCGACCACATCGTGAACGACATCCGCAAGCAGGTGCCCGTCTATGACGTGGTCACCCCGGATGGCATCGGCCACACCGTGTGGGTCGTGTCGGGCGAGACCGTGGTCTACGAACTGGTGCACCTCTTCAACGGCGTGGAGGCCCTCTACATCGCCGACGGCCACCACCGCACCGCCGCCGCCATCCGGTACGGGCAGTACTGCCGCGCCGAGGCCCAGCTCAGGGGCGAGGCCCTGGACGGCGACGAGCCCTGGGAGAGCTTCATGGCCGTGGTCTTCCCCCACGACCAGCTGAAGATCATGGACTACAACCGCGTGGTGAAGGACCTCAACGGCCTCAGCCAGGAAGCCTTCCTGGAGAAGGTGCGGGAGACGTTCGACGTGGCCGTGTCCACCCACCGCGCCGCCCAGGCGCCCACCACCTTCGGCATGTATCTCGGTGGCACCTGGTACGAGCTCAAGGCCAAGCCCGGCAGCTTCCCCGCCAGCGATCCCGTGCGCGGCCTGGACGTCAGCATCCTGCAGGAGAACCTGCTGAACCCGATCCTCGGCATCGACGATCCCCGCACCAACACCCGCATCGACTTCGTGGGCGGCATCCGCGGCATGGACGAGCTGGAGCGCCGCGTGAAGGAAGGCTGCGCCGTGGCCTTCTCCGTGTATCCCACCTCCCTCACCCAGCTCATGTCCGTGGCCGACGCCGGCGAGGTCATGCCGCCCAAGTCCACCTGGTTCGAACCCAAGCTGCGCTCCGGACTGCTGGTCCGGATGTACGAAGGCTGAACGGAGATCCCATGCACATCCTCATCGCCGATGCCTTTGACGCCAAGCTGCCGGAGCGCCTCGCCCCCTTCGGCACCGTCAGCTCCGACATGGCCACTCTGGGCCAGGCCACCGCGCTCCTCGTCCGTTCCAAGACCAAGGTCGATGCCGACCTCGTGGCCAAGGCCCCCAACCTCAAGCTCGTCATCCGGGGCGGCGTGGGCATGGACAACGTGGACAAGAAGCTCTGCGCCGAGAAGGGCATCAAGGCCGTCAACACCCCCCGGGCCAGCAGCGTGGCCGTGGCGGAGATGGCCATGGCCTTCATGGTGGCCATCCCCGCGCGCCTCATCGAGGCCCACACCTCCATGAAGGAGGGCAAGTTCCTCAAGAGCGAGCTGAAGCGCACCGAGCTCTTCAAGAAGACCCTGGGCCTCATCGGCGCCGGCAACATCGCCACGGAAGTGGCCAAGCGCGCCCAGGCCTTCGGCATGGAGGTGATCGCCTACGATCCCTACCTGAAGGAGCACCCCATCGCGCGGCTCGTGGGCCTCGACGAGCTGGCCGCCAAGGCCGACGTCATCAGCATGCACCTGCCCCTCACGGATGAGACCCGCGGCATGATCAACGCCGACTTCCTGGCCAAGGCCAAGGACGGCCTCATCCTCATCAACACCGGCCGGGGCAAGTGCATCGTGGATGCGGACGTGGCAGCCGCCCTCGCCAGCGGCAAGCTCCGCGCCTACGGCACCGACGTGTGGCCCAGCGATCCGCCGCCGGCGGACTGCCCGCTGCTCACCGCCCCCAACGTCTTCATGGCCCCCCACCTGGGCGCCAGCTCCAAGGAGAACCTCGGCCGCATCGGCGATGAGGTCGTTCTGATTCTTCAGGATTTTAAAGGCTGAAACCGCGAATGACGCGAATGGGCGCGAAGGAAGATCTCCTGTTCAAGGACGAGGCGTTTGCCATCGTGGGTGCCGCCATGGAGGTCCATTCCGTGCTTGGCCATGGGTTCTTGGAGGCCGTCTATGCGGACGCCATGGCCCTCGAGCTCAGTCGTCGCGGCATCCCATTCCTGCGGGAAATCCCCATCGCATTGAATTACAAAGGGGAAATCCTGTCTCATACCTACCGGGCGGACTTCCTGGTTTATGGTCAAATCATCCTCGAGCTGAAGGCCATCAAGGCCCTCGGCGATCCAGAACGGGCCCAGGCCCTCCACTACCTGAAGGCCACAGGCCATGCCCTCGCCATCCTGGCCAATTTTGGAGCCCCCAAATTGGATTGGATGCGCTTGATCCTAAGCACCTGATCCTGTTTCGCGCCCATTCGCGAAATTCGCGGTTACGTTTTTTTTGGAGGTTCCCATGACCCATCGCGCGATCAACTTCTACGCCGGCCCCGCCGGCCTGCCCCTGCCCGCCCTCGAACGCGCCAAGGAAGAGCTGCTGGACTTCGCCGGCACGGGCATGTCCGTCATGGAGATCAGCCACCGCTCGAAGGAATACGACGCGGTGCACGAGGAGGCCATCGCCCTCACCAAGGAGCTGATGGGCATCCCCGACAACTACAAGGTGCTCATGCTCCAGGGCGGCGCGCACCTCAGCTTCGGCATGATCCCCCTCAACCTGCTGCGCGCCGGCCGCAAGGCCGACTACATCGTCACGGGCAACTGGGCCGAGAAGGCCACCAAGGAAGCCAAGCTCGTGGCCGGCGACAACGTCCGCGTGGCCGCCAGCACCAAGGAGCAGAAGTTCAGCCGCCTGCCCTTCGACAGCGAGATCAAGGTCGGCGCCGACAGCTCCTTCGTGCACTTCACGTCCAACAACACCGTGGAAGGCACGCAGTGGCAGGAGTTCCCCAAGGTCGGCAACGTGCCCTACGTCTGCGACATGAGCTCCGACTTCATGTGGCGTCCCTTCGACGTGAGCCCCTTCGGCCTCATCTACGGCGGCGCCCAGAAGAACCTGGGCCCCTCGGGTGTCACGCTCACCATCATCCGCGAGGACTTCCTCGAGATGTGCGAGGCCCAGGACCTGCCCAGCTACCTGCGTTTCAAGCTGCACGCCGAGAAGAACTCGCTCTACAACACCCCGCCTACATTTGGCATCTACATCCTGCGCAACGTCCTGGCCTACAACAAGAGCCTGGGCGGCCTGAAGGCCATCGAGGCCGCCAACCGCCAGAAGGGCGAGCTGCTCTACGGCTGCATCGACAAGCACGCGGGCTTCTACAAAGGCTTCGTCACCGAGAAGAGCCACCGCAGCCTCATGAACGTGGACTTCTTCCTGCCCACCCCCGAGCTGGACGACCAGTTCGTGAAGGAGGCCAAGAAGGCCGGCATGGTGGGCCTGAAGGGCTACCGCGACATCGGCGGCATCCGCGTCAGCACCTACAACGCCGTCACCGTCGACAACGTGAAGACCCTCGTGGACTTCATGGAGCAGTTCGTCAAGACCAACGGGTAGGCACCATCCCGATCCAAAGCGCGGACCTGGCCCGATGGCTGGGTCCGTTTTCTTTGGGGCTCATCCAGATCAACGGAGGAACACAGAGGACACAGAGGAAGAGCCGACTGATTTCAGCCGGAGATGAACGGCGATAAAGCAGGGCATTCCCCGCATGGGCCCGCCTTCGGCGGCTTCCGGCCCAGCCGGAAGTCACCCAGGGGCACCGCCGCCGAGCTCCCAACAGGCTCGGTGGCGGCGCCCCTGGGTGGAGCCCATGCTGCGTGACAAACGGCCCCATCACCGTCCATCTCCGTTCATCTCCGGCAAAAGGCTTTTCCATCAATCCCCGTTGCGGTGTTCATCGGTGGTTCCCCTTTTTGGCCTTTTCTTTGTGTCCCCTGCGACGCCTGGCGTCCTCTGCGTTCCACTATTCCGGCCCATGAAGCCACGGATAGGCCATCTCCCAAGTTCCAGGCCCCAAAGTCCCGTTCTTGGGTTTCTTTGCCCGCGGGCCGATGACATGCCAGCGCCCGTGGCGCCTGCCTGGAACCGACCCGCCCCCCATGGAACCCGCCCCGACCTGGCTCGACTGCCTGCAGACCCTGGCCGCCACCGAGACGGTGCGCCTGGAGGCCATCGGCGGCGAAGCCCTGGACGAGCTGCTGGCCCGGGGACTGATCCAGAAGGACGAGCGGCCCAAGCAGGTCAGCCTGGAATCCCGGTACGAGGCCCTGCAGGAGACCCACCGCCACATCCTGGAGGCCCGGGGCTGCGCCGAGCGCCTCCACCGCCGCATGGCGCCCCGGTCGCGCTTCGCGGGCCTGCTGGGCGTGGGGGTCCCGCCGCCCCCGGGGCCGGACGATCCCGACGTGGTGCGCCTCCTGGACCTCCTCGAGCTTCTGAAGATCCAGGTCCGCGGCGTGAAGGACCTGGACCAGATCCCCGCCCACCTCGACCGCATCCAGGAGTACATCCAGGTGGAGGGCCGCGAGTGCCTGGACCGCCTGGCCGACACCGACCGCGAGATCGACACCATCCAGAAGCAGGCCCCGCCCGGCACCCACGTGGAGCCCGGGGGCTTCTACACCCTCACGCCGGCCGGCGAGGCGGCCCTGCCCGAGGCCCCCGTGATGGAGGCCTTCGAGGCGGCCCTCCAGACGGCCTTCGGGCCGCTCACCCACCGCAGCGCCAGCTCCTCCCACTTCCGCGAAGACCCCGCCAGCCTCCTGTCCCACCTCCTGGAGGGCATGGCCCGGGGCGGGCGGCCCTCGGCCCTGGTGTCGGAATACGAGCACCTGCTGGAGGCCTATGACCGGGTGTCCGTCTTTTCCGAGCTGCGCTCCCTGCGGGCGAAGATCGCGTTCCTCGTGCGCCTGCTCCGGGCCTCGCGCGACGAGCCCAAGCGCGCCTACCTGTGGTGCAACCGCGAGCGGCTGAATGCCCTGGTGGCCCGCATGCGGCCCCTGGTGCCCAGCTCCGTGGCCGCCTCCGGCTGGCACCTGCCCTACGCGGCGGACCTCTTCCTCGCCGACGGCGGACTGGCCGGGGACGAGGGCCAGGCCGAAGGGCGCACCCACCTGTTCGAGGCCGTCCACCGCGTGCAGGCGGAACTGCTGATGGACACCCGCATCGCCGACGGCCAGTTCGTGCGCCTGGTCCTCACCCTCACGCACGCGGCCCGGATCCGCAACTTCACCCCGGGCATCCTCATGGAGCGGTTCGTCCGGCAGGCCTACGAGACCGTGCTCGAGGCGGCCATGGAGGCCCCCTACCAGCTGGGCGACCGCGGCACCCGGCTGCTCTTCGGCGCCCACCTGGCCCATGCCGCGGGCTTCGCCAAGCCCCACCTGAAAGCGGCCCTGGAGGCGTTCAAGGTCCTCCATGAGCGCCTGCAGGGCGACGGCCACGGCAGCACCCTGCCCGTGCAGACCCAGCTGCACGCCTTCGCCACCCTGGACCGGTTGACCCGCCTGGGCGCCCCGTTGCCGCTCGAGGCCTACGCCGGCCTGCTCGCGCGACTGCGCAAGCGCCTCCGCCACCACAAGGTCGTGGCTCGCGCCTTCCGCACCGAGCAGGCCCAGGCGGAGGACGAGGCGGCCCTCATCGCCAACCTCGCCGCCCGCGTCTGCTTCCAGGGGCTGGCCATCCCCGACGGCGCCAGGCGCCACCCCGACGCCGGCATGGCGGGCCTCTACGAGCTCAAGGAGGCCGGCCTGCCGCCCCTCCTGGGCAGCCCCTTCGGCACCCTGATGCTGAGCTGAGCCTGGGTGAAACCAGAACAAGGCGGTCGCTGAAAAGCAGACCTGCTTAACACCGATGAACACCGATAAAAGATGATGAACACCGATCGAGATGGGGCGTCCGTGCATCGCACGGGCTGTACCCCGAGGGCGCCTGAGGCGCGCTTTTTGGACGCGATCCAGGCGCCCTCGGGATCACTTCCGGCCAGGCCGGAAGCCGCCTCCGGCGGGCCCGCGCGGCGAACACTACGACCCCTTCGTGTAATAGCCCACGATGCCCCGCTCCCAACCATTCCTGAATGAACCAACAACCTGCGTGCTTTATCTGTGTTCATCAGCAGTTATCGGTGTTCATCGGTGTTCCAATCTTTCATTCACTCCCGCCCAGCACCACGACGAGCTCCCAATCCCTCTCGGTTCCCGATGCAGTCCCTCATGCCTCTGCGGGGCTCTGCCCGGGGGAGACGAGTTCCTCGATGCGGGCGTCCTTGTCGGCCCACATGGCCTGCACCCAGGTCTGCATGCGCGCGCGGAAGGCGGGATCGCCCTCGTAGTCGCCGCCCAGCAGGTCCTTCGGGATCTCCAGCTCGCGCACCCGCACCACCACCTGCCGCACCTTGCCCGAGAGCAGGTCCCAGAAGGTGGGCACGCCGCCGGGGTAGACGATGGTGACGTCCAGCAGGGCGTCGAAGCGCTCGCCCATGGCGCTGAGCGCCGTGGCCAGACCGCCCACCTTCGGCTTCAGCAGGTGCCGGTAGGGGGACTGCTGCGCGTCGTGCTTGGCGCGGCTGAAGCGCGTGCCCTCCAGGAAGTTCATCACCGACGTGGGGACCAGGCGGAACTTCTCGCAGGCCTTGCGGGCCGTGGCCAGGTCCGCCGAGCGGCTGCCGCTGCGGCGCTTCATGAAGGGGAAGTCCAGGGCCCACCAGGCCAGGCCCATGACCGGCACGTAGAGCAGCTGGCGCTTGAGGAAGAACTTCAGGAAGGGCACCCGCCGGTGGAGCACCTTCTGCAGCACCAGGATGTCCACCCAGCTCTGGTGGTTGCTGCTCACCAGGTACCAGCCCCGGCGGCGCAGGCCCTCGAGGCCCTGCACGTCCCAGCGGATGCGCTGCACCAGGGCCATCCAGACTCCGTTCACCCCCACCCAGCTCTGGGCCAGGGCCATGAGCACCCGGTCCACGACCCGGCGCACGGCCGCGAAGGGCAGCGCCAGCTTCAGCAGGGCGAAGGGGATCATGCCCGAGAAGATGGCGATGGTGTTGGCCGCCAGCACCGAGCTGGCGAAGCTGCCCTTCAAGGTGGACCCAAGCCGCTTGAGCATTCCCGTCCCCGACCGGTCCCGGGACCGGATCGATCAGCATAGCGGGTCCGCGGGGGGTGACGGCGCACGGGGCGCAGCCGGGGCTCCGCCCCGCTATCCTGGTGGACGAAGGCCCGGAGGAAGTTCCATGCGACTCAGGCGATGGACGCTCACGCTGCTGCTGCCGGCCCTGGTCCTGCTCTCCGTCCGGGCCCAGGACAGCCAGGTCCTGTGGCAGCCGGCTGCCTTCACCTGGGTGAAGCGCGTGCCCGCCGAGCCCGGCGCCGCGCCCAGCGCCCACCCCGCCCAGCTCAGCCCCGAGGCGCTGCGGGCCCTGCTGGCGCCGGTGAAGGTGCAGGTGGACCGGAAGCAGGTCCCCCTCTTCGGCCGGGATGAGCTGAAGGAGCTGGCGCCGATCCTCAGCGAGGCCCTCGCCCAGGCCCGACCCGGCGAGGACCTCCTCCTGCTCAGCACCTGCCGGCACGGCGGCGGGCTCATGGAGCCGACCGAGGGCCTGACGGCCAGGCTCTTCGTGCAGGGGGATGCCCTGCACCTGCTCGTCCACGACGCCCGACTGGAGTTCCTGATCGCCTACCAGGCCATGAACGTCCAGCCCAGCTTCACCTACGGCGCCCGCGCCAAGGCCTCCCCGGAGGTGCTGCAGGCCCCGGGCGCCGCGCGTCTGCGCCCCGACTGGCTGGCCCTCCCCCTGGCCGCCCCCGGGCCTGCGGCCCCGCCCGCCCCGGCGGCGGTCCCCCCGGCACCCGTCGCCGCCACCGCCCCCAGGCCCCCGGCCCCGCCCGCCGCGACGGACGACGACGCGGCCTACCAGGCCAAGGCCCAGCGCCTGCGCACCCTCAAGCGCCTCCGCGAGGAGAACCTCATCAGCGACGCCGAATACCAGGAGCGGCGCGAGGCCATCCTCAAGGCCCTGTAGGCGGCCGGATCCGGCTGGAGGCCGGGTGGCGCTATCCTGGTCGCCACCGGGAGGACGCATGCGGACCACAGGGACGACCAGCAGGGGATGGATGATCGCGGCGTTGCTGGCCCTCGTCCCGCCCAGCGCCCTGGCCTCGGAGCCGGACCAGACCCAGTGGCGGCTCGCCAACTTCACCTGGCTGAAGCTGGTGCCCGCCGAGCCCGGCGCCCCCGCCAACGCCCACCCCGCCAGCCTCGGCGACGAGGCCCTGGTGGCCGCCCTGGGCCCCGTCCAGGTCACGGTGGAGGGCCAGAGCATCCCCCTCTTCGCCAAGGATGAGCTGAAGGGCCTGGCCCGGCCCCTGCGCGAGGCCCTGGCCCTGGCCCGGCCCGGCCACGACCTGATCCTGCTCAGCACCTACAAGCGCGGCGGCGGCTTCATGGAGATGCCCGTGGGCCTCACCGCGCGGCTCTTCGTGGCGGACGGCGCCCTGAACCTCATCGTCCACGACGCCCGGCTGACCTTCATGGACCGCTACTCGGCGGACCGGACCCTGCCCACCTTCACCTACGGCTCGCGCACCGCCGCCTCCGGCGTGGCGCTCGAAGCCCCCCAAGCCACCCGCCGCCGCGCCGACTGGCTGAGCTTCCCCCTGGCTCCGGCCCCCGTCCCGGCCGCCGCGGTGGTGCCGGCCCCGGCCGCCGCGGTGGCGCCGGCCGCGCCCGCCACCCCCAAAGCCGCTGCGGCATCAGCTCCGGCCCCGGCCCCCGGCCCCGCCGTGCGGGACGAGGCCTTCTACGAAGCCCAGGCCCAGCGCCTCCGCGCCCTGAAGAAGCTGCGCGACGAGAACCTCCTCAGCGAGGCCGAATACCAGGAGAAGCGCGACGCCATCCTGAAGACGCTGTAGGGGTCAGTCTCCAGGCATCACCCCCAGCCCAGCTCCTCCAGCCGGTCCTCGTCGATGCCGAAGTGGTGGGCGAGCTCGTGGATGACGGTGGTGGCGATCTCGTCGCGCAGGTCCGCCTCGTCCTCGCAGTCCTCCAACAGAGGGCCCCGGTAGATGGTGATGCGGGGCGGCAGGTCGCCGGGCTCGGGCGGGCCCTCCGTCAGGGAACGGCCCGAGTACAGGCCGTAGAGCGTGTCGTCCTCCGGGATGCCCAGCTCGTCCAGCAGCGCGTCCGGCGCCCAGTCCTCGATGACCACCGGCACGCCCGCCAGGTAGGGCCGGAACTCCGCCGGGACGAGGGCCAGCGCCTCGTCCACCAGCCTGCGGAAGGCGCGGTCGGACACGTGCATGGGAGGAAGGTTACTCCTTCGGTGCCGCCGGCGCCGGGGCGAACAGCTGCTGGTTCTCGGCCTTCCATTCCATGGCGCGGTGGATGCGGTTGCGGCCGCTGGGGTGGTCGTAGAAGAGGAACTCCTCCAGGGGCGTGGGGCTCATCTTGCGGTACTCGCCGAGGTGGAGGGCGGCCAGGGCGAAACCGTCCGGCTGGCGGCTGGCGGCGACGCCGTACCGATCCGCCTCGTGCTCCTGCGTGCGGATGAAGGTGTTGAGGACCGGCGTGAGGGCGAAGAAGAAGAGGCCCATCACCAGCGTCACCAGAGGCAGGATGGCGGGATCGGCCACGTCCCGGATGCCCCAGCCCCCGCCCCAGCGCGCCAGGGACCAGGCCAGGGCCCAGCGCAGCAGGGCGAACATCGCGACGATCACGATGACGAGGAAGGTGATCATCTTCGGGATGTGGTTCAGCACGTAGTGGCCCATCTCGTGGCCCATCACCGCCTGGATCTCCTCGGGCGCGCCGCGCCGGATGAGGTTGTCGTTGAGCGTGATGCGCATGGTGCCGGCGAAGCCGCTCACGTTGGCGCTCATCCGGTTGGTCTGCTTCGAGGCGTCGATCTGGTAGACGTCATGTACCGGAATGCCGTTGGCCCGCGCCAGGCTGAGGATCGGCGCCGTGAGCCGGGGATCATCCAGCTTTTTGGGCGTGTTGAAGATCGGCTGCAGGAAGACCGGCCCGATGAGGATGCCGACGACCATGATCGCCAGGGAGGCCACGGCGCCCCAGATCCACCAGGTCCGCGTCAGGCGCCGCACGATGGTGAAGAGCAGGGCCACGGCGAGGCCGCCCAGCAGCGCGGTGACCAGCAGGCCCTTGGCCTCGTCCCCCAGCCAGGCGCCGAAGGTCTGGGTGGACAGGCCGTACCGGTGCTCGCGGAAGAAGCCCTCGAAGGCCACCAGCGGGAAGCTGAGCAGGTAGGTGAGGCCCACGTACTGCACCCAGTAGAGCAGCGCCTGCGCGTAGCGGAAGCGGGTGATGCGCTCGGCCCGCTGGCGCATGCGGGCCGACCAGCCCCGGGTCAGCAGCAGCAGCGAGATCGCGGAGGCCACGAGGAAATCCCAGAGGATCAGCCAGTAGCCACCTTCGAAATAGGCGTCGGATCGCGCCTTGGCCCCCGGCGGCATCTGGGCCAGGTAGGCCTCGGTGGCGGCGTCCACGCTGAAGGCCGGCCCCGGCTGGGCCTCCGGCGGCACGGTCAGCACCGCCGGCGCCGGTGGCGCGGGCGCCTTCGGTTCGGCCGCCTTCAGGCCCGCCGACAGCAGCAGGCAAAGGCTCAGGCCCAGGACAGGGGGTCGGACCTTCATGGGTTCCCTCCGGGAAGCGGGTGTCTGGACATGGCAGGGCCAGGGTATCTGGGAAGGCCTACGCCCGGCCCGGGGTTCCGTTTAGAAGCGGCCCCCCACACCGTTCCGGCGGCTACAGCCCGTCGAGCGGGCTCGCCACGCCGCGGCCGCCGCGGTTCAGCACGTGCGTGTAGATCATGGTCGTCTCCACGTCCGCGTGCCCCAGCAGCTCCTGCACCGTGCGGATGTCGTGGCCCGCCGCCAGCAGGTGCGTGGCGAAGCTGTGCCGCAGCACGTGCGGCGTCACCGGCTTGGCCAGCTCGCCGGCGCGGGCGGCCAGCCGCACGGCCTTCTGGACGCTCTCCGCGTGCAGGTGGTGGCGGCGGATGGCACCCGTGCGCGGATCCGCCGAGCGCAGGGCCGAGGGGAAGACCCACTGCCACCCCCACTGCCGCGCGGCGGCCGGGTACTTCGAGGCCAGGGCGTCGGGCAGGAGGACCTCGCCGAAGCCCTCGGCCAGGTCCGAGGCGTGCAGGGTCCGCACCTGCTCCAGGTGCGCGCGCAGCGGGGCCACCAGACTGGCGGGCAGCACCGTCACCCGGTCCTTGCCGCCCTTCCCCTCGCGGACCACCAGCTCCCGCCCCACGAAATCCAGATCCTTCACCCTCAGCCGCAGCCCTTCCATCAGCCGCATGCCCGTGCCGTAGAGCAGCCGCGCCACCAGGCCCATCACGCCCTCCATCTGGTCCAGGAGGACGCGCACCTCCGCGGGCGTCAGGACCACCGGCAGCCTGGGCTGCCGCTTGGCATGCACCACGTCCGCCAGCCAGGGCAGGTCGACGGCCAGCACCTCCTTGTAGAGGAAGATCAGGGCGGCCTTCGCCTGGTTCTGGGTGGAGGCCGCCACCCGCCGGTCGACGGCCAGGTGGGAGAGGAAGGCCTGCACCTCCGGCGCCCCCAGGTCGCGCGGGTGCCGCTTCCCGTGGAACAGGATGAAGCGGCGCGCCCAGTCCACGTAGGCATCCTCGGTCCGCAAGCTGTAGTGCCGGATCCGGATGGCTTCGCGCACCAGGTCGAACAGCCGGGGCGGGCTCGAATGGGGGCCCTCCATCCGCCTTCCACCGGTCTGCCTATTCAGGTTCACCATGCCCCGCCGCCCCGCCCTTGCAGTTCGCCTATTGCAGTAAACTAAGGACGACCTAAGCCCTCCTTATCTCCCCGAGATACAACAATCTATCGCTTTTTTTTCGCCAGTCAAGCCCCCTCCGCAGTTCGCCTATCCCCCCACCGACCGAACCCAACCAGCTCCCCCCCGTCTCCCGAATAGGCGAACTCCACCCCACCCCCACCCCGTCGTCCAATTACTAGTTAGGGCTCTCGATGCCATTCGAGCACCGCTACATCACATCACCGGGCATTAAGCCAGCAAGACGGTTCTCGGCGATTGCCGGTGAATTGGTTTTTTGGCGGCCGGGATGGAATGAAGAAAATGACCTGGCGGCTCGTGCTGGGATTCTCTATGGCGAGCTAACAACTCTTGTCTGGTCCAGTTTTCTAGGTGGGTTAGCTACAGCTTTACTTGTCGGGTACCTTGTTAGGCCTTGGCGGACAACACCTGCAGTCGCGGCCGTACTCCTCCTCACATTTTTTGGCACACGCTTCATAATTGCTCGTTCTATGTGGTCCCGATACAAGCGCAAAGAATGGAATCAAATCAAACCCTATTGATCGCCCTAACCTTGCGCTGCACTCGGACCCCGCCTGCATTGCCTTCCGTTCTCTCTCAGCTTCTCGCTTCCTCGGCTTCGTTCAGCGCCTCGGTGCAGGCGGGGCCGGTGAGCTTCATTCGTTAGCCGCCCATGAGACCACTCGCCCTATTCCTTACTGTCATCGTCTGCCATATCGGCAGTTGTGGTGAAACAGAAACAAGGGTTATCAAGGGCAAGGCTGTCGCAATTCATTGGTTCCAAGTCCCAATGAACGGGGTTTGCTCTACCGACATCCTGCTTCAAGTTTCTCTGGGGGCGAATCAAAAACCGGAATTCGTTCGTGTGTCGGTTTCGATTCCAGAGGCTGATTTTGATCGTTGGCTCTCCGCACTGCCTGGGCTAACTCAATTCACACTCGTTCGGGTTCCTGCCAACGATTCCATCCTGATTGAATCGGTTCCAATCATAGAGGAGGGGCCGAATTCCGCCTCAAGGCGTCCAGGCAAGGCCCCGCTTTGGCGTTTCCTTAAAGGTAGCGAAGGTATTGCCCTACCATATGGCGTGTCCATCAAAGCCTTTCGATCTACACTCTGGCCTGAAATACCGGTTGTATGAACATCTCGACTGGGCGTCTAACCTCTCGCTCAAGTCGGACCCCGCCTGCATTGCCTTCCGCTCTCTCTCAGCATTTCGCTATCACGGCTCCGTTCACCGTCTCGGTGCAGGCGTGGCCGCTTAGCTTCATTCGTTAGGCAACCCATTGAGTGGAGTGCCATGATGACATTTCACGAACGCCAATGCTCGATCGCGATTCCGGTAATAGCAATCACAGCATTGTGTGTCTCCTGCAATAAATCCTTCGACCTCCATGACCGTAAATCGATCGGGCTCACCAAGAGCCACCCAGACCGGCCAAATACCAATTTATGGGAAAGTAATTTTACTGATGAGTTCGGCTTCGGGATGGATGGGTTCAAATACGAGGGGTATTCGTACCGAGACAACTCGATATTCATCCTCGACGCGACCACATCTAAACTCAAACAAAGGAAGATTCTCTTCCTAAGTCCAAACGGCCAGGTCTTTGACCTCAAAACAGAAGAGGTGGAATTGGGCGATGGAATGGTCCGATTCCAAAACAGGCGGTTCGAAAAAACCACATGGGGCGAACATGGTCGTAAAATTTATTAGTACACTTTGGGCAAACGCTCCGGTTGCCTAACCCTCCGCTCAAGTCGGACCCCGCCTGCATTGCCTTCCGCTCTCTCTCAACATTTCGCTATCTCGGCTCCGCTCATCGTCTCGGTGCAGGCGTGGCCGCTTAGCTTCATTCGTTAGGCGTCTCATGACCAAGCCACGCATGTTGAAGCGCAAGCAAGAGCGGCCCTTTTCCGCTCACCACATGTTAATCAGCACTGCCTTTCGAGCATGCGAGGCAGCAGAACAAAAGAGCCCAGGCTATATGTACAACATGCTTGTAGCCATTACATTCTCTTCCCTCGCGGTTGAATCATTGTGTAACACCATAGGTGAGAGAATAATTCTAGATTGGCAAGACTTTGAAAGTGGCTCCCCGATAGCAAAACTTCGTCTGCTAACCAAGCATCTGAATATCGAATTCACCAAGGAATCTGAACCTTGGGTATCGGCTCGTTGGTTAATCAAATTCCGTAATCAGATTGCACATGCAAAACCTGAAAATGTAGTTGAAGAAGTTACACTTACTCAAGAACAACATGATAAGCGTTTATTTGATATGCCAGAGTCTAAGCTTGAAAAGCAAGTTACTCTCGCCAACGCAAAACGTGCCGTTGAAACTGTCATCCAAATAAAAACAATCCTTACCCAGGCGATTCCACCTGAAGATGCATTCGGTCTCTATGTTGATGGGTGGTCTGGATCTACCGAACTGTTCCCCGACGCCTAACCCTCCGCTGCACTCGGACCCCGCCTGCGTTGCCTTTCGTTCTCTCTCATCTTCTCGCTTCCTCGGCTTCGTTCAACGCCTCGGTGCAGGCGGGGCCGGTGAGCTTCATTCGTTAGGCGCCAAACAATGGCAGACACCAACATCAAGGATTCGGGAGCAACCAAAAGCTTCACTGTTGCTGTGTTCGCGCTTGCGGCGGGTCCATTCGGCGCATTCGTTTTTGGGCGTCGACTCAAAGAATGCATTTCGACCCAGGTTTATCAGGGGGTCAGTAAAGTGGGGCGCCCCTTCTACTATTCACGTGCAGACGATCCATCGGATTTCTATGTTGGAGTCGGCGTAAACTCGACCATGCTGATTTTGTCTGCTGCCGCCATATTTTTCGGCTTCAACAGGTTATTGAAATCACTCGATTGAAAATCAAACCCGAACTCCGGTCCCGCCGCCTAACCCTCCGCTCCACTCGGACCCCGCCTGCATTGCCTTCCGCTCTCTCTCATCTTCCTGCTTCCTCGGCTTCGCTCAGCGCCTCGGTGCAGGCGGGGCCGGTGAGCTTCATTCGTTAGGCTGCTTCGCATGAATCGAGCAATCCTCCTTCCGGTAATCATGGCCTTCTCCGTGGGCCAGAACTGCTTTGCCGATCCAACCGAGGATCTCATTCGAAAAGTAGTAACCGGATTTTACGACTGGTATGTTCCGCTTGCATTGGCAGATCAAAAGGAGCCATCTTCGAACATTGCACTTAGAAGAAAGCCTGAGCTATTTCATCCATTCCTTCTTAAAGAGCTGAAGAAAGACGCAGAGGCTCAAGCAGCTGCGAAAGGGGAGATAGACGGGCTCGACTTTGATCCATTCCTGAACACGCAAGATCCAGCCCCTTCATACATGGTTGGAAGTATTCGGAAATGGCAGGGTTTATATTGGGTAGAAGTCTTCACTCGAGACAGAAAGGGAAAGCGTGGCAGTCTGGCTGTTACCCCCCAGGTAGCCGTTGAAAATGGAAATTGCGTGTTCGTAGATTTCTACTATCCCAAAGGTGGGCATCTCCAAGACATTTTGAGGCGCCTTCACCCTGAAAGCATTCCTCGCTCGAAGTGATCGGCAGCCTAACCCTCCGCTCAAGTCGGACCCCGCCTGCATTGCCCTCCGCTCTCTCTCAGCATTCCGCTATCCCGGCTCCGCTCATCGCCTCGGTGCAGGCGGGGCCGCTTAGCTTCATTCGTTAGGCCGCCAAACATGAAGCTGTTCGTAAAAAGTGAGCGCACCTTCAATGAATTAGCCGCTTTGGTCAAGCAGGAGTGCTTGCCTGACTACGGAATGGAGCTACGAGATGGTCTAAATCTCGGGGGTGGTGAGTATTTCAAGTTCTCCCACGCTCAATCAGAGATTCTGTTCGTCCAAAACCATTCCGAGGTGTTCGTCGAATCCATGAAGGATTTCCCTTTCTACTTCTATATTCTCAAAGGCTCAACCGCTCCCCTGAAGCCGCTCCATAAATCTATCTCCGATTTAGAGTTTGTCTGTGTGCTTAGTGCAGAGGACTAGCCCCGTGTGTGGTGCAATACCAGCAAGCCTTCCCGTCGGCCTAACCCTCGGCTCAACTCGGACCCCGCCTGCATTGCCTCCCGTTCTCTCTCAGCTTCCCGCTTCCTCGGCTCCGCTCAGCGCCTCGGTGCAGGCGGGGCCGGTTAGCCTGGTTCGTTAGGCAGCCATGTGTAATTGTGATTCACTCCCAGCTTGCTTAATCGACCCTCAATTCCCCGGCGCATTCACCAGCGATGCTGGTGTGAGGAATTTCCAGAATTATTTTGAGGGCCTACCAACCGGCCCATTCGAGCCACCTCTGGCCTTTGGGTCGACTGACTACCGCTGCTCTTTATGTGGTCAACGCTGGTACATCGAGGTCTTTCCAGAGGAGGACTTGGAACCCGGCTTTGCGTTCAAAACCGATGAACTTCCTTCCATTCAGAAGGCACGCTCAACACGACAGTTCCTACTTGTGCTTGGCAATAACGGATTCTCGGAGGAGCCTTGCACCTGGGCTGGCTGTCCAAACCGTAGATTGGAGGGGAGGGCCCTATGCCATGCACATCTGTAAATCTCGACTGGCTGCCTAACCCTCTGCTCAACCCGGACCCCGCCTGCATTGGCCCCCGCTCTCTCTCAGCATCTCGCTTCCCCGGCTCCGCTCAGCGCCCCGGCGCAGGCGGGACCGGTTAGCCACATCCGTTAGGTGGCCCGCCAATAGGAGTCTACAAATGAGGGTTCAATACCTGATTCCGGCCTTGACCCTTTGCTGCTCTTTTCTAACGGCGCGTCCGAAGGCCGATGAATCAAATCCAAAGGAAACGCAAGCTGTCCTTCGATATCTCCTAGCCGCCTCGAATTCGGCTCTCCCACCTGGTTCCCATTGTTGCGGTAATTTCGGTCAGAAAGGGTCTGCCAAAATCCTAGATATTCTCAGCGTGCATCTAGCCTACTTTGGCGTAGGTCAGAATCGAATTGTTGGGCAAACCACGATCACCAATGGCATTAAGCACTGTGAACTCAAAATCACTCGATCAAACGACGAAGATATTTCAAACTGCACGTTCAGGTTCACGGTCCAAAACGAGTTGCTCGTATTAGATTCGCTCCAGTGTTCTATGACTCCCTAGTTGTAGTCTGCGCGTGGGCCACCTAACCCTCCGCTCAAGTCGGACCCCGCCTGCATTGCCTTCCGCTCTCTCTCAGCATTTCGCTATCCCGGCTCCGCTCATCGTCTCGGTGCAGGCGTGGCCGCTTAGCTTCATCCGTTAGGCCTCTGCCGTGGCCTCCTCTCAAACGGTTTCGCTTTGAATTCCGCCTCTCGGCTCTTTGATCGCCCCGTAAGGTTTCTTCTCAACGCAGTCGCTCATTCTGGCGCGCCGCAAAACACCATCCATCGTCTGCTCCGCCCAGCGGCTCTGGTTCAGTCCTGCCGGGGTGGGCACCCCGAATCCCGTTCAGCGGCATTTTCAATACGGTTCGGCCACTCCAAGGGCATTCTCCTTCAGCCCAACACCACCTGGCGGTATGCTTCGTCCCTACGCAAGCTACCAATGCCTCAGTTGCTCGTTTCCACGCTCAATCCAACGCTACGCCCTGCCTAACCTTCCGCTCAACCCGGACCCCGCCGCAAGCGGCCGGGTCCTTCTCCCTGGTAATTCCATCTAGCCGCTCCACCGAGCGTTTCAGCCGCGGCGGGATCCGGTTAGCTTCTTTCGTTAGGGCTCCCGCATGACTAAGCCATTCAGATTCCGCACCACGCTCCTTTTCCTTGCACTCTGCACGCTGGGTTTCGCAGGAGAAAAGGATTGGGCCTTCGTTTGGGTTTCATCCAATGCCAACACCTACAACATAAAACAAGGCAAAGCCAAGGTGACAATCAAAAATGGGCGCCTTAGCACAACAATGATCAGTTCCGACGGGGTGGAATACAAAGTGGTGGGCACTATCTCCGGCAAACATGTAGATGCCAAGTTTTCCATTATCGACTCTGATTACTTCGTCAATGCACCCTTCAGCGGCTCATACGAGAAAAAGCTATGGTCCGGTGTGGCAGATTCAAAGGGTCGTGAATCTATCACGTTATCTGATGGTTGGAACTTTATTGGGCTCACACACGATATAGCGCCCTAACCCTCCGCTCCACTCGGACCCCGCCTGCATTGCCTCTCGCTCTCTCTCAACTTCTCGTTTCCCCGGCTTCGTTCAGCGCCTCGGTTCAGGCGGGGCCGGTGAGCTTCTTTCGTTAGGCGTCAAATCAACATGTTCCCAACCCTACGCCGAGCCACCATTTTGGTAATGGCCCCCAATGAAGCAGACCCACCTGACTACAAGTGGGTCATGGCCTGGTTGGCCAAATGGGGTACCACTGTGGTGGTAGCTGACTATTCAACAGGTGGCTACGAGCACATCTGGGATGTGGAAGGCCCACAGGAAGCCATAGCGGAAATACCAAGTGCTTTGCTTTGTACAAGCGAATGGTCGGGAACTAGTTGAGTCATACCGCTGATTCGTGAATCACAATAGTCCACAAATTAAGGCACCTCCCACGCCTAACCTTCCGCTCAACTCGGACCCCGCCTGCATTGCCTTCCGCTCTCTCTCAGCTTCCCCCTTCCTCGGCTCCGCTCATCGCCTCGGTGCAGGCGGGGCCGGTTACCTCATTCCGTTAGGCCGTTCCATTAGGAGTTCACTATGGCGCTTGATACCTGGAAGGATATCGCCACGATTGGTGGAACAATCATAGCCCTTGGTACTCTTGTTAAGGCTGTGGCTGAATACACAATACAAGGGGCCCAAAAACGTGCTGAACACTTTATCGCCTTGCGAAAACGTTTCAAAGAGAATGAAGAATTTCTTGAACTATGTTCTTTAATTGACATGAATGATCCGAAGCTTGCTGAAATGGAGTTTAAATCAAAACGAGATTTACTTGGTTTTTTTGAAGAAATTGCATTATTTGTCAATTCCGGTTTAATTCGCAAACAGTTGGCTCATTACATGTTTGGTTACTACGCACTGCGATGTTGGGAGTGCAAATATTTTTGGACTAACATTAATCGCGATAGCCACTATTGGGCATTATTTCGCGCATTCGTGATGGATATGAAAATTCGTGAACGCGAATTCAAATTCGACAACCGAGAGTTTAAATTTTGAACTTCTAACGGCCTAACCCCTCGCTCAAGTCGGACCCCGCCTGCATTGCCTTCCGTTCTCTCTCAGCAGCTCGCTATCTCGGCTCCGCTCATCGCCTCGGTGCAGGCGTGGCCGCTTAGCTTCTTTCGTTAGGCCGCACATGAACCATATCCACGAAGCGTTGATGGCCGTCTTCGCCGTATTTGGATTGGCATTCAGTTTTACCTCGATGCGCTCTGGAATTTTCGTATCTCGAATTGGCGATCCAATCAGACGAAAGGAAGATCCATACAAATTCATCCTTTTCATTCTCATTACCACCATGGGTTCCTGTTTTGGATTGTGGTTCGCAATCCCTGGTTTAATCAAGGGCCTCAAGGGGTTATGACAGATGCGCCTAACCCCGGCGTAACGGTGAAGCCATGAAGGTATCACGAAGGCTAATGTGGGTTTCTCCAGTAATTATGTTGCCCATTCTCCTCGCCTGCCTCCCACCAGGCGATGCCGCCCCTCAGAGTCCTTCTGGGGAGAACACCCTTTCATTTAGATGGGATGGCGGAACATCAACAACTGAAGGATCCTATGGGACTCCTATCGCATTCAGCGTGAGCCCTTCGGGGTCGGAAGGTGTCCGTTGGCACCTGGAAGGACCTGGCACTCTTCTAGACATCGAACGAAAGCCCGTGGACCTCGGCGGCGACTTCCTACCGATCTATGGCTGGTACGTTCCGCCCTCCCAGGTGCCAACGGGGGGCCTTACCGTCCAATTCAGCATCGAGGTGAAAAGCCCCATCAGTCACCTGTGGGAGCGTAGCCAGAACATACCCATTCATGTCGAGCAAAAGACAACGCCAATGCTGTATGAGGCACTGGCCGTTGAAAACGGTGGCACTCCAAACATTGCCACACTGCACCCCGGAGAAAATGCCAAATTTGTCGTAACTTTGAATCCTCGCCCCCTAGACCTTCAGCAGTGGTTTGAACTCATTCCGGCCCAAGTGACTTCCAGCCCATTAGGGACAGTCCTCATTTCCGAATTGGATGGCACCCATTGGGCCTTTTCTTACACTGCCCCAGCTATCCTTGATGGTCCGCGAGAAATCACCGTTAGGGCCATGGCCCTTGACCCCTGGATGAACAATGATCTCCATGTGGATTTCACCGTCCATCTAGTCCCCTGAACTTCTCTCGTAAGGGCTCTCGATGCGACTTCATCTCCCTGCCCTTATCCTCGTTTCCACCGCCCCATTCGAGCCAGGGTCCGAGGAGATGATGGCGAATTCTATCCAACATCGCCCTAACCCTCGGCTCAACTCGGACCCCGCCTGCCATGTCCTCCGCTCTCTCTCATCCTCTGGCTTTCCCGGCTCCGTTCCGCGCCCAGGCGCAGGCGGTCCGGTTAGCCTTGTTCGTTAGGCAGCGCACTATCGCACATGAAAGGACGGATGGATGCGAACACCTAGATGTATTGCATTTTCATTCCTATTTTGTTGCCTTTCCCTCCATGGAATTACGCCTCCCGAGCCTATAACCCCTGACTTACAAATCTGGGCTAGGGCTTTCAGAATGACCTTGTCTGAAGTGAGTTCATGTGATCACGTCGGGATTAGTCTTTTCAGATCTGCTGACTTGGAATACATCTTTGAAATTCAATACGATAAGGATGGGAAGGAAGCGGTAGCTTACTTTCATTTAAACCGCGATCTGGCAAGCCATAAACTTACCTCCGAATCGATTCTGAGGACCAAAGGCGAATTCCAACAAATTGTAATCAGTGAGAAACCGTACACATTCGCTAAGGCCCTTATTTGGTTTAGAAATTCAATCCCGGCAATCCCGGAACCATGAGTCTTCGCCGCTGCCTAACCCTCCGCTCAAGTCGGACCCCGCCTGCATTGCCTTCTGCTCTCTCTCAGCATTCCGCTATCTCGGCTCCGCTCAGCGCCTCGGTGCAGGCGTGGCCGCTTAGCTTCATTCGTTAGGCCTCATGCGCCATCCAGACGAGAACCCTCTCCCACTTCCAGCCACGATGTTTTTCGCCGTGGGCTTCAGTTTCGTTGCAGCTGTTTTCTTCGTCGTGATGGTCTGGTTCTCACTGCCCGCAACTGACGCTGCTCGAAAAGGGCCATTTCTGGAGCCACTGACGAATCCGTTTGTCCTTACGGTTCTGTGTCCTGTGGCAATGGTCATTGGTCTAGTGGTCGGCCCCATCGTGCATTTTGGAATCTCAGGGCGCCATTTTCGCCGCTCACTGAGCACCGTGATTGGATCCGTACTGGTCTGGATTGCACTCATCACGCCGTTATCGGTCGGTGTCATGTTCATTGGTTTGGCACCAGTGCTGGTCGTGGCAATAATTTTCTGTCGTGTCTCCTCTTTCACTAGGCTTTCATCTACCGCTACTCCTCTGTGATCGGCCTAACCCTCCGCTCAAGTCGGACCCCGCCTGCATTGCCTTCCGCTCTCTCTCAACCTTTTGCTACCTCGGCTTCGTTCATCGCCTCGGCGCAGGCGTGGCCGCTTAGCTTCATTCGTTAGGCAACCAATGAGCAGATCACCTCGTTCAGTCCTCCTTGCGCTCATACTCATGGCCTCTTCATCGGCCTGGGCAGATCAGCTTGCATTCGAATACTTCGTAATCAAATCAGAACGACTTCCTGTTTCAGCGAAGTCCGAAGACGGCTTGAATGCTTTGCCTTCCTCTGAACTCGAAGACCTCAGCGAAGTACACGGATGGCTCGAATCACTCGAGAAATGCAGCGTGTCGTTCTCATCACCGAAATTCCGGCTCGACATTAGGACAAAGATGTCATTCCAGATACCCAATACTCCGAAAATGATCGATTACTCGATTTCTGCCGGGGGCAGCCAAGACTGGAACATTGCCAGTACAAATGGCCAAGCAGTCCAAGTTGGCACTAGTTATCTAACCCGTGGTTGGCGATCCAAAGCTGTCATTGTGTTGTTCCGTCCAATAAACCTCAAGCATTGATTCATGGCTTGCCTAACCCTCCGCTCAAGTCGGACCCCGCCTGCATTGCCTTCCGCTCTCTCTCAGCATTTCGCTATCTCGGTTCCGCTCATCGTCTCGGTGCAGGCGTGGCCGCTTAGCTTCCTTCGTTAGGCCTCTACCCAAAGGGAACACCCATGGCTGAGCTCTTCCCGCAAAAGCGATTCCATCCACGCTTTATAGCGACAATTTGGTGGTCGTTTCTATGGCGAACAGTTGTCTCAGGGTTTGTGGTAAGCCTTCTGTTTGGGGCTCCCGTTTATTTGATTGAACACTACTCCCCAGGATCTCCCGTCCTACGCTGGATTCATTACTTATCTTCATTCTGTACACCATTGATCGCTTCGTATTGGGGCCTTCAAGGGGCTCTAGACTCTCATGTTGACCTTTTCAAGCAGGGTTAATAGGCAAACCATCGGCCTAACCCTGTGCTGCACTCGGGCCCCGCCTGCATTGTCTTCCCTTCTCTCTCAGCTTCTCGCTTCCTCGGCTTCGTTCAGCGTCTCGGTGCAGGCGGGGCCGGTGAGCTTCATTCGTTAGGCGTTTCATGAGCATCCCGACAATGAAGGCCCTGGCTAGCCTGTTCGCTGGCGCAGTCGTGCTCTGTGTCGGTGTCTACTGGCTGAAACTTGGGCGGGTCTGGGACAACATATACGGCTGGACTTCTAAGGAAGATCGTCCTTTGTGGTTTTGGTTCGAATTGATCTCGGTCTTCGTGATTTCCGCCTTCATGATTGCCTATGCCCTCATCGACTTCCGAAAGATCATTCACTCATGAATGCGCTAGTAATGCCCCCTTCCAGCCCTGATCGACAGTTCCGAAACGCCTAACCCTCCGCTCAAGTCGGACCCCGCCTGCTCTGCCTTCCGCTCTCTCTCAGCATTTTGCTATCTCGGCTCCGCTCATCGCCTCGGTGCAGGCGTGGCCGCTTAGCTTCATTCGTTAGGCCTCTTCCCAAGATTGGTCCAGTTTCCTTGTGATTCATCCGTAGGAGCTGACATGCCTCGTCAAATTGTCTTCACCCCAAAAGCAGCTAGGCCTCCAGCGACCTACAGCCAGGCTGTGAAGGCGGCAGGGCTGATTTTTGTTTCGGGCACCGCTCCTATTGATCCGGTCACTGGCCAAATCCAGGGCGCAACTATCCAGGAGCAAACGTCCCAGTGCCTAACCAACATCGCTGAAATCCTTGAAGAAGCCGGCAGCTCACTGGACAAAATCGTAAGCGCTACCGTGGTCCTCGCAGACGAGGAAGACTTCCCAGGTATGAATGAAGAATGGCTTCGTTGGTTCCCCTCCAACCCACCTGCTCGTCAGGGGGCAAAGTTGCCAGTGAAAATTCCTGGTCTCAAAATCTCAATCGCCGCAATAGCAGAGGCCTAACCTCCCGCTCAACTCGGACCCCGCCTGCATTGCCTTCCGCTCTCTCTCAACTTCCCGCTTTCCCGTCTCCGCTCAGCGCTTCGGCGCAGGCGGTGCCGGTGAGCTTCATTCGTTAGGCTCCTAGGCCCACTCCAGAGCAATCATAGGTGCAATGATGAAAATCATAGGTTCGATCCTTCTATTGCTGCTATTGGCATGTCAGCCACCCTGGCTCGCACCGCGTGGGAGAGTGCAAACTCTGGCTGCCCACAAGGAGGATGCCTACCAATTCATCAAGAAATTTCACGATCATAAATATCCAAGTAACCGAATGAACTTGGTCTATCAGGCAACAATCATTGAGAAGCAAGAGAACGACCTTGGTTCGTTCGAGTCATGGATAATCGGCACGGAAAGCGGCGATCGATTCGACTACACCATACAAATTGCTGTTTACTGGCAGGGGGCCAAAAAAGGCTCGGTATACGGAACAATTGGTTACGCAATCATTAAAAGCAATAAGCTCCCAAGAATTTCCTGATGACCAAGGCTTTTCAATACACCTCCACACAGGCCTAACCCTGCGCTCAACTCAGACTCCACCGGCCTTGCCTTCCGCTCTCTCTCAACTTCCCCCTGTCTGGGCTTCGCGCGTCTTCCCGGTGCGGGTGGGCCCAGTCAGCCCCATCCGTCAGGCCGGTCCATGCTTCCCGACCATTGCGCGATTGCTGGTGCCATTCTCGGCTCGCTCGGCGGCTTCTATTACTTGTACGAAACCCTCCTCGGCAGGGCACAGCCCAACCGCATCACATGGCTGCTCTGGGGCATCTTCCCCTTGGTCATCTTTGCGGCCCAAAGGGCGCAAGGCGTCCAGGGCATATCGTGGGCATCGTTCGCCGCCGGCTTTATGCCGCTGCTTATCTTCGCTGCATCCTTCTTCAACAAGAAGGCCTATTGGAAAAGCGAGCCCCGCGACTACTACCTGATGGCAGCGGCCATCATCGGCATCATCCTCTGGGCCATGACCAGCAAACCCAATCTGGCTTTGCTGCTTTCGCTGGTGGCCGATGTGCTGGCGAGCATACCGACCCTCATCAAGTCGTATCGCCATCCCCACTCCGAGAGTTGGATTGCCTATGCTGTCAGCGCATTGGGCTTCGGATTGAGCCTTCTGTCGATTCAAGCCCACACCTTTGAAAGCACCACTTTCGTAGCCTACGTTTTCATCCTGAACGCCTCCCTGGCGGTGCTGGCCTCACGGCGCCGCATGCCGAAACAGCCGATCAGCTTCTTCCGCTAGCGTCGACCCCGGTCGGAGCCATCCCAGCGCCCGCCTGGTTCATGGCCGTCGATCTTGTCCTCGCCTATTTCCCGATGGCCTGGATTGGCTTCAGACTTGCCCCGGACTAACATGGCCCAGCGCCCCGGCGTAGACGGGGCCGGTCGGCCTTCTCCGCTAGGCCCCGCCCTCCAAGCCCGAGAACCCACCCACGGAGGCTTCCATGTCCCTCTTCCGCCACTCCCGGGACCTTCCAGCCGCCCCTGAAGCCGTGTTTGCCGCCATCCAGGATCCGGCGCGTCTGGCCCGCTGGTGGGGTCCGGCGGGGTTCACGAACACGTTCCAGACCTTCGAGTTCCGGGAGGGCGGATCCTGGCTGTTCACCATGCATGGGCCGGACGGGACCGACTATCCGAACCAGTCCGAGTTCCTGGAGATCGTCCCCCATTCGATGGTTCGGATCCGACACGTCAACCTGCCGCACTTTGAGCTTTCCATTGCGCTGGAACCCAGTGCGGCCGGAACCCTCGTGTCCTGGATCGGAGTCTTTGAAAACCGCGAATTTGCCGAGAACATGCGCCAGTTCCTCGAGACGGCCAATGAGCAGAACCTGGATCGGCTGGCCCTTGAGGTCGGCCCCGGTCCGTACCTCGGCGCCTGAGCATCCGCACAACACCGGAGGATCCATGCTCCCCTCGCTCCTGATCCCGATCGCGGTCGTGTCCTGGGCCCAGGAGGGCTGGACTCCCCCGCGCGAGCCGGACGTGGACCGGATTTTCAATGAGATCCGCAGCGACTTCAAAGCCGGGAATTACGAGGTCGCCCTCCAGAAGCACCTCTGGTTCCACGAGAACGCGCTGAAGCATGACCGGGCCATGTATGGCGTCCGCCTTTCCTACGCGCTGTCCGAGTGGATCGAGCTCGGCAGGGCCTACCCCAGGGCGCTCGACGCCCTCAAGACGATCAGGGACCGGGACACCTCCCGTCTGCTCGCCGGGACGGGCGATCACCAGCTGTTCCATGACGTGTCGTCCATCAACCAGTACCTGGGCGACTCGAAGGACACGGCCGCGCTCTTCCTTGCCATCGAGAAGCAGAATCCGAAGCTTGCGAAAGAGGTCTACCTGATCGCCCAGCCCGCGCTCATCGAAGGCCGCCACTACACCAGCTGCAATCCCTACCTGAAACCCTTCATGGACCTGGAGCGGGCGACCTACCTCCTCAAAGTCAATCTGGAGATGGCCAAGGATCCGCAGTTCGGCCCCCGCCATCGCGAATTCGCCATGTCCACCTATACGAATGAGGTTGCAACCCTGGTCGCCCTGCTCATCGCCAACAAGCGCGGCGACGAGGCCCGGGAGATCGTGGACCGGGCCCTCTCCCATCTGGATACCCCGGCGTTCCGGGAGACGCTGGCCGCTGCGCAGCAGGGCACCATGCCAACCCCCAGGCCCTGACCCACCGGTCCGGCCCCGTCCCCTTCTGAAAGGGTTCAGCCATGGCGGAAAATAAGACCAGGCCCACGGAAGCCAGCGTCGAGCACTACCTCGAGGCCATTGCGGACGAGGACCGGCGCCAGGATTGTGAGACCCTCGCCGGGCTGATGGCCCGGGCGACCGGGCAGCCCGCCCGGATGTGGGGCACGGCCATCGTGGGCTTCGGCAGCCACCACTACCGGTACGAGAGCGGCCGCGAGGGGGACATGTGCCTGGTGGGCTTCTCGTCCCGGAAGGGGGACATCAGCGTGTACGGCCTGAACGCCGCGCCCAGCCATGAAACCCTGATGCCGAAGCTCGGGCGGCACAAGGCTGGCAAGGGCTGCCTGTACCTGCGGAACCTCCGCGAGATCGATCTGGAGGTCCTCGAGCAGCTCGTGGCCGAGGCCGCCCAGGCCAAGGCCCGCGGCCATTGCTAGGGCGGCGCGGCCCTGCATCCGGCTGCCCTTCCAGGCCGCCCTTCTGTCACTGTGGGGCATCGACCCGCGCCAGGAGAACCCATGAAGAGGCTGCAGTTCACCACGCTCATCCAGGCTCCCCGCGACCAGGTCTGGGAGACGATGCTCGGACCGGTCACCTACCGCATCTGGACCGCCGCCTTCATGGAAGGGTCGTACTTCGAAGGCACCTGGGCCAAGGGCCAGCGCATGCGCTTCCTGGCGCCCGGCGGCAACGGCATGGTCTCGGAGATCGCCGAATCGCGGCCCCATGAGTTCCTCTCGATCCGGCACCTGGGCGAGATCAAGGAGGGGGTGGAGGACACGGAGAGCGAGGCCGTCCGCAGCTGGACCCCCTGCTTCGAGAACTACACCTTCACCGAGGCCGGCCCGGCCACGGAGCTGACGGTGGACATGGACATGGCCGAGACCTTCGAGGAGTACATGACCGGGGTCTGGCCCAGGGCGCTGTCCCTGCTCAAGACGCTCTGCGAGGCCCGGGTCGCCAGTTCCCGGCGCTGAGCCCCGCGCCACGGCCGTCCTGGCCCAGTGCTGGTAGGGTGGAGGTCCCCCAAGCCTGTCCGCACAACCATGAGGAGCGCCCATGACCCCCGCCAGCGCCCTGCCCGAGGCGACCCTGGACCAGCTCGTCGCCGCGGTGCGCGGCCTGTGAAGGGCGACGCCCCGGCCCTCCTCCAGGCGCTGGACGACCGGCGCCGGGCCCTGCTGGCTTCGCTGGAGACCCTCGACCCCGGGACCCTGCAGGCCCGGCCCGCGCCCGGCGCCTGGTCCATCCTGGAGATCGTCGAGCATCTCGTGGTGGCGGAGCAGGTGATCCTGCAGGGACTGCCGGATCCGGCCGCCCTGGTGGACCGCCCCCGCAGCCTGCGGCAGCGCTGCACCTACCCCCTGGTGCTGCTCGTCCTGCGCCTCGGCATCCCGGTGAAGGTGCCCTCGCGGCGCATGCTGCCCACGGGGACGGTGCCCCTGGCCGAACTGCGCGACCGCTGGGACGCGACGCACCGGTGGCTGCGCGCCTACGCCGAGGGCCTGCCGCCGGGCGGGGCCGGGCGGGCCGTCTTCTCGCATCCGGTCTGCGGCCCCATCACCCTGTCCCAGGCGCTGCGCATGGACCGGCTGCACCTGGAGATCCACGCCCGGCAGATCAAGGAACGGAGGCCCGCATGAGCATCAACGACGGTCTCCTGCTGGTGGTGGTCGCCTTCTTCGCCTGCCTGTTGTACTTCATCCACCGGGAGGAGCAGCGGAAGGCGGAGCGCCGCCAGCAGGACCTGCCGCACCCCGTCGAGCGGCGGCGCGAGGAGCGGCGCCGGAGGGGCCTGGGGGCGATCCTGGCCTGGGTGGGCCGGGCGCTGCGATCCGCCTTCACCGGCCGCTGATCTGGAGTCGTCCCGTCACACCCGCTGGCTTCGCGGACTCTCAGAGTCAGGTGATCCATGCCCGCTGCCCTTCTGTCCTTCTGCCTCCTGCTCCAGTCCGCGCCGGCGCCCCTGCCCGTCCGGCCGGTGATCTCCAGCACCGAGGGCGGGCTGAGGGCCGACGTGCGCGACCAGCGCGGCGCACCGGTGCCGGGCGTGCGGATCCTGCTGAAGGGACCGGACGGCCGGACCTGGGCGGCGACCACCAACGCCCAGGGCCAGTGCCAGGCCGGGGGCCTGCCGCCGGGCGAGTACCGGGTGGAGCTGCGCAAGCAGGCCTATCCGCCGGCCGTGTACCCGCGCCTGACGATCCGGGCGAATGCCTGGCTGCTGGGCGCGGGCCCGCTGCCGGAGCTGCGGGGCCCCCGCCTGAGCCTGGCGGGTGCGCCCACCTACGAAGAAGCTCCGGCACCCATCGTCCCCCTGCGCCGGGAGCCGGGGAAGATCCCCATGCACTAGGGTCTGGCCTGTCACTGCACCGGCAGGGGCAGGTCCAGGGCAGCGCCTTCCGCCAGGGTGAGGGTGGCCTTGGCCGAGCCCACGTTGGCGTGGGTGCCGGTGGTCTCGCTGCGCCAGAGGGACAGGGCGTAGGTGCCCGGCGGCTGGCTGGCAAAAACCACGGACTCGATGCCCGCGACGATGGCCGGCTTGAGGCTGGCGATGGGCAGCGTGAACTCGATCCCGTCCGCCTGCAGGCGCTGTTCCAGCAGCAGGGCGTCCTCCTGCTGGGCGCCATGAACGGGGGTGATGGCCACGGTCAGGGTGGCGGGCACTGCGGCCGTGAGGTCCAGATCCGGGCCCGCCACCAGGGTGCCCGCAGCCTTCAGCTCGAACTCGGGACCCAGGCGGGGCAGGAAGACGGTGCCGCCCACCCGGGCGCGGACCAGGATCCGGTGGCGGCCCACGACGGCCGGAAGGTCGAAGGTGCCGTCGGCGCGGGAGCTGCCCTTCGCCTCGACATAGAGGCCCTGGTGGACGGGGTCGCTGCCGGTCATGGTGACCACGCACACTTCGGCCCCCGCCACGGGCTGGCCCTGCGCGTCCACCAGGCGGCCCTGCGCGGTGCCGGAGGGCGGCGGCGTGCAGCCGCAGTCCCCATGCGGGGTGCAGCCCAGCACCGCCAGGAGCAGGCCGGACAGAAGGGGACGCAGGAGGGGGCGTGGCATGGGATGGCCTCGGTGAGCGGGGGGTGCCGAGCGGCGGATTCGAAATAGAATACCCATTTGGCACCTTTCCCGACCTCCTTGCGGAGCCCGGTCACAGGCGCCGCGCCGTCGCCTGATCTGGCGCAGACCGGCGCCGGAGCGGGTACCCTTCCACCCAGGAGACGCAGCCATGAGTCCAGCCGCACCCCAGGACGACGCCTTCACCGACCGGCTGGCGGCCCTGCTGGGCGAAGGCTGAGCCCCGCATGACGGACACGTTCCAGGCCCGGATCCCCACCCTCTCCGAGGTCGAGCTGCGGCAGGTTCTCGCGCACTTCGAGGGGTATCGCACCGAGGCCGTGGAGGCCGCCCTGGCGGAGCTGGAGCAGCGCGGCCTGACCCTCGCGGAGGAGGAGCGAACGCGCATCCGCCAGGGCCTCGCGCAGCGGGACGCCGCGGTGCAGGCACACCTGCACCACGGCTTCGTGGCGCGGCTCGGCGACAGCCTCCCCGCCCGCCTGGCCCGCATCCGCCAGCTCACGGCCCTGCTGCTGGCGGCGGGTCTGGGCGCGGCCCTGGCCATCTATCTGGCCACCGCGCCCCAGGCTACGAACCCCCTGGGCTACGAGCCCATGAACACGAAGAAGTACCTGCGCGACCTGGAGCTCTACGGCGGCAAGGTGAACGTGCTGGCCACGGAGTTCATGGGCTGGTGGAACGACCGCTGGCAGGGCCGCAACCTGGCCACCACGGTGGCCTGCCTGACGGTCCTGGCCGCCGGCGGCTTCTGGCTCCTCGCCACGCGGCGGGCCCGGGACCTGGAGCGCCACCAGGGCGAGGCCAGCGGGCAGGCTTGACTCGCCAATGATTTCGCAAAGGAGCCACCCATGACCCGGGCCCTGCTGCTCATCGACATCCAGAACGACTACTTCCCCGGCGGGGCCATGGCGCTGGTGGGCAGTCCCGAGGCGGGCCTCCAGGCCGGCGGGCTGCTGACGGCCTTCCGGGCGCAGCGCCTGCCCGTGATCCACATCCAGCACCTCGCCCTGCGGCCCGGCGCCACCTTCTTCCTGCCGGGCACGCCGGGCGCGGAGATCCACCCGGGCGTGGCGCCGCTCCCGGGCGAGCCGGTGTTCCAGAAGCACTTCCCCAACAGCTTCCGGGAGACGCCCCTGCTGGAGCACCTGCGTGGCCTTGGCGCTACGGAGCTGGTGGTGGCGGGCATGATGACCCACATGTGCATCGACACCACGGTGCGGGCGGCCTTCGACCTGGGCTTCACCTGCCACCTGGCCGGGGATGCCTGCGCCACCCGGGACCTCGGGCGGAACGGCGCCACGACACCCGCCGCCCAGGTGCAGGCCGCCTTCCTCGCCGCCCTGCACGGCACCTTCGCCCAGGTGCAGAGCACGGAGGAACTCCTTGCAGGGCTCTGAGGCTGCCCGTCGAAGAAAAGCTGGAACGCCGATGAACACCGATCAAAGCATGATGAACACCGATCAGGATGGGAGCGTCCATTCCCCCAGCACGGGCTGCATCCAGGGAGCGCCTGAGGCGCGCTTCTAAGGACGCGGTCCAGGCGCCCCCTGGATCACTTCCGGCAAAGCTGGAAGTCGCCTACGGCGGGCCTGCGCGGCCAGCGCCCCAACATCATCCGGGCAGGTGCTCTTCGTTTCCAACCTCGGACCAGCCAAGGACGCATCAGCAAGGCGCTGGCTTTATCGGTGTTCATCAGCAGTGATCGGTGTTCATCGGTGTCAAGCAGTTCCGCAGTTCCTCTGTTCGGCATTCTCCATCCTGGCCTCGCAGCCATCATTCATCGGACACTGAGGACATGACGACATCCGCCGGAGGTCCGCCGCCCGCCAAGCCAGGCCTGCACCCGCGCAACCGGAACGCGGGGGGCTACGACTTCGCGCGGCTGGTGGCGGCCAGTCCGGAGCTGGGGCCCTTCGTGCAGCGGGCGAAGCACGGCGGGGCCTCCATCGACTTCGCGGATCCGGCGGCAGTGGTGGCGCTCAACCGGGCCCTGCTGGCGGAGGCCTACGGCATCCGGGGCTGGGACATCCCGCCCGGCTACCTCTGCCCGCCCATCCCCGGGCGGGCGGACTACCTGCACCACCTGGCGGACCTGCTGGCCAGCACGAGCGGCGGCGCGATCCCCCGGGGCGCGGTCGTGCGTGCGCTGGACGTGGGCGTCGGCGCCAACGCCATCTACCCGCTCATCGGCCACCGGGAGTACGGCTGGTCCTTCGTGGGCTCCGAGCTGGACGAGACGGCCCTGGCCTCGGCGGCGCGCATCCTGGCGGCGAATCCGGGCCTGGAGCGGACCATCGAGCTGCGTCGCCAGCGGGACCGGAACGCGATCTTCGAGGGCGTGGTCCAGCCTGGGGAGCGCTTCGACCTGACGTTGTGCAATCCGCCCTTCCACGGTTCCGCGCACGCGGTGCGCGAGGCCTCCCAGGCCAAGTGGCGCAAGCTGGGCCGTGGCGCGGCGGGCGCGGCGCGGAACTTCGGCGGCCAGGGCGCGGAGCTGTGGTGCGAGGGCGGCGAGGCGGGCTTCATCCGCCGCATGATCGGCGAGAGCGTGGCGCTGGGTGGGCAGGTGCGCTGGTTCACCACCCTGGTGTCCAGCTCGGCCACCCTGCCCAACCTGCACCGCCTGCTGCGCCAGGTCGGAGCCCGGGACATCCGCACCGTGGCCATGGCCCAGGGCCAGAAGCAGAGCCGCTTCGTGGCCTGGTCCTTCCAGGTTCCGGAGACCCCCTGACGCCACCGCCCGGCGATCGGCTACCTTGGAGCCTTGCCGAGGAATGCCATGTTCGTGCTGCGCCGCCTGCCCGCCTTCATCGCCCTGGTGATGCTGGGGGCCCTGTCCCTGCGCCTGGGCCTGGCCTTCCTGCTGGTGGTGCCGCTGACGATGGTTCTGCTCGTGCTGCTGTTCATCTCGAAGCGCGTGCTGCAGACCAGTCTCGGCGCCGTGCTCTGGGGCGGCTGCCTGGCCTGGCTGGGCATGGCCTGGCTGCGGGTGGGCGAGCGGCTGGCCGTGGGCCTGCCCTGGACGCGCCTGGCCCTGATCTTCGGCGGAGTGACGCTGTTCACGGCCTGGGCCGCCTGGCTGCTGCGCGCACCGCAGGCAGCCGCAGAGCCCCGGCCCCCGGAACCTGCATCTTGAAGCGCAGGCAGAGGGTGGAGGCCGCCCGGAACGCCCCTCGGGGGCATGCCGCGTTTTGAATAAAATTGTAAAATATAGGCAAATATTGTTTTTTTTGTCGAAATTGGATCATGCTTCGGACACCCATCCTTCCGAGGTGACCCATGTCCACGACCACGAAAGAGCTGCTCGTCCAGATGCAGATCAACCGGAGCAACGCCACGGCCGGCGGTTCCGGCGCCAACGTGATGGCCTCGGCCATGATCAGCGTCCTGGTCACCGAGAACGGCGTGCCGGTAGACGACCTCGGCACCAACGTGGGCGACCAGAACAGCGCGGCCACCCTGCCCGCCGGGTGGACCCTGGTCGACGGCTTCAACGTGCGCCCGGGCGGGGCCCTGGTCACGGTGACGGAGTTCCTCAACCAGAGCGGCGGCATCTACGACATCCGGATCGTCCCCTACATCAGCAACCCGGCCGCGGTCTGGCTGTCCGGCGAATACATCTTCGCCCTCTACATCCACACCACCCGGACGAGCCACGGCCACACCACCCACCTGCAGGGCGCCGCCCTGGCCAAGCTGACGATCCTCTAGGACCTCAGAAGACCGACCAACCAGTCCGCGTGGTGAAGCGATCCAGCGCCTCGACGCCGGCCACGCTGTTGCCGTGGACATCCAGGGCGGGGCTCCACGCGCAGAGCACGCCGCGCCCGGGCAGCACGGCCAGGATGCCGCCGCCCACGCCGCTCTTGCCCGGCAGGCCCACGCGGTAGGCGAAGTCGCCGGCGGCGTCGTAGGTGCCGCAGGTGAGCATGATCGAGTTGATGCGCTTGGCCTCGCTGCGGCTGAGCAGGCGGGAGCCGTCGGCCCGCAGGCCGTGGTTGGCCAGGAAGAGCCCCGCCTTGGCCAGATCGGCGCAGCTCATGGTGAGGGCGCACTGGCGGAAGTAGTGGTCCAGCACCCGCTCCACCGGGTTCTCCAGGTTGCCGCAGCTGGCCATGAAGTGGGCGAGCGCGGCGTTGCGGTGGCCGTGGCCGGCTTCGGAGGCCGCGACCTCGGCATCGAGGTCCAGGGCCGGGTTGCCACTCTCCGCGCGGAGGAAGTCCCGCAGGGTGCCCAGGGAATCGCCCGTGAGCGAGAGCAGCCGGTCGATGAGGATGAGCGCCCCGGCGTTGATGAAGGGGTTGCGCGGGATGCCCTTCTCGTACTCCAGCTGCACCAGCGAATTGAAGGGGTTGCCCGAGGGCTCGCGCCCGACGCGCTTCCAGAGGGTCTCGCCGTCCCGGGCGAGCACCAGGGCCAGGGAGAAGGCCTTGGATACGCTCTGGATGGAGAAGGGCACCCGCCAGTCCCCGCTGCCCAGGAGCTGCCCGTCCACCGTGGCCAGGGCGACGCCGAAGCGGGCCGGATCCACCGCCGCCAGGGCCGGGATGTAGTCCGCCACCTTCCCCTGCGCCGCCAAGGGCGCGGCTTCGCGGGCCAGATCGTCGAGGAGCGCTTGAAGGTCCATGACGCCAGGATCCCACACTCGTGAAGGAAAGATGGAACACCGATGAACACCGATAAAGATGGGATCTTTCGTTCCCAGCATGGGCTGCATTCGGCGGGTCCAAGCCGCGGGCAACCTGAGGATTTCCTGCTATGAACTTCGGATCCCGCTTATTGGCCTGCCTCAGCCAGGTTTCAGATCAAAACTGAAACCGCGAATGACGCGAATGGACGCGAATGCGGCGGGGATAAGCCGCCTGGGCCTTCGGCCCCCAGCCGCGCGAGGTGCGGCTGGCCGCTCACGGGGCGGTGCCGCCGCCCTTCAAGAGTCGGCGAATCCGCCCCGAGGGCGGAGGCGGAAGCATGGCCGTTCGCCATTCGCGCGCTCGAAGAGCGATTCGCGCCATTCGCGGTTCATTTCCTTCCTGGCCGAGAATCAGGTATCTGATTTACGAACCCACCCGGGCTGGAACGGACCACCACATGGCAGGTTTTATCGGTGTTCATCATGCCGTTCTCGGTGTTCATCGGTGTTCAGCTTTTTCTTTTGAAGACCTGAGCAGCGTTTCGTTCTTTCTTTAGGAGGCCACTGCCGCTGCCAGGGTTAGGATGGTCGCCATGACGCCCCTCGCCGCCGACCTTCTCATCCTCCTGCGCCGCGACCTCCGCTGCTTCATCCGCGAGATCGAGGCCTTCCCCGATGACGCCACGCTCTGGCGGACGATGCCGGGCATCACCAATAGCGCGGGCAACCTGGCCCTGCACGTGGCGGGCAACCTGCGCCATTTCGTGGGGACCGTGCTGGGCGGCACGGGCTACCAGCGCCAGCGGGACGCGGAGTTCGCCCGGCGGGAGGGCACCCGCGCGGAGGTGGCCGCCCTGCTGGAAGCCGCGGCCACCGAGATCGAGGCAGGCCTGGAGGCCCTGACGGCCGAAACCCCGGTCCTGCCCTACCCCCAGGTGCTTCTGGGCCACCAGCCGCCCACCGGGCGCTTCCTGCTGCACCTGTCCACGCACCTGGCCTTCCACCTGGGCCAGGCGGGCTACCTGCGCCGGGCCCTCACGGGCGAGGCCGGGGCCACCGGCGGCATGGGCATCGCCGAACTGATGGGCTAACCTCGACGGATCAGCACCGCTCATCCAGGAGGATCCATGCCACTCAAGGGACAGGTCGCCCTCGTCACCGGGGCCAGCCGCGGCATCGGCGCGGCCGTGGCCGCCTCCCTGGCCGCCCGGGGCGCGGCCGTGGCCGTGAACTACTTCGGCTCTGAAGCCGCGGCGCAGGCCGTCGTGCAGGCCATCCGGGCTGCGGGCGGAACGGCCCAGGCCGTGAAGGCGGATGCCCGGGACCGGGCCCAGGTGGAGGCCATGGCGGCCACCGTGAAGGCCGAGCTGGGCCCCATCGGCATCCTCGTGCTGAACGCGTCCATCAGCTTCCCCATGGCCGCCTTCCAGGCCTATCCCTGGGAGGCCTTCCAGGCCAAGCTCCTGGGCGAGCTGGGCGCGGCCTTCCACGGCTGCCAGGCGGTGGTGCCGCAGATGCTGGAGCGCCAGAAGCTGGATGGCCGGGGCGGGTCCATCGTGGCCATCACCAGCGGCCTCGCGCGGAATCCGGGCTGGGGTTTCTGCGCCCACAGCGCCGCCAAGGCCGGGCTCGAGGGCTTCGTGCGGGCCCTGGCCTGCGAGCTGGGCCCCATGGGCATCCGCGTGAACGCCGTGGCCCCGGGCCTCACCCTGACGGACGCCACGGCCGGCCTGCCCGACAAGCACAAGGACGCCGCCGCCGCCCACACCCCCCTGCGCCGCAACGGCCTCGCCGAGGACGTGGCCGAAGCCGTGGCCGGCCTCGTCCAGACCGGCTTCGTCACCGGTGCCACCCTGCCCGTCAACGGCGGCAGCTACATCTTCTGACCCGCGCCCGGAGCCCCCATGCACCCCACCCTGCGCTACGGCGTCCTCCTCGGCCTCGGCGTGGCCGCCTGGACCTGCATCTTCAACCTGCTGGGGTGGCACCGGCAGCCCCCGCTGTACCTCCTCCGGTTCATCCTGGTGGTGGTCGCCTACCAAGTGGCCCTGCTGATCTGGGCCCTCCGCGCGACCGCAGCTGATGGTGGCTACGGCCGCCAGGTCTGGGCGGGCGTGAGCATCTCCCTGCTCGGCTCGCTGATCATCTACGCCACGAGCATCCTGTTCACCACGGTGGTGTTCCCGAACCACCTCCAGGAGGCGGTGGCGGCCAGCAGGCAGCTGATGGCGGCGCAGGGCCTGAGCCCCGAGCAGATCGAGGCCGTCGTGAAGGCCCAGGCCCCCATGCAGACGCCCCGCGCCAGCGCCATGGCCGGCGTCTTCGGCACCGTGATGACGGGCCTCTTCACCTCCGTGATCGCGGCGGTGTGGTTCCGGAAGAAATAGCCCCTACCGCTCGACCCGGATGTCGGTCACCAGGTCCAGCGGGAAGCGCCGCCCCGCCAGGGCATCGTCCAGGCAGCGCAGCACCCAGCCCGAGCGGAGCGCGGCCGCACCCAGCTCGGTGCGGCTGAGCCAGCGGCAGCGGAGGATGTCGGCATCCTCGGGCGCGGCCACGGCGCCTTCGGGCACGGTGCCCGTGAAGCACACGCGGAAGTAGTCCTTCCCGTTGGCGGCCTTCAGGGGGTAGAGGCCCACGATGGCCTCGGGCGTGAAGGCCAGGCCCGTCTCCTCGCGCACCTCGCGGCGCACGGCGTCGAGCAGCGATTCGCCCGGCTCCACGTGCCCCGCGGGCTGGTTGATCACGGGCAGGCCCGTCACCTTGTCGGGTTCCTCCACGACGAGGAAGCGGCCCTCACGCTCGATGACCGCCGCGACGGTGAGGGCCCACATCAGACGGCGAAGAACAGGAAGAACCCGTTGGCGAAGTAGACGACGCCGACGAGGCCCACCGCGAGACCCGCCCAGTAGACCGGCTTCTGCTTCAGCAGGGCGGCGATGGAGGAGAGCAGGATGCCGATCTGCAGGTAGATCACCGCCAGCCCGAAGGGCGCGCCGTGCTTCTGGGCATCGGCCTTGGCCTCCTCGAAGGTGGTGGCCTTCTTCATGATGTCGGCCTTCTCGCCATCGTACTTGGCGACCTTCTTCTCCACGTCGGCCAGGCTCTTCTCCAGCAGCGGCACCGAGGCCTTCGGTGCCAGCTCGAGCTCCCGCTTCAGGCGCATGGCCTCCACCTCGTAGAGGTTCCCCTTGATGCCCTTGGCCTGGTAGTAGGCCCACTGGTCCGAGGCCATGGCCTGGTTCAGCACGGTCTTGGTGGAGTAGCCGCCGCCCTTGAAGGTGGCCAGCGTCGCGCAGACCGCGAGGATCACGGTGGTGAGGGCCAGCAGGTTCAGCCAGGGTTCCTTCTTGTCGTCGGCCATGGTCGGGCTCCGGGGAAACCTAGATCATACAAACTGCTGGGCGCCGTTCGGCGCCCAGATATCTGAAACGCGCAGCGTTTCAGCAGGAGAAGGGGATCGGGCCAGGGACCGGTGCGATCAGCGGTTCGCGTGGGGCCAGACCCAGTCGCCCCGGGCGGGATCGAGCTTGCGGTCCCGGCCCTCGCCTGTCCAGGCCGTGGTCCCATCGTTGTCCTGCCCGTCCCAGCCCACCTGGTACAGCGCGAAGCCCTCGCCCTTGCGGGCGTAGCGCAGCGGCTCACCGCTCACCAGGTCGTGGGGCAGGGCCTGGAGGTAGGCCGGCGCCAGGGCCTCCAGGCGCTCGGGATACTGGCCCTTGTCCAGGCGGTGCCGCTCGAGGGCACAGACCACCACGCCCTCGTCGAGGAGGGCCTGGGTCCGGGCGAAGCGCTCGACCTGGCCGACGAGGGCGGGCAGCGCGATCTTGGCGAGAACCAGGTCGTACCGGTACCGCAGGGGCTTCAGCCAGGCCTCGCCGCTGATCATCCGATCGGGATGCACCCGGTGGGATTGCGGATCCTGGACATCCACCAGCATCGTCAGGTAGCGGCTGGACTCCAGGAGGTTGCGGTACACCCACCCGCGACCGAGGGCTCCCAGCCTCACCTCGCCGGGCTTGGCCTGAGCGTAGGAGGCCGGCCTCGGCTGGTTTTCCGCCAGAGCCATGAGTCCGCCGATGCTGAACTGGCGCTCGGCCTGCCAGGCCCGCTGCAGCGTGGCCAGCAGGTCGATCCGCGCCAGGTCCCCCTGGAGGGTGGCCAGCTGGGATGCGGTCCAGCGGTGATCCTCCAGTCCCTCCCAGGCCACCTGCAGGGTGATGTTCAGGATGGCCACCCGCAGCAGGGCGCTGATCAAGTGCGGCTCGGCCTTGAGGTGGTCGGCCAGGCGCAGGCCGGTCTGCAGGTCTTCCAGGGCCAGGTCCGTGCGACCCGCACGCAGGTTCGTGACCGCCCGCACGCGCAGCGTGCGCATGGCCGCGCGGAAGCCGAGCAGTGCGGGGATCTCGCCCTCCTCATAGGCGATGGGGAAGCGGTTGCCGCTGCGCCGGGTGGCCTGGTCCAGGTCCCGGAAGGCCGCCTCCATGGGCTTGAACACCGTCTGGAGGTCGGCGGTCCCATAGATCTTGCTGAGGGCGTCGAGGTCGTCCCGGCGGCCTTCCATCCAGTTGCCCAGGATGCCATCGGCCCCCTTGGGAAGGGCCAGGGCGTTGAACCGGGCGTCCACGGCGCCCTTCTCGATGATGGAACCCTTGATCAGCGGAGCCTCGGCGAAGTTCTGCTCAGGCGGCACGGGCGGCGGCGCCAGCTCCTTCCAGCCGAAGCGGTCGCCCATGGCGATGCGCTGGGTCTGCCAGCGCTGGAAGGCCCACCTGCCGCTGAGGTGGTAGCCCAGCAGCCACAGGCCGAGGACCAGCGCCACTCCGACGATGGCCAGAAGGATGCCCAGGATCCAGGCCCGCATAGGTACTCCCGACGGTGATGGGATCATCCTGACGGAACCCCATGCACAGATACAAGCTGGGCGCCGAGTGGCGCCCAGTTAACTCAACCGCACAGCGGTTGAGCCTGGCACAGCCAAACCCTAATCCCACCTCCGGTCATCCAGCCGGTACCGCTGCCGGAGGTCGCGGCGGGTGCCCGGGAAGACGTCGGCCCGGCGGGCCTGGTCCTCGGCCTGGCGGGAGAGGTCCCGCAGCTTCTCCGCGGCCTGGTTCAGCTCGGCGAGCTTGGCTTCGTAGCCCTTCACGGGCCTCCCCTGCAAGGCGCCCCGCTCCCACAGGGCGTAGAAGTTCCGCTCGAAGGTGCCCACGACCCTGCCATCCCAGTGGTAGGCGAGGAAGGTGGCGAAGGCGGATTCCATCTGATCCGCGGTGCGGGCCACGACGGCCAGCTGGGCGGCGTAGCGCTTGGTGCCCTCCTCGCGGATCTGGTCAGACTCGCTGACGCCGCCGCCCGGGAGGAGGCCCTTGATCCCGCCATCCAGGCCTGGCGTGGTGAAGGCGAGCTGGAGCGGCCGCCCCTCCATCAGGGCCCTGGCGTGGTCGATGGCCACGGCGAAGTTCAGGCCCTGGCTGCCCCGGAAGCCCATGGTGTTGACGCCCACCACGCGGCCCGCGTGGTCGATGAGGGGGCCGCCGCTGTTGCCGGGGTTCAGGGCCGTGTCCGTCTGGAGCACCACCACCTTCTCCAGCTGGCGGAGGCTGCTGACGATGCCCCGGGTCACCGTGTTCTGGAAGACGCCGTGGGGCGTGCCGATGGCCAGGACCTCCTGGCCCTGGCGGACGTCCTGGATGCTGCCCAGGGCCAGGAAGGGGCGGTCGGGCCCGGGCTGCATGAGCCGCAGCAGGGCCAGGTCGTAGTCGGGGGCCGTGGTCAGGATGCGAGCGTCGAGGGTGCTGTTGTCGGAGAGGCGCACCTTGACGTAGCTCTGGCCGATCACCACGTGGTGGTTCGTGATGAGGCGGTCGCGGTCCACGAAGAAGGCGCTGCCCCGGCCCGAGGAGGTCTCCACCACCACCACGGCGGGCATGGCCTTGGCCACGATGTCCTCGGTGGAGGGGGCCGGGGCCGCCGCTCCCGCGGGCATCTCCGGCACGACCGCCGGAGACGGGGCGGCGGGCGGCGGTTCGGGCGGTGGAGCCGGCGCCACCACGGCGGGTTTCCGGCCCTGGAACCACAGCACGCCCGCGGCCCCGCCAGCCCCGGCCAGCGCCACGGCCACGAGGAGGAGAAGGCCCTGGGTCCACGAGCGCATGAGTGCTCCCAAAGGTGAGTGGCTTCATCCTGACCAAGCAGTTGCCAATAGACAAGCACGGCGCCTTGCGGCGCCGTGTGAGGAATCGCTGCGCGATTCCAACAAGCCTTGGTGTGCGGTGCCACAAGGCGCCGCTCTCTGAATCGCGCAGCGATTCAGCTGTGCTGGACCATCAAGGATTAGTACCGATAATGGTCCGTCTTGTACGGCCCTTCGAGCGGCACGCCGATGTACTTGGCCTGGTCGGGCCGGAGGGTGGTGAGCTTGGCATTCAGGGTCTGCAGCTGGAGGCGCGCCACCTGCTCGTCCAGGTGCTTGGGCAGGGTGTAGACGCCGACCTCGTATTCGCCCTTCTTGGTCCACAGCTCGATCTGGGCCAGGGTCTGGTTGGCGAAGCTGCTGCTCATGACATAGCTGGGGTGGCCCGTGCCGCAGCCCAGGTTCACCAGGCGGCCCTTGGCCAGCAGGATGATGCGGTGGTTGTCGGGGAATATGACGTGGTCCACCTGGGGCTTGATCTCCTCCCAGGCGTATTTCTCCAGGCTGGCGACGTCGATCTCGCTGTCGAAGTGGCCGATGTTGCACACGATGGCATTGTGCTTCATCCGCTTCATGTGGTCGTGGGTGATGACGCGGAGGTTGCCGGTGCAGGTGACGAAGATGTCGGCCTGGCTGCAGGCCTCATCCATGGTGACCACGCGGTAGCCCTCCATGGCCGCCTGGAGGGCGCAGATGGGATCGATCTCGGTGACCCACACCTGCGCGCTCAGCGCACGCAGCGCCTGGGCGCTGCCCTTGCCCACGTCGCCGTAGCCGCAGACCACCGCGATCTTGCCGGCGACCATCACGTCCGTGGCGCGCTTGATGGCGTCCACCAGGGACTCGCGGCAGCCGTAGAGGTTGTCGAACTTGCTCTTGGTGACGCTGTCGTTGACGTTGATGGCGGGGAACCGCAGCTCGCCCTTCTTGGCCATCTCATAGAGGCGATGCACGCCGGTGGTGGTCTCTTCGGTGACGCCCAGGACCTTGGCCAGCTGGGCGGAGTACCAGCCCGGCTTCTCGGCGATGCGCTTGCGGATGGCGGCGAAGAGCACGGTGGCCTCCTCGCTGTCCGGGTGGTCGAGGACGCTGGCATCCAGCTCGGCCCGGGCGCCCAGGTGCAGCAGCAGCGTGGCGTCCCCGCCGTCGTCCAGGATCATGTTGGCACCACCCTCGAAGTCGAAGATGCGGTGCGTGTAGTCCCAGTAGTCCGGCAGGGTCTCGCCCTTGATGGCGAAGACCGGCGTGCCGCCTGCGGCGATGGCGGCGGCGGCGTGATCCTGGGTGCTGAAGATGTTGCAGCTGGCCCAGCGCACCTCGGCGCCCAGGGCCCGCAGCGTCTCGATGAGCACCGCGGTCTGGATGGTCATGTGCAGGGAGCCGGCGATGCGGGCGCCCTTGAGGGGCTGCTGGGCGGCGTACTGCTGGCGGATGGCCATGAGGGCGGGCATCTCGCCCTCGGCGATGGCGATCTCCTTGCGGCCCCAGGGCGCGAGGGCGAGATCGTGGACGATGAAATCCTGGGCGGCGACGGTCATGGGACCTCCTCGAAGGGCGGGCGACGGGCGGGGAGCCACCTCATCGACCCGGTGCTGGGTTGAGGTGAGCGCCGTTCCTGATGGGGAAGCATCCGAGCCTGAGATCCCGCGCAGCCGAGCTGCCGGGTCCTGCAGCGCTCCTCGGACCGATTCAGAATAATCGGTCCTGACAGGAATCGGGTTTGGGGAATTTTTTGGGTCTATTTTTGTGTAGCCTTGCAAAATTTTTTCAAAATTTTGTTACAAAAATTAATTATTGAAATAAATATAATTATAAATAATTAATAAAATTTTGTCATTTTTAAATAACTAAATTTTTTCGTAGAAAAAATTTAGAAAAGCAAATAAACGACTTACAACCTGGCACAAACCTCGATTGGAATGGCTTGCCTGAAAGGAGGCAACCATGTCCAACCCCTTCACCACCCTGGCTTTGGCGCTCGCCCTGGCCCTTCCCCTCGCGGCGACCCCCGACCGCGCCCCCCGGGCCCCCCAGCGGCCGGTCAACCTCAACACGGCCACCGTCACCGAGCTGATGCAGCTGCCCCGCGTGGGCCAGAAGACGGCCGAGCGGATCATCGCCTTCCGGAAACAGCACGGCGGCTTCCAGCGCTCCGAGGAGCTGATGAACGTCAAGGGCATCGGCGAGAAGTCCTACGCCAAGCTCAAGCCCTATCTGGCCGCCACCTCCGCGCCGCGCCCCGCGGCCGCCAAGAAGTAGGAGCCGGCGATGCGTCCAGGCTGCCGACGATCCACCCAGCAGGGCACCTCGCTGCTGGAACTCACCGTGGTGCTGGCGGTGGTCGCCATCCTCGCGGTGGCGGGTTCCTCCTTCTGGGATACGGGCGCGACGGAGCTCTCCGCCGCGCACCAGGAGATCCGCGGCAGCCTGGAGCAGGCCTTCACCCTGGCCCGCGCCCGGGGCACCAACGTGACGGTGGCCCTCGGCAAGGCCAGCGGCGAGGGTGAGCACCTGCCGGTGCAGCTCAGCCGCAAGCTCAAGTGGGGCAAGCCTGCCACCATCCCCCTGCCCCCGGACATGGACGCGCCTGTCGTCGCGGCGACCACCGGCGAGGCCCACCCGATCCTCACCGTGACGCCCCGGCGCACGGCCCTGGCCAGCGTCTGGTTCCTGCACGATGGCCGGGAGGCCCTGTGCATGCGGCTCTCCGGGCATGGCCAGCTGCAGGTGCTGCGCTGGCGCCGCGACCTTCTGAAGTGGACGAGGGTGTGATGCGCGAGACCACGAGCCGCCTCCTCCAGCGCCTGGGCCGCAGCGCCGCCGCCCTCCTGCCCGCGCCCCTCTGTCCGCCCCTCCGGGCCGCGCAATCCGAGCTGCGCCGCAGCCTCCACCTCGCCTTCCGCCTGGCCACCACCCACGGCCGCGCCGTGGTGCTGGAGCCCTGCCGGGCCGCCACCGAGGGGCGCCTCTCCGTGCGCCTGCCGGAAGGGGTGCGGTGGGGCCGCCCCGCGGCGGTCCCCCTGCCGCCGAGCCTGGCCGACAGCGGCTGGCGCAACGGCCACCCCCGCCCCATCACCGTCATGCCGCAGCGCCGCGCCTCGGCAAACGTCTGGTTCCTGCACCACGGACGCCAGGCCCTCTGCCTCCGCCTCGACCTGTCGGGCTCGGTGGAGCTGCTGCGCTACCGCCCCCTCCTCCGCGCCTGGACGGCCTGCTGAAGGAATGCCCCATGCGAATCCTTGATCTCTCTCCTGACCAGCGCCCCCGGGAGCGTCTGCTGGCGGGCCACGGCGAAGGCCTGGCCGACGCGGAGCTGCTGGCCCTGCTCTGGGGCACCGGACGACAGGGCCAGAGTGCGGTGGAGCTGGCGCAGACCGTCCTGGGCCGCACCGGCGGCATCGCCGGACTGCTCGGCCTCGGGCTCACTGACTGGCTGGAGCAGCCGGGTCTGGGGCCCGCCAAGGCCGGCCAGCTCTGGGCCGCGGTGGAGCTCGCCCGGCGCGGGCAGCGCAGCGCCGAGCGCCCGCGCATCACCAGCCCGAGGGCGGCCGGGGCCTACCTGCTGCCGCGCTGCCAGGGCTGGACCGAAGAGCGCTTCGGCCTGCTGGCCCTGAATGCCAAGGGCGACCTGCTGGCCGAACGCATCCTCAGCCAGGGCACCACCACGGCCACCCTCATCAGCCCCCGCGAGTTCTTCCGCGAGGCCCTCCGCTACGGCGCCACCACGGCCCTGGCCTACCACAACCACCCCAGCGGCGACCCCACGCCCAGCCGGGAGGACACCCAGCTCACCCGCCGCCTCCAGGCCGCCGGCGAGTCCCTGGGGGTTCCCCTCGCCGATCACCTCATCCTGGGGAACGGCCGCTACCACAGCTTCCGGGCGGCGGAGGGATGGGATGGGAAGGCCTAGGTCGATGCCCCTGGCTCCGCATTCAAACAGAGGCGCCCCGCATTCGCGGGGCGCTGGTGTGGCGGAGAGTGAGGGATTCCCTCCGGCCGCACGAATCACTGGCACGGCCCTGATCGCCTGCGGCGGGGCCTACCTGCCAGTGATTCAGTGATTTCGAACCCCGCACTCCCCGCATTCAAACAAGTGCGCCCCGCATTCGCGGGGCGCTGGTGTGGCGGAGAGTGAGGGATTCGAACCCCCGAACGCTTTCACGTCTTCAGTTTTCAAGACTGACGCCATCAACCACTCGGCCAACTCTCCCTGCCTCCATCTTGGAGCGTGGGCGCGGCTCCGGGCAAGAAGCCTTGTGCCAGCCCGGTCGGAACGGTAATCTGGGAGGCCTTGGAGAGATGCCGGAGTGGCCGATCGGGCTCGCCTGCTAAGCGAGTGTATTGGGTAAACCAGTACCGGGGGTTCGAATCCCCCTCTCTCCGCCAGTGAAGCCGCCGCCAGGCGGCTTCGTTTTTGATGCCGGCCAGGGGGATTCGAAATCACTGAATCACTGGCAGGTAGCCGCAGGCTTCGGCAGCCCGGGGGCTGACGGAGCCGTAAGCGGCGTGCCAGTGATTCGTGCGGCCGGAGGGGACGCCGCGGGGCGGTGGCCCCGGAGGGAATCCCCCTCTCTCCGCCAGTGAAGCCGCCGCCAGGCGGCTTCGTTTTTGGAGCCCGGTCGTGGGGAAGCGGCGGCCGAAAGGAAAATCCACGAAAGGCTGTCCCCGACCGGGTTTCACCGGGACGGGCGGGCTCTGTGGGGCCTTGCCGACCTTGACCCCGGCTCTCCCCTGCTCGTAATCTCCCCCAAAGGAGCGATCCGTTGAAATTGACCCAGGGGGAGAAGTCCGAACGAAGCCGCGGCTTGATCCTGGAGGCGGCTCTCCAGCTCTTCTCGAAGCAGGGCTACCGGGGCACCAGCATCCGGGAGATCGCCGAGGCCGCGGGGCTGTCCACGGGCAATGTCTACCACCACTTCCCGGACAAGGAGACCCTGTTCAGGACCCTCCTCGACCAGTACTGGGAAGCCATCGACACGCCGGAATTCCCCTTCAACAAGGCGCTGGCCGCGGGGGCCTTCCCCGATGATCTCGAGGCCCTGGCCGAAGCTGCCCGGGAAAGCGTCACCACCTACCGCCGGCACGTGGCCCTGATCTACGTGGACGTGGTCGAGTTCGACGGCACCCACATCCGGAAGTTCTACTCGGGGATGTCCGGCCGGTTCGAGACGTTCCTGAGCCGCCGCTTCCCCGATGGCCAGCTGAAGGATCAGCTGGCACCAGGACTGGACCCGACCACGGCGCTCATGCTGGCCAGCCGGGTCTTCCTCCAGTACTTCGCGGTGGAGGTCCTGTTCGGGGTGCCCGATCAGCTGGGCCAGGAGACCCCCAAGGCCCTGAAGGAGATCTCGAAGATCCTCCGCCGGGGCTTTCTGCGGCCTCCGGAATCAGGGAAATAATCGGCTCCCAAACCGCTTCATGAGCCAGTTTTGACCAGTCGTCACCTGGTCCAAACTGGCATTTTATTGGGTTTGCCCATCCAGGGACGGATGGGTGGTGAGACCTGCGTCACACGATGGAAACAATTTCATGTTTCCCGTTGACACAGGTACACCTGCGGAGGAATCTTCTCAAAAACCGACCGACTGTTCGTTTTTTAAAAACCGACCGCTCTGCTTCGTACGCTCCCGTCTGCCTGCCTGGCCCCAGAGGAACCATGAACCGATTCGCGACGATCGCATCCACAAGCTGCTATCTGCCCGAGATCGAGGTCACCAACGACGAGCTCCGCCAGCGCTTCGCGCACATCCCCGACTTCGTGGACCTGATGGAGGCCTCCTCGGGCATCCGCAGCCGGTGGCATGCCCCCGAGGACTGGGCGACCTCGGACCTGGCCCTGCCGGCGGCGAAGCTGGCCCTGGAGCGCGCGGGGCTGCGCCCCGAAGACGTGGACCTGATCATCCTCGGCACGGACTCGCCGGACTACATCACCCCCGCCACCTCGGTGGTTCTCCAGTACAAGCTGGGGGCGGTGAATGCCGGGACCTTCGACGTCGGCTGCGCCTGCGCCTCCTTCCCCACGGCCCTGGCCTCGGGGGCCGGCTGGATCGCCACCAACCCGGCCATCAAGACGGTGCTGGTGGTGGGCGCCTACCTGATGCACAAGCTGGCTTCTCCGGACGATCCCATGAGCTTTTTCTACGGGGACGGAGCCGGCGCCGTGGTCCTGGTGGCCTCCGACCGTCCCGGGTTCCTCGGCGCGGCGGCCCGGGCCGGGGGCGCCTACCACAAGCACTGGGGCATCTTCTCCGGCGGCACCTACGAACCGGCGACGCAGGAATCCGTGGCTGCGGGCCGCACCACGGTGAAGATGCTCGAGCGTTATCCCCCCGAGATCAACCACGAGGGCTGGCCGAAGGTGGTGCGCATGCTGGCCGCCGGCAGCGGGTTCCCCATTGCCGACATCGACTTCATCCTCTTCACCCAGGTCCGGAAGCCCTCCATCGATCTGGTGATGGCCGACCTTGGACTGCCCATGGAGAAGACCCACACCATCATGGAGGGCTGGGGCTACACCGGCTCGGCCTGCCTCCCCATGGCGCTGGACGACGCGCTCGCCAAGAAGAAGCTCCACTCCGGCGACCGGCTCGTGCTGGTCGGCTCGGGGGTGGGCTACAACCAGGCCGCCGTGGCCTTCGTCATGCCCTGATGGGGCCGGAACCGTTCCTGCCTGGAGAGACCATGCCGACAACCAAGCCAAGCGTGACCCGACAGATGGCACCCCCCGCCTCGCGACCGAGCAAGGTGGTCACCGCCGCCGAGGCCGTGGCGCAGGTCCAGAACGGGGACACGGTGGCCACGGGTGGCTTCGTCGGCATCGGCTTCGCCGAGAACGTCGCCATCGCCCTGGAGAACCGGTTCGTCCAGTCCGCGACCCCGCGGGATCTCACCCTGATCTACGCGGCCGGACAGGGCGACGGGAAATCCCGGGGCCTGAACCACCTCGGCCACGAAGGGCTCGTGCGGCGCGTCATCGGCGGACACTGGGGGCTGGCGCCCAAACTGCAGGCCCTGGCCCTCGCCGAGAAGATCGACGGCTACAACCTGCCCCAGGGCATCATCACCCACCTGTTCCGGGACATCGCCGCAGGCAAGCCCGGCACGCTGTCCCGCATCGGCCTCGGCACCTTCGTGGATCCCCTCTTCGGCGGCGGGAAGATCAACCAGCGCACCACCGAGGATCTGGTCGAGCACCTGGCCATCCACGGGAAGGACTACCTGTTCTACAAGGCCATGCCCATCCAGATCGGCATCATCCGCGGCACCACGGCGGATCCCGACGGCAACGTCACCATGGAGCGCGAGGCCCTCACCCTGGAGGCCCAGGCCATCGCCATGGCCGTGCGGAACAGCGGCGGCAAGGTCATCGTCCAGGTAGAACGCCTCGCCGACCGAGGCACCCTCAACCCCAGGCAGGTGAAGATCCCCGGCGTGCTGGTGGATTTCGTGGTGGTGGCGGAGTGCCCCGAGTACCACATGCAGACCTTCGGAGAGCAATACAATCCCGCCTACAGCGGCGAGATCCGCATCCCCATGTCCTCCCTCGAGGCGATGGAGCTCAGCGAGCGCAAGCTCATCGCCCGCCGCGCCGCCATGGAGCTGGTCCCCAACTGCATGGTGAACCTGGGCATCGGCATGCCCGAGGGCATCGCCTCCGTGGCCGTGGAAGAGGGCGCCTCCAACCTCATGACCCTCTCGACGGAGCCCGGCGTCATCGGCGGCGTGCCCGCGGGCGGCCTGAGCTTCGGGGCCGGCTCCAATGCCGCGGCCATCATCGACCAACCCTCGCAGTTCGATTTCTACGACGGCGGGGGTCTGGACCTGGCCTTCCTCGGGCTGGCCCAGGCGGACCGGGAGGGCAACCTCAACGTCAGCAAGTTCGGCACCCGGCTGGCCGGGGCCGGCGGCTTCATCAACATCTCCCAGTCCGCCAAGACCGTCGTCTTCGTCGGGACCTTCACCGCGAACGGGTTGGAGATCGCCGTGGAGAACGGCCAGCTGCGCATCCTCAAGGAAGGGGCCAGCCACAAGTTCATCCAGCAGGTGGAACACCGGACCTTCAGCGGCGACGTGGCCTTCCGCCAGGGCCAGCGGGTGCTCTACGTCACCGAGCGCTGCGTGTTCCGGCTGATCCAGGGTGGCATCGAACTGATCGAGATCGCCCCCGGCATGGACCTCGAGCGGGACATCCTCGCCCACATGGATTTCAAGCCGGCCATCGCCCCGGACCTGAAGCGGATGCCGGAATGCATCTTCCGCAAAGAACCGATGGGCCTCCTGGCCCTGCTGGCCAGGACCTGACAAGGACACTCACGGGTGCCCTCGGCGCCCGCCCGACCATCCGCAAGCCATCACCTCTTTTCCCTTCATCCCTTTCCCATTTCCAGGAGTCCTCCGTGGCCATCGCAGCTTCCCCCGCCGCTCCAGACCAGGAGCACCGACAGATCGTGAAGGTGGCCCTCGCCAGCCTCATCGGCACGTCCATCGAGTGGTACGACTACTTCCTTTACGGAACCGCCGCGGCGCTGGTCTTCAACAAGATCTTCTTCCCCAGCTACGATCCCATCGTCGGCACCCTGCTGGCCTTCGCCACCTTCTCGCTGGGCTTCCTGGCCCGCCCCCTCGGCGGCATCGTGTTCGGCCACTACGGCGACAAGATCGGCCGCAAGAAGATGCTCTACCTGACCCTGATGATCATGGGCCTGGCCACGGCCTGCATCGGCCTGCTGCCCACCTACAGCGTCATCGGCATCTGGGCCCCCGTCCTCCTGATCACCATGCGCCTCCTGCAGGGCTTCGGCCTGGGCGGCGAGTGGGGCGGCGCGGTGCTGATGGCGGTGGAGCACGCGCCCGCCAACCGGCGCGGCTTCTACGGTTCCTGGCCCCAGCTGGGCGCCTTCATCGGCCTGCTGCTCTCCACCCTGGTCTTCCGCGCCGCCAACTCGATGTGGTTCCTCCGGGCAGAGACGAAGGAGGCTGCCAATGCCGCCTTCATCACCTGGGGCTGGCGCGTGCCCTTCCTGCTCAGCTTCCTCCTCGTCGTCGTGGGCATCTGGATCCGGATGACCATCGCCGAGTCCCCGGTCTTCGAGAAGCTGAAGGACCAGAAGCAGGAAGCCAAGATGCCCCTCATCGAGGCGATCACCAAGCACCCCAAGAACATCTTCATCGCCATGGGCGTCCGTTTCGCCGAGAACGGCCTCTTCTACGTCTTCACGGCCTTCTCGCTGGTCTACATCTCCACCTATCTCAAGGTGGACCGTGCCGTGGGCCTCAACGGCCTGCTCTGGGCCGCCTTCGTGGCCATCTTCACCTGCGCCGGCTGGGGCGCCCTGTCCGACAAGCTCGGCCGGCGTCCGGTCTACATGTGGGGCGCACTCTTCTGCGGCATCATGGCCTTCCCCTTCTTCTGGATGCTGGGCACCCGGGAGCCCTGGATCATCTCCATGGCCATCGTCATCCCCGTTGCCCTGGGCCATGCGGCCATGTATGGCCCGCAGGCGAGCTTCCTGTCCGAGATGTTCTCGGCCCGCGTCCGCTACAGTGGCGCCTCCCTGGGCTACCAGCTGGCCTCCATCTTCGCCGGCGGCCTCTCGCCGCTGGTGGCCACCTACCTCCTCAAGAAGGGCGTGGAAGCCGGCAGGGCCTATACCTACATTGCCTACTACATGATGCTGCTGGTGGCCATCACCGCCGTCTCGGTGTACTTCGCCAAGGAGACGCACAAGGACGGCATCGACGCCTAGCACTCGCACACCCAGGTTCCGGCGGACAGCGCCGGAACCTGGGTGTTCTTCAAGGCAAGGCACTCACCTCAATTGCGATTTCGCCTGGCCGCGTGGTCGGACGTGAAACAAACGAAAGGAAGCAGCCATGAGCAAAGCCAGCATCATCGGTGCCTACAACACGGCATTCGGTGCATTCATCAAGAAGGACAAGGCCACCGGCCTGGTCACGGACACCAAGACCTACTACGACCTGCTGATCGAGGCCGGTCGCGGCGCCATCGCCGATGCCGGCCTGGAAGCGAAGGACATCGACGCCATCTACGTGGGCTCCTGCTCGCCGGGTTCCTTCATCAACCAGGAGCATGTGGCCCCCATTGCCGCCGAGATCCATGCGGACCTGCGCTTCAAGCCCATGACCCGCTGCGAGTGCGCCTGCGCCTCCAGCTCGGTGGCGCTCTACGACGCGGTCTACGCCATCGAGGCGGGCCGCGCCAGGCACGTGCTGGTCATCGGCGTGGAGAAGATGAACCTGCTGCCCACGCCGCAGATGACCCACGTGCTGGCCTGCTCCTCCCACTGGCCCAGCGAAGGCTCGCGCGGCATGTCCTTCCCCATGCTGTTCGCGGAGTATGCCAAGGGCTACCAGGCGCACTACAAGATCCCCGCCGAGGAGCTGGAGAAGATGCTCTGGACCGCCGGAGCGCTCTGCTACAAGAACGGCGCCGAGAACCCGCTGGCCCACGTCCAGAACGGCCCCGCGACCGTGGAGGCCATCATGAAGCTCAACGAGCTGGACGCGAAGGGCAAGTGCAAGAACATGATGATCGCCGCGCCCCTGCGCCTGCATGACTGCTCTCTGGTGACGGACGGCGCCGCCGCCCTGGTCATCACCCAGACGGCCAACGTCACCAACAAGGCCCGCGCCGTGGAGATCGCCGGCATCGGCCACTCGGCCGAGCGCCTGCCCGAGAACGTGCGCCCCAACATGCACGAGCTGATGGCCGGCAAGGATGCCGTGGCCAAGGCCTTCAAGGAAGCCAACATCACGGCCGCCGACATCGACCTGGCCGAGGTGCACGACTGCTTCACCATCAACCAGATCCTCTCCACCGAGGCGCTCGGCCTCTCCGTGGACGGCCGGGGCGGCTACGACTACCTGGACGGGCGGTTCACCCGCGACGACCAGGTGGCCATCAACCTCTCCGGCGGCCTGAAGTCCAAGGGGCACCCCGTGGGCGCCACCGGCGCCTCCATGCACGCCCTGATCTACAAGCAGCTCATCGGCGAGCCCATCGGCGTGAAGGCGAAGAAGGCCGACATCGGCGTGGCCTTCAACGTCGGGGGCTCCGCCGTCACCAACTGCGTCACCGTCCTGAAGAAGCTGTAGGGATGGAAGGGGCGACCATGTACACCATCACCTACAACGACATGACCTTCACGGTGGAACCCCGGGGCGACCGCTGGGACATCAGCTATGCCCTGCCCAACGGCTCCAGCGCCATCGCCGGGGCCGGTCTCTTCGCCGGCCTGCCCGGAAACGAGGCCGCCGCCCGTGCCTTGGCCCTGATCAAGACCATCTTTCCCGTGGGCATCAAGTCCGTGGGGCCCGATGTCAGCCACCCGAACACCATCGGCGACCTGAAGATCGTCGGCCCCGACGTCACCCACCCCAACTTCATCTACTGGAACAAGGACAGCGTGTCCTGTCCCGTACAGCTCTGATCCGGCTCCACCCCCATTCAAAGGACGATTCCCATGGACATCAAAGGCAGCGTGGCCCTCGTGACGGGCGGCGGCAACGGCATCGGCGAGGCAGTGGTGAAGCACCTCGCCAGGCAGGGCGCCAAGGTCGCCGTGGTCGACATGGCCCAGAAGAACATCGACCGCGTGGTCAAGGACATCAAGGAGCTGGGCGGCGAGGCCATCGGCATCCAGGCCAACGTGACCAGCGAGGCCGATACCGCCCGCTACATCAAGGGCACGATCGAGGCCTTCGGGAAGCTCAACATCGCCGTGTCCTGCGCGGGCATCATCCGGGACGGGACGATGCTCAGCCTGGACAAGGAGACCGGGCAGGTCTCCAAGAAGCTGGACCTCGCCAAGTGGCAGGCCGTCATCGACACCAACCTCACCGGCACCTTCCTCACCATGCGCGACGCGGCCGAGGCCATGGTGAACGGCGGCTGGGAGGGCCTGCTGGTCCCGATCTCCTCCGTCAACAAGGTGGGCCAGGTCGGCCAGATCAACTACTCCTCCGCCAAGGTCGCCGATGCCCTGATGCCCAAGATCATCGTGGGCGAGTTCCTCATGCGCGGAATCCGCAACATCCGCTGCGTGGCCATCGCCCCCGGCTACACCGCGACCCCCATGCTGACCGGCATGAACCAGGATGCCCTCAAGGCCATCCTCGAGGACGTCCACCTCGGCCGCCTGGTGGCCCCCGAGGAGATCGCCTCGCTGATCGCCTACTGCGTCGAGAACCAGGCCCTGAACGCCACCACCATCGAGATCACCGGCGGCCTCTGCTACCCCAAGGGCATCGCCAAGTAGGGCCGGCTCTGGCCCATGAAGGTGCGGCACTTCCCCAGGATCACCCCAGCACTTCCCCTTTCCCCCCCCAACCCCTTGGATCGCGGGTCATGCACCCCGACCCTCCCTCACACAAAGGACAGGCCATGAACATCCGTTTCGCTGTCGTCGCAGCCGCCTCCGCCGTTGCCGCCTTGCCCAGTTGGGCCCAGGGCATTCAGGTCACCGGGGCCACCAACATCACGATCTCCGGCCTGCTGTCGGTTGGCGTGAAGAACTCCGAGATCACCCAGGGCAGCTCGTCGGCCGCGCAGTGGAGCAATCGCAGCGCCATGCCCGCCGAGACCCACGTGGATGACAACACCTCCCGTCTCATCGTCGCCAGCACTTCGAAGATCACTGAAGGCTGGAACGTGATCTTCCGCATGGAGACGCGCTTCACTCCCAACGTGCGTCCTGGCGATTCGCTCCTCCCGGCTGCGGGCGGTCCTCCGGCCGGTTATGCCGTCAATGATGCCACCGGCATTGCGGATGGCGACACCTGGGGCGGCGTCTCGTCCCCCTATGGTTCCATCGTGGTCGGCAAATCGACCCTCTACTACACCGACACCATCTCCGCGGGCTACCTGGCCCCCTCCCTCGAGGCCCCCGGCGAGAGCTACCGGATCTGGGATGCCAACGGCCTGGCCAGTTTCAACATGCTGTCCACCTACAACACGGGCAATGTGTCCGCCACCGGTGTCCTCACCTCCGTGACCCGCAACGTCCTGGGCAATACCCGCTCAAGGAACGTGGTCCGGTACGATTCGGTCCTGTTCAAGCCCGATTCCGAGAGCCTCCTGAACTTCTCGCTGGCCTGGTCGAAGAACCCCGCTGGGGCCCAGAACATGTTCAACGCGGCCTCCAACACCTCCACCTATGAGGGCGGCCAGACGATCTATGGTCGGGTGATGTACAACGGGCACGGCTTCTCCGCCTCCGGCAGCTACCTCGATCAGAAGTTCCAGGGTGTCGCGGCCAGCGCGGCGAACACCGAGCTGAAGGCCGTTCGAATGGGCGTCTCATACAAGGTCGCCGGGTTCAAGTTCGGCGTCATCTACGACAACGCCAACATGGTGAACGGCCTCAACACCGCCGGCGCCCTTTCCGATGCCAAGCGCACCGCGCTTGAGGTCCCCGTCTCCTACAGCTGGGGCGATCACGCCGTCTACGCCACCTACTCCATCGCTGGCAAGACATCCTCCCTGGCCGACACGGGCGCCAAGCAGCTGAACTTCGTCTACGACTACGCCATGACCAAGCGCGCCTTCGTGGGTGTCTACTACACCAAGCTGGACAACGACACCAACGCCTACTACCAGCCCTTCCTCACCGGCTACAGCCCCTTCGGCGGCAGCGCCATTGCCCGTGGCGAGAGCTGGCGCCAGGTCGGCGTCATCCTCAACTACTGGTTCTAGTCTGGACGGAGGGTGACCTGGGATCCGTCCCGGCGCCCCACCATTCCCAGGCTGGAGGCAGGGACGCCAGTCCCGGGGGGGGCTGGCGTCCCAATTCCACGACCCATTTGGAGGCAACATGCAGCTCCGACGAAACTTCATGAAAAGCCTGGCCCTGGCGGTGATCTGCTCCGGCCTGGCCATGGCCCAGGACATCAAGATCGCCCACGTCTATGACAAGACCGGCGTCCTGGGGGCCTATGCCAAGCAGACGCAGGACGGCCTCCTGCTCGGCCTCGAATACGCCACCAAGGGCACCATGATGGTGAACGGCCACAAGCTGGTGGTCATCGAGAAGGACACCCAGGGCAAGCCCGACGTGGCCAAGTCCATGCTGGAAGCGGCCTACGCCGACGACAAGGCCGCCATCGCGATCGGCCCCACCAGCTCCGGCGCGGCCCTGGCGATGCTGCCGGTGGCCGAGCAGTTCAAGAAGATCCTCCTGGTGGAGCCGGCCGTGGCCGACGACATCACCGGGATCAAGTGGAACCGCTACATCTTCCGCACCGGCCGCTGTTCCTCCCAGGACGCCGTGTCCAACGCCATCGTCCTCGACAAGAAGGGCGTCAACATCGCCACCATGGCGCAGGACAACGCCTTCGGCCGGGACTTCGTGGCCGCCTTCCGGGGTTCCATCAAGAACGCCAAGCTGGTGCACGAGGAGTATCTGCCCCCGGCGACCAGCGATTTCACCGCCGGAGCCCAGCGCCTGTTCGACAAGCTCAAGGGCCTGCCCGGCCGCAAGATCATCTTCATCAACTGGGCCGGCAGCAACGCCTTCAAGATCGCGGATCTGAAGCCCGAGCGCTACGGCATCGAGATCGCCACCGGCGGCAACATCCTGCCGGCCCTGGCCCTCTACAAGCCGTTCCCGGGCCTGGAAGGCGCCGCCTACTACTACTACGAGAGCCCCAAGAACAAGGTGAACGACTGGTTCGTGGCGGAGCACAAGAAGCGGTTCAACAACGTGCCCCCCGACTTCTTCACGGCGGGCGGCATGGCTGCCGGCATCGCGGTCGTCGAGGCCCTCAAGAAGACCAGCGGCTCGGTCGACACCGAAAAGCTGATCGCCACCATGGAGGGCATGGCCTTCGAGACGCCCAAGGGCAAGATGATCTTCCGCAAGGAGGACCACCAGGCCCTGCAGTCCATGTACCACTTCAAGATCAAGGTCGACCCCGCCGTGGCCTGGGCCATCCCCGAGCTCGTGCGTGAGATCAAGATCGACGAAATGGTCATCCCCATCCGCAACAAGCGCTGATCCCACCCGGCCCAGCCGCGCCTCCGCGCCTGCGGATGCGCGGCTGGACATTGCCAGCGCAGCCCCTCCCACCTGAACGAGCCACGATGACCTTTGCCCTGGAAACCCAAGAACTCACCATCCGCTTCGGCGGCCATGTGGCGGTCAACGCCGTCTCCTGCGGCTTCGCGCCGGGCACGCTGACGGCCATCGTCGGCCCCAATGGCGCCGGCAAGACCACCTACTTCAACCTGATCTCGGGCCAGCTCAAAGCCAGCGCGGGGCGGGTGTTCCTGCGCGGAGAGGACATCAGCGCGCACACGGCACCCCACCGCAGCCGCCTGGGCATCGGGCGTGCCTTCCAGCTGACCAACCTCTTCCCCAACCTGAGCGTGCTGGAGAACATCCGCCTCGCGGTTCAATCCTGCGCCGGGCTGGGCCTCAACATGTGGAGCATCTGGAGCAGCCACCGCGAGCTGATCAGCCGGGCCGAGGAGGTGCTGGAGGCGGTGGCCCTGGAGGCCAAGCGCGACGTGGCCGCCGCCGCCCTGCCCCACGGGGACCAGCGGAAGCTGGAGGTGGGGATCCTCATGGCCCTGGAGCCGGACGTGTTCATGTTCGATGAGCCCACCGCGGGCATGAGCGTGGACGAAGTGCCCGTGATCCTCGACCTGATCCGCGTGCTCAAGACGCGGACCGAAAAGACCATCCTGCTGGTCGAGCACAAGATGGACGTGGTCCGCGAGCTCAGTGACCGCATCATCGTCCTGCACAACGGCGCCCTGGTGGCCGACGGCGAGCCGGCCGCCGTGATCGCCTCGCCCATCGTGCAGGAAGCCTACCTGGGCGTGGAGGTGGCCAAGTGAGTGAACCACTGCTGAACCTGCAAGGGGTCCACACCCGCATCGGGGCCTACCACATCCTGCATGGCGTCGACCTCCAGGTGGCCAAGGGCGAGATGACGGTCCTGCTGGGGCGGAACGGCGCCGGCAAGACCACCACCTTGCGCACCATCATGGGTCTGTGGCCCACGGGCGAAGGCACCATCACCTTCCAGGGCGAGAGCATCGCCTCCCGGCCGACCCCGGAGATCTCCCGCCGCGGCATCGCCTACGTGCCGGAGAACATGGGCATCTTCTCCGATCTCACGGTCTGCGAGAACATGCTGCTGGCCGCCAGCGGCGCCAAGCGCGCCGAGGACATGGATCCCGGGCGCCTGGAGTGGATCTTCGGGCTGTTCCCGGCGCTGCGGAAGTTCTGGCAGTACCCGGCGGGGCTGCTCTCCGGTGGCCAGAAGCAGATGCTGGCCGTGGCGCGGGCCATCGTGGAGCCCCGGAAGCTGCTCCTGGTCGATGAGCCCAGCAAGGGCCTGGCCCCGGCCATCATCCAGAACATGATCGCGGCCTTCCGCGAGCTCAAGCAGACCGACACCACCATCCTGCTCGTGGAGCAGAACTTCAATTTCGCGCGCCAGCTCGGTGACCAGGTGGCCGTGATGGACGGCGGCCGCATCGTGCACTCGGGCGCCATGGCCGACCTCGCCGGGGACGAGGCCCTGCAGCAGCATCTGCTGGGGCTGTCCCTTGGGGCCCATCAATGATCAAGGAGCGCGGATGACTTCCTCCACTGCAAGGGTTCCGGCCCCGGAGGCGCTGCCCAGGGTCAAGACCGACCTGCTGCCCCTGCTGCTGCTCCCGGTCATCGCCCTGGCCGCGCTGCCCTTGGTGGGTTCCTTCTCCACCTGGGTCACCCTCACGTTCGCCGGGCTGGCCATGGGCATGATCATCTTCATCATCGCCTCGGGCCTCACCCTGGTCTTCGGCCTGATGGACGTCCTCAACTTCGGCCACGGCGTGTTCATCACCCTGGGCGCCTTCATCGCCACCAGCGTCATCGGCCGGATGGGGGGGTTCGTCGAGAGCCCTTCCCTGCTCCGCAACCTGATGGCGGTGGTGCCCGCCATGCTGATCGCCATGGTGGTGGTCGGCGCGGTCGGCTTCGTGTTCGAGCGGGTGATCATCCGCCCGGTCTACGGCCAGCCCCTCAAGCAGATCATGATCACCATGGGCGGCATGATCGTCGGCGTCGAGCTGATCAAGGTGATCTGGGGTGCCCAGGCCATTCCCCTGCCGCTGCCCGCGGCCATCAGCGGCTCGCTGCTGTTCGGCGACGCGGCCGTGGAGAAGTACCGCCTGATCGCCACCGTGGTGGGGCTGATCGTGTTCGTGGTCATGCTCTGGGTGCTCAGCCGCACCAAGGTGGGCCTGCTGATCCGGGCCGGCGTGCAGGACCGGGAGATGGTCGAGAGCCTCGGCTACCGCATCGGCCTGCTGTTCTTCGGCGTGTTCATCGCCGGCGCGGCCCTGGCCGGACTGGGCGGGGTGATGTGGGGCATGTACCAGCAGACCATCACGCCCGAGATGGGCGGCGCCATCAACGTCCTGCTGTTCATCGTCATCATCATCGGCGGCCTGGGTTCGGTCGGCGGCTGCTTCATCGGCGCCCTGCTGGTGGGCCTGGTGGCCAACTACACCGGTTTCCTCGCCCCCAAGGTGGCGCTGTTCTCCAACATCCTCCTGATGGTGCTCATCCTGCTGTGGCGTCCCCAGGGCCTCTATCCGGTGGTGAAGCGATGATCCTCTGGCGCCTGCTCTCCGGCGACCTGCCCCGCAGCCGCGTGATGACCGCGGTGCTGATCGCCATCTTCCTCGGCCTGCTCCTGACGCCCTTCCTGTTCCCCGGAGCCAAGGCCACCAACGTCGCCGCCAAGATCTGCATCTTCATCGTGCTGGTGGCCAGCTTCGACCTGGTGCTGGGCTACACCGGCATCTTCTCCTTCGCCCACACCATGTTCTTCGGCATCGGCGCCTATGGGGTGGCGATCGCCCTCAACACCCTGGGGGCCACCTGGAAGGCCGTGGCGATCGGCACCGGCGCCGCCCTGGTGGTGGCCCTGGCCCTTTCCCTCGTGATCGGCCTCTTCAGCCTGCGGGTGAAAGCGATGTTCTTCGCCATGATCACGCTCGCGGTCGCCACGGCCTTCCAGACCCTGGCCTCCCAGCTGTCGGAATTCACCGGCGGCGACGACGGGCTCAACTTCAAGGTGCCGGAGCTCCTCAATGCCTCGTTCTCCCTCTCGGAGCACACGATCCGAGGCGTGGCCCTGAATGGCAAGCTGCTCTGCTTCTATCTGGTGTTCGCCGCCGCCGTGGTGCTGTTCCTGGTCATGCTTCGGATCGTCAACTCGCCCTTCGGACGGGTGCTCCAGGCCATCCGCGAGAACGAGTTCCGGGCCGAGGCCATCGGCTACCGGACCGTGGTCTACCGGACCTGCTCCAGCGTCCTGTCGGCCCTGTTCGCCGCGCTGGCCGGGGCCCTGCTGGCCCTCTGGCTGCGCTACAACGGCCCGGACACCTCGCTGTCCTTCGAGATCATGATCAACCTCCTGCTCATGGTGGTGATCGGCGGCATGGGCACCATGTACGGGTCCGTGATCGGGGCGACGCTGTTCATCGTCGCGGAGAACTACCTCCAGGACCTCATGAAGCTCACCAGCAACGGGCTCTCCGGGATCCCCCTCCTGCGGGATCTCTTCCATCCCGACCGCTGGCTGCTGTGGCTGGGCATCCTCTTCGTCCTGAGCGTCTACCGCTTCCCCACGGGCATCGTCGGGAAGCTCCGAACCAAGGCCCGCGGGAACGCCTGAGCCCCGCCATTCCGGGTCTCCGGGAGGTGATCCACCATGCCCCACCTGCACGTGAACCACGTTGATCTTTACTACGAATTCCACGGTCCCGAGACGGGTGAGCTGCTCATCCTCAACAACGGCATCTTCATGAACGCCGCGTCCTGGGGCTTCCAGCTGCCCGAGCTGGCCCGGCGATACCGGGTGCTGGCCTACGACATGCGCGGGCAGGGCCGGAGCGGGCATCCCGAGGGGGAGTATTCCCTGGACCTGCATGCCGAGGACCTGGCGGCCCTGATGGATGCCCTGAGGCTCGGGCCGGCGCACATGGTCGGCACGTCCTACGGCGGCGAGCTGAACCTGCTCATGGGCCTCCGGCATCCGGAGCGCTGCCGCAGCCTGGTGATCATCGCCTCGGTCTCCCACAGCGATGCGCTCTGCGCCGCCATGGTGGAGCGCTGGCGGCTGGCGGCCCAGCTCGGCGACGGGAAGGCGTTCTTCAGGCTCATCCACGCGGACGTCTACTCGGAGGCCTTCCTGACGGAGCGCCCCGACCTGGTCCCCCTTGCGGAGGAACGGTACGCCACCCTCGATCTGCGCGCCGCCGTGCGGCTCATCGAGAGCTTCCAGCGCTTCAACGTCACCGCGGAGCTGCCCGGCATCCAGGTCCCCACCTGCATCGTCTCGGCGGAGCTCGACCTCCTCAAGCCCCGAAAGTACGGAGAGATCATGCACCGGGCCATCCCCGGAGCCGAGTTCCACCTGGTCCCCGGGGCCGGCCACGTCGTCGTCGTGGAGCGGGCGGCGGAGGTCAACACCCTCATTCTCGGATTCCTCGCCAAGCACGCCGCGTGAGCGCGCCGGGAAGCCGCGGATCCTTTCCAGGAGTTGCCATGAATGCCCAGGACATCTACCGCAGCAAGCGGGTCTCCATCGACGAGGCCGTCTCCCACATCCAGAGCGACCATGACGTGATCGTCGCCCAGTGCGCCTCGGAGCCCCAGGGCTGCATGTCGCGCTTCCACATCGTGGGAGATCGGGTGCAGAACGTCCGCGTGTTCTCGGTGCTGACCCTCAAGGAATACGACTTCTACATGAAGAAGGAGATGCAGGGCCACTTCGAGCTGGCCTCCTGGTTCCATGCCCCGGGCTCGCGCGCCGCCCTCAAGGCCGGCACGGGCACCGTGACCTACGTGCCCAACATGCTCCACCGCGCGGCCACGGACCGCATCCACGCGCACCGGCCCGACATCTTCTTCGGTACCTGCACGCCGCCGGACAAGCACGGCTTCGTCTCCCTCTCGCTGGGCATCACCTACGAGAAGGACATCATGGACCACGCCCGCCTCGTCGTCCTGGAGGTGAACCCGCGCCTGCCGCGGACCTTCGGCGACACCCAGGTCCACGTGTCCGAGGTGGACTACTTCGTCGAGCACGACCAGGAGGTGCCCTCCCTGCCCGCCCCGGTGCCCAATGCGACCGACCTCCAGATCGGGGCCTACATCGCGGACCTCGTGGAGGATGGCTCGACGCTCCAGCTGGGCATCGGCGGCATCCCCAACGCCGCGGCCCTCGCGCTCAAGGGCAAGAAGGATCTGGGCGTCCATACGGAGATGCTCGTGGACTCCATGATGGAGCTCTACGAGATGGGCGTCATCACGAACGCCCGGAAGGCCCTGAAGCCCGGCAAGTTCCTCACGACCTTCGCCATGGGCTCGAGGAAGTTCTACGACTGGCTCGACGACAACGTGGCCGTGGAGTTCCAGCGCGGGAGCTGGGTGAACAATCCCGCCATCGTCGCGCAGAACTCCCGGATGGTCTCGGTGAACACCTGCATCTCCGTGGACTTCACGGGGCAGGTGGCCAGCGAGTCCATCGGCACCAGCCAGTACTCGGGCACCGGCGGCCAGTCCGACACGGCGCAAGGTGCGGTGGCCGGCTTCGACGGCCTGGGGAAGAGCATCATCGCCTGCTACAGCACCGCCAAGAACGGCACCGTCTCCACCATCACCCCCACGCTGCCCCTGGGCTCGGCCGTGACCCTGCACCGCTCCCACGTGGACCACGTCGTCACGGAGCACGGCGTGGCGCGCCTGCGGGGCCGGACCGTGCGCGAGCGGACCCGGGAACTCATCAGCATCGCCCACCCGGACTTCCGCGCCGAGCTCACCGAGCAGGCCGGGAAGCTCGGCTACCTGTGATCAGGCCGGGCGCGACACCACATCCCTCAATGGAGTTAGAGCCATGCACGTAGGCATCATCGGACACGGAAACTGGATTCCCTCGGGCAGGGTGACGGCCGCAGACCTGGCCGCGGCCACGGGCATCCCCGAGGACGTCATCGCCCTGAAGTTCGGGGTGAAGGGCAAGCCCATCGCCGGCCCCGGCGAGACCACGGCCTTCATGGGGCTGGCCGCCGCCCACAAGGCCCTGGCCAGTGCCGGCATCGAAGGTGGCGCCGTGGACCTGGTGATCTGGTGCGGGGCCCAGCACAAGGACTACCCCTGCTGGCTGGCGGGCCTGTACGTGGCCAACCAGATCGGCGCGAAAAGCGCCTGGAGCTTCGACATGGAGGCCATGTGCGGCTCCATGATGGCCGCCCTCGACGTGGCCAAGGCCCTCATGACCACGCACCCCGAGCTGGAGACAGTCCTCCTCGTTTCCGGGTACCGCAACAACGACCTCATCGATCCGGCCGTGCCCGAGACCCGCTTCATGCTCGACATCGGCTCGGGCGGTTCGGCCCTGGTGCTGAAGAAGAACGCCGGCCGCAACGCCATCCTGGCCTCGGCCTTCCGCGGCGACGGCTCCCTCTCCGAGATGTGCATCGTGCCCGCCCTGGGGTCCAAGGCCTGGCCCCCTGCGGCCGGGGATTTGGAGCGCGCCCATTTCGTGGTGCCGGACGAGCCGGCCTTCAAGGCCAAGCTGGGCGAGGTGACCATGCCCAACTTCTACGCCGTGATCCGCGAATCGCTGAAGCTGTCCGGCCTGTCGGAGCAGGAGCTCGACTACCTCGCCATCCTCCACTTCAAGCGCAGCGCCCACGACGCCGTGCTGGCGGAGCTGGGCCTCCGGCAGGACCAGAGCACCTACCTCGACGAGTACGGCCACCTGGGCCAGAACGACCAGGTGCTCTCCCTCGAGCTGGGGCTGAGGGACGGGAAGATCCACGACGGCTCCCGCATCGTGTTCGTCGGCGCGGGGCTCGGGTTCGTCTGGGCCGCCACCACCATCCAGTGGGGCCCGTATTCGGAGTAGGAGGTTGCATGTCCATGGGATGGATGGTCGGAGCCCTGTTACTGGGCTCGTTCCTCATCGCCGTTTTCGTCGTCGGCTGGCTGATGCTCAAGCGGCCCCTGGAGCTCTTTGACTGGGGCACGCGGCGGGCCCTGGCCCGGGCCGGACTGGAGAAGCGCGTGGTCCCCTCGCCGGCGGGCCCGCAGACCGTCTTCGTGGGCGGCGCGGGCCCCGTGCTGGTGTTCCTGCACGGCGCCGGCCACCAGGCGGGAACCTGGCTGCAGTCCGCCCGGGCCCTCGGCGCGCGCTACACCCTGGTGATCCCGGACCTCGCGGGCCACGGCGAGAGCTCACCCCGGACAGGACCGATCCAGGCCTCCGACATCGTGGGCGGGCTGGAGGCCGTGATCGCCAGCCAGGCCCAGGGCCGTCCAGTCACCCTCATCGGCAACTCGCTGGGCGGGTGGATGGCGATGGTGCTGGCCACCCGGCACCCCGAATGGGTGGAGCGGATCGTCGCCGTCAACGGCGGGCCCCTGGCGGGCACCGATCCGAGCGTGCGCATGCTGCCAGCCACCCGCGAGGAGGCCCGCGAGACCATGGCCCGCCTGCGGGATGCCAGCAGCCCCGCCATCCCCGACCATGTCCTGGATGACCTGGTGCGCCGCTCCCGCAACGGGCCCTTCGCCCGCTTCGTGGCCACCACCCCCACCATGGGTGACTGGGCGCTTACCGAGGCCCAGCTAGAGACCATCCGGGTTCCGGTACGGCTGATCTGGGGCGTCTCGGATGGGCTGATGCCCCTGGCCTACGCCCAGCGCATGCTGGCGGCGCTGCCCGATGCCGAGCTCCTGGCACTGGAGGGCTGTGGGCACGTGCCCCAGCAGGAGGCCCCCGGGCGCTTCCTGACGGCGCTTCGGAAGGCACTCGAGGGTGTCCCCGCCTGAACCGGGGGAGCCCGGAAATCCGGCCAGCGTCCAGCGTGCCACCCGGCCAATACTTGGCCAGGAGGCCCCCCGTCCCGAAGATCACTTCAGGGACAGACCGCCATGCACCCGCCCCCCGCCCAGAACCAGAGGGCCTGCCTTCGACGGCTGGTGGCGGGTCTGCTGATCCTGCTCGGCCTGCCCCTGTGGGCCCAGTCCCAGGCCTTCCGTCGGTACGACGGCCGGGACGGCCTGCCCCAGAGCCAGATCCACGTCCTGATCGAGGACCGGGAAGGGTTCGTGTGGGCCGGCACTGCGGAGGGTCTGGCCCGCCTGGGGGCTTTCGGCATCCAGAGCTTCGGCTCCGGCCAGGGGCTGCGGTCCGTCAACATCAACGACCTGCTGCAGGACCGCTCGGGTGCCATCTGGGTGGCGGCCCACGAAAACGGCATCGCCGAGATCCGGGGTCACCAGGTCCGGACCATCTCCTCGGAGCAGGGCCTCACGGTCTCGACGGTCTACTGCCTCCTGGAGGATGAGCAGGGGAACCTCCTGGCGGGTACCCGGCAGGGGCTGTTCCGGAAGCAGGGAGACCGGTTCGAGAAGGTGGCGCTTCCCGGGGAATGGGACCACCTCCCGATCTTCGCCATGGTCCGGGACCCGAGAGGGGGCATCTGGCTGGGTTCCCTGAAGGGCAACCTGGCCCGCTGGGACGGGAACCGCATGCGGCCAGGCGTGCTTCCCGCCCCGGTCGCCTCCCGGTTCCGCAGAATGAGCGTGGACGCCCAGGGGCGGGTGTGGGCCCTCTGCACCGAGGCCCTGTTCCGGCTGGGAGGCGATGGCCGCTGGCTGAGGGAGCCCCTCCCGGGACTGCCCCGGAACCCGCGGTTCCGGTCCTTCCAGGTGGCCCCCGACGGAGAGGTGCTCCTGGCCCTGGACACGGATGGTCTCTACCTCCATCGGCCTGGCGGCCCGGGCAGGATGCTCACCCACCTGGACGGTCTGCCCAGGAATGGCATCTCCTCTGTGATGCGGGACAGCCGGGGCAACCTCTGGGTCGGCACGGACGGGGCCGGGCTCATGGTCGAGGCCATGCCCGGGCTCCTCACCCTGGACACGAACCTCCAGAGGGGCGTGGGCCTGGGCCTCGGATCCGTGCTCTCCTTCCATGAGCTGGGGCCTGGGGAGATGCTGATCGGAAGTTCATCCGGCCTCCACCTGTGGGAGGAAGGCAAGGGGGTCATCCGCAGCTGGGACCGCTCCCGCGGGCTCCCCAGCAATGAGGTCTGGAGCATCGCCCCCCACCCCCTCGGAGGCGCCTGGGTGTCCACCATCAAGGGCGTGGTCCGCTGGGTGGACGGGAGGATCGAGCCGGGACCGAAGGAGGTGGCCTCCCTCAATGTGGGTTCCCTGCTCGCCCACCAGGGCCGTCTCTGGGTGGCCTCCCTCGAGCAGGGGCTGCTGGAACTGGACCTCCACGGACGGTTCCTCGGCAGGCACCCCGTTCCCGAGGAGGTGGGCGACCCGGCGATCGTGGCCCTCCTCCCCCAGCCCGGCGGCGTTCTGGTCGCCACCCGGTTCGGCATCTTCGCCTTCGAGCAGGGCCGGTACCGGCGCTTCCTCCAGGACACTCCCGTGGCCAAGGTCGCTGTCACCTGCTTCTTCCAGGATCCGGATGGCACCCTCTGGGTGGGGACCGACACCGACGGCCTCTACGGGTTTCCCAAGGGCGAGGCCGGCCCCTGGGTCCACTACGGAGAGGCCCAGGTCCGGGGCAGCATCAGCTGGATCGCCAGGCTGCGCGGCGACACGCTGGCCGTGGGACACGCCATGGGCGTCTCCCTGATCCAGGGGGCGCGGGGAACGCTGCTCACCCAGAACCTGGGCCTGCTGTCCAACGAGACGTCTGAATCCGCGGTGAAGGTGGACCGGGCCGGCCGGCTCTGGATTGGCATGGTGGGCGGCCTCTGCGTCCTTGAGCACGCCGCGGAGCTGCCCGCTCCCATCGTCCTGAGGCCCAGGATCCTGGAAGCCTCCATGGGCGAGTTGTCCTTCCTGCTGCCCCGTTCCTTCACCCTGCCGCCGAATCCGGGCACATTGAAGGTGCGGTACGATGCCGGGAATCCCATCCTGCCGACCACGCCCAGGTTCGAAGTCCGGATCGACGGGGTGGACGGGATCTGGAGGGCCGCTGACGAGGTCGGCAACACCATCCAGATCGCCCACCTGGAGCCAGGGTCGTACGCCATCCGCGTCCGTTCGACCCTGGATGGCCAGCTCTGGACCGAGTCCGATCCCCTCGACATCCAGGTCCAGGCGGCCTGGTACCAGACCTGGCTCACCCGCGGCCTCCTGGTCGTGGTGATCCTGGGCCTTGGGGTCCTCGTCGTCCACGGGCGGCTGAGGCAGGTCCGGCGCCAGGCCCACCGGCTGGAGCTCAAGGTCGAGGAGCGCACGGAGGAGCTGGCGCTGCGGAACCGCTCCCTGGAGCGCCTGCACCACCAGCTCAAGGGCAGCCTGGAGGGCCGCATCCAGCTCATGAACATGATCACCCACGACCTCCGGTCGCCCTTGACGAGCATCATCCTGTCCGTGGACCGGGTCGGAGAAGATCCCGGAAACGCGGAGGGCGTCCGGCAGGGGCTTCGGGTCATCCAGCACGAGGCCCACCGGGTGGAGCGGCTCCTCAGGAACCACCTGGACCAGAGCCGTGCCCAGAGCCTCACGGATGGGCTCCAGTTCCGGGTCTGCCACCCCAGGGAGATCCTGGAGGGCCTCACGGAGACCTTGAAGCTGAAGGCGGAGGCCAAGGGCCTGGTGGCCGAATCCGCCCTGGACGCCGCCGGGGACCGGGTCTGGGTGCATGCAGACACCGCCGCGCTCCAGCAGGTGGTCTTCAACCTCATCGAGAACGCCCTCAAGTTCACGCCATCCCCCGGCAGCGTCGGCATCCGGACCCGGCTGGAGCCCACCGCCTGGATCCTGGACGTGTGGGACACGGGGAGGGGGATCGAACCCGAGACGATCGCCTGCCTCTTCCAGGCCTTCCAGCAAGCCAGGGACTCGGACGCCATCCTGGGCTGGGGCCTCGGCCTCAGCATCTGCCGGGCCCTCGTGGAGGCCCACGAGGGCCGCATCGAGGTCCAGAGCGAGGTGGGGAAGGGCTCCACCTTCAGCGTCTTCCTCCCCCTCCTCACCACAGATCCGAACCCGGCCTGACGGCGTTCCGAAGACACGAAAACCCGCCCTCCGGCGGGTTTTCGCATCCGTAATCGAGGTCGTCTAGCCGACGATCTTCTTCATCCAGCCATGGGTGTCGGGCACGCGGCCATGCTGGAGGTCCAGCAGGACTTCGCGGAGCTTCGCGGCCACGGGGCCGGTCTGGCCGCCGTTGATGTCCCAGTTGCCGCGGCGGGACTTCACGTGGCCCACGGGGGTGATGACGGCGGCGGTGCCGCAGGCGAAGGCCTCGGTCATGCGGCCCTCGGCGATGGCGTTCTTCCACTCGTCCACGGTGATCTTGCGCTCCTCGGCGCGGAAGCCCTGCTCGCGGGCCAGCTGCAGCAGGCTGTCGCGGGTGATGCCGGGCAGCAGGGTGCCGGTGAGCTCGGGGGTGACGACCACGGTCTCGCCCTTCTCCTGGTAGACGAAGAAGATGTTCATGCCGCCCATCTCCTCGATGTAGTTGCGCTCGATGGCATCGAGCCACACCACCTGGTCGCAGCCCTCTTCTTTCGCCTGGCGCTGGGCCACGAGGCTGGCGGCGTAGTTGCCGGCGCACTTGGCGAAGCCGGTGCCGCCGGGCGCGGCGCGGACGAAGTCATCGGAGATCCACACGGTCACGGGCTTCACGCCGGCGGGGAAATAGGCGCCACTGGGGCTCGCCAGCAGCACGAAGAGGTACTCGTTGCTGGGGCGCACGCCCAGGGCGGCTTCCGTGGCGATCATGAGGGGGCGCATGTAGAGGCTCTCGCCCAGGTTGCCGGGCACCCAGGCCTGGTCCTGCGTGATGAGGGCCTTGGCGGCGCCGATGAAGATGGCCTCCGGCAGCTCGGGCATGGCGAGGCGGGCGGCGGAGGCGTTGAAGCGCCGCGAATTGGCCTCGGGGCGGAAGGAGGCGATGCTGCCGTCGGGCTGCTTGTAGGCCTTGAAGCCCTCGAAGATGGCCTGGCCGTAGTGCAGCACGGAGGCGGCGGGATCCATCTCCAGGGGGCCGTAGGCCTTCAGCACGCCCTTGCCCCAGCCCTCGTCCTCCTTGTAGGGCACCACCACCATGTGGTCGGTGAAGATGCGGCCGAAACCGGGGTTGGTCATGCGCACGGCCCGCTCCTCGGCGGTGGCGGGGTGGGCGGAAGGTCGGATCTCGATCGTGGCGTCGGTCATGGCGTGGCTCACAGAAACTCCCTGGTGGGAGGGGGGATCGGATCAGACCCGGTGGACCAGGTGGCCCAGGCGCGCGATGGCCTCCCGGGTGGTCGCAGGGTCATGGGTGGAGAAGTTCAGGCGGAGGCAGTTGGTGCCGCGGCCGTCGGCGAAGAAGAGGGGGCCCGGCGCGAAGCCGAGGCCGTGCTGCAGGGCGTCGCGATGCAGATCCAGGGCGGAGAATTCCTCGGGCATCACCACCCAGAGGTGCATGCCGCCCTTGGGCTCGGAGACCTGGGTGCCCGCCGGGAAGTGCTCGGCGAGGGCCTCCACCATGGCGTCCCGGCGCTCCTTGAGGGCGCGGCGCAGCCTGGCCAGGTGGCGCCGGAAGCCGCCGTTGTCGAGGAAGCGCGCCACCACGGCTTGCATGAGGGGCGGCTGCGCGATGGTCTGCACCTCCTGGATGGGCGCCATGCGCCGCAGCAGGTCGTGCCGGGCGATGAGGTAGCCCATGCGGAGGCCCGCCGCCAGGGACTTGGAGAAGCTGCCCAGGTGGATGACGTGGTCGGCGCCCTCGAGCCGGCGGAAGGGCGGCAGGGAGTTGCCGGAGAAGCGCAGGTCGCCGTAGGCCGAGTCGGTCACGAGGATCACGCCGTGGGCGCGGGTGAGCGCCAGCACGCGCTCGCGGCGGGCCTTCGACTGCGTCATGCCCGTGGGGTTGTGGAAGCTGGGCACCGTGAAGAGCATCTTGGCTTCGCTGCGCTGGAGGGCCGAGGCAAGGCGCTCGGGATCGAGCCCCTGGCGGTCCACGGGCACGGGCACGGCCTCGCGGCCCAGGGCGCGGATGAGGGCCAGGATGCCCACGTAGCAGGGGCTCTCCACCAGCACCCGGTCGCCGGGCACGGTGAAGGATTCCAGCGCCAGGGCCAGGCCCGACTGGGCGCCGGGCAGGGCGCGGATGCCCCAGCCCTCGTCGATGGGCTCGCCCTCCGAATCCAGCCACCGCGCCACGGCCTCCAGGTAGGGGGCATAGCCCGCGGGCGCCGAGTAGACCCAGGCTTCGGAACCCAGGTCCTTGAGCACCTGGGCCGTGAGACGTCGCAGCTGCTCGCCAGGCAGGAGGTCCGAGGGGATGAAGCCGGCGGAGAAGCTCACCAGGTGGGTGTCCTGGGCGCGCTCCAGCGTCTCGCCCAGCCAGGAGCCCAGCTCGCCGTCATGCACCAGGAGGGGCGAGCCTTCGAAGGGGAACTCGCTGCTGGCCCGCAGGCCCGGGGCCTCCGGCAGGCGTGGCGCCACGAAGCTGCCCCGGCCCTGCACGGTCTGGATCCAGCCCGTGCGCTTCAGCCCGGCGATGGCCTTCAGCACCGTGAGGCGGTGGACGCCCCAGCGCTGCGCGAGCTCCGGCACCGCCGGCAGGCGCGAACCCGGCCGCCACTCCCCCTGCTGGATCAGGCCACGGAGCTTCCTCTGCAGTTGCAGGTAGAGGGGGCTGGACGCGCCAGGGTCGAGGGTGGGATCGAGGACCATCCCCATCAGGATCGGGTGAAACCCCCCGCCATTCAAAGAAACGAATTGAAAATCACAGCCCAGGACAGACCATCCCGGCCCCTGGGGCTGGAAGGCGGAATTACTCAGACCACCCTAGACCGCATCCCCCTTCAACCTTCCCCGGGCTTCCGGCATCCATACTGGTGTCTGGAGGTCCCATGCGCGCCGTTGCCCTGCCTGCCGCCCTGCTGTCCCTGGTCCTGCTCGGGGCCTGCAGCAGCTACAACGTGACCTACGACTACGACGTGACCGCCTCGTACGGCCGGTACAAGACCTTCGACTACTACACCTCGAAGAAGGGCACGGGGGGCACCACCAGCCTCATGGACAAGCGCGTGCGGGCCTCCGTGGAGAAGGAGTTGCAGGCCAAGGGCTTCAGCATGGAGACCAAGGCCGACCCGGACTTTCTGGTGACCTACTACCCCATCGTGCAGGAGCGGAAGGTCCGCAGCACGGTCCACATGGGCTGGGGCTGGGGCTACCGTCCCTTCCGCGGCGGCATCGGCACCAGCTCCACCCAGGTGCGGAAATACAAGGAAGGCACCATCGTCATCGAGATCGTGGACTTCAAGAGCAACCAGATGGTCTGGCAGGGCGCCGCCGCCGGCGCGCTCACGGGGCTGGAGAATCCCGAGGACGCCAACGAAGTGGTGGCCCGCGCCGTCCGCGACATCCTGGCCAAGTTCCCGCCGAAATAGCCACGGCCGGCTTCCTCCTCCGAACGGACTATTGTGGCTGCACCCCCTGGGGTGGCATGGTCAGCAGGCCACGCCCGATGCTCCCGGAGGTACCGTGCCCCGTTGGACCCTGAAACCCGCGCTCGCCGCTGGACTGGCCCTGCTGGCGGCTTGCGGAGGCGGGCACTCCGGAGCCACCGGGGGGACGAGCGCCCCGCCCCCGCCTCCTCCGCCGGTCACCCCGGACGTCACCGTCACGGTGACCCCCGGGAACACGCACCCGATCTCGCCCTACATCTACGGCATCAACAGCGCGGCGGGCCTCACGGGTGCGCCGACCGCCCTGACCATCGACCGGGCCGGCGGCAACCGCTGGACGGCCTACAACTGGGAGACGAACGCGTCCAATGCCGGCAGCGACTACCTCTACGAGAACGACAACTACCTGAGTGGTAGCGCCACCCCGGCGGAAGCCGTCCGCAGTTTCATCGCCGATGACCAGGCCAGGGGCATGGCGAGCATCGTCACCCTCCAGATGCAGGGTCTCGTCTCGGGGGACGAGAGCGGTCCGGTCAGCACCACGGCACCCCCGGACATGACGCGGTTCAAGACGGTCGCCTTCCAGAAAAGTGCCCGGACGGGCACGCCCTTCACGCTCACGCCCCCGACCACCGACGCCTACGTCTACATGGATGAATTCCTGTGGGCACTGGACCAGAAGTTCGCGGGCCAGGGCATCTTCGGAACGGCCCCGACCACGCGGCCGGTCTTCGTCCAGCTCGACAACGAACCCGAGCTCTGGAATTCCACCCACCTCGAGGTCCAGGGGCCGCAAGCCATCACCTCGGATGCCTACATCGCGAAGACCATCGGCCTCGCCACGGCCCTCAAGACCCAGTTCCCGAACCTGGTCGTCTTCGGAGCCGTGCACTACGGGTTCAACGGCATCTACAACTGGCAGGGCGAGCTGAGCGCCACGCCCTCGGGCAACGACTGGTTCCCCGACAAATACCTGGCCGCGCTCAAGACGGCCTCCACGAGCTTCGGGAAGCCGCTGGTGGACGTCTATGACTTCCACTGGTACTCCGAGGCGACCGATGGCGGCGGCCACCGCATCACCGACCTGAACGGCACCGCCCTGACCGCGGCGCAGATCCAGGCCATCGTCCAGAGCCCGCGCAGCCTCTGGGACGCGACCTACACCGAAAACTCCTGGATCACCGGTTTCCTGGGCCAGCCCATCTACATCCTGGGGCGCCTGCAGTCCCGCATCGCTGCCACCTACCCGGCCGTGAAACTGGCCATCACCGAATACAACAATGGCGGCGCCCAGCACATCGCCGGAACCATCGCCCAGGCGGACAACCTCGGCATCTTCGGCGCGCAGGGCATCTTCGCCGCAAACCTCTGGCCCCTCACGAGCAGCCAGCCCCATCTGCTGGCCGGGTTCCGGGCCTACCGGAATTTCGATGGCGGGAACTCCCACTTCGGGGATACCGCCGTGCAGGCCGCTTCCAGCAATGCCGCCAACGTCATGGTCTACGTCAGCACGGACAGCGCCCGGCCGGGCCGCGTGGTGATGGTGGCCATCAACCGGTCCACCTCCACGCAGGTGACATCGGTCAGCGGCCAGCCCCTGTCCGGGACGGCCCACCTCTACCAGATGACGGCCGCCACGGCCCAGACGCAAAGCACCGTGCAGCCCGTCGCCGCCGGGACCCAGGCGGCATCGGGAGCAACCCTGACGCTCACCCTCCCCGCCCTGAGCGTGACCACCGTGGATGTGTTCTAGGTGTCCTTCACGAAGGGACTGAAATCCGTCCCCTCGTCATAGACGTCCACGCCTTCGGTGCGCTTGAGGAAGCCCACGACGGCGTAGGTGATGGGCGTGACCGCGGCTTCGTAGAGCACCTTGAAGAGGTACCCGCTGCCCGCCATCACCAGGGTGGTCTTCACCGGCAGCGTGAAGGCGAAGAGACCGAAGGTCACCACCAGGCTGTCCACGGCCTGCCCGGCCACGGTGCTGCCGATGGTGCGGGTCCAGAGCCAGCGGCCGCCGGTCCAGAGTTTCATCCTCGCCATGACGTAGCTGTTCACGAACTCCCCGACCCAGAAGGCCGCAAGGCTGGCCACGATGCCCCGGGCCGTGGCGCCGAAGACGATCTCGAAGGCCCGCTGGTTCTCCCTGGGCCAGGCCGGAGCCGCGGGCAGCCACACCATGAACAGCGCGAAGAAGCCCATCAGCACGTTGGCCAGAAAGGCGATCCAGATGGCCCGCCGGGAGCCCCCGTAGCCGTACACCTCCGTGAAGATGTCGCCGAAGATGTAGGTGATGGGGAAGAGCAGCTGGGCCCCGCTGAAGATGAAGGGGCCGATCTGCGTGGGCTTGGGCCCCAGCAGGTTGCTGATGAGCAGCACCACCACGTAGCCGTGGACCAGCAGCTCGTAGTGCCGGAAGCCGGCCAGGCGGTGGTCCCTCGCGGTGATCTTCTGCAGCAGGGTGGGCATGGGCCTCCGTCGCGGGAATGTCCAAGACTACCCCAGGTACAGGCGATACCTGCGAGCTCCCCGGGGCGCTAAGCTAGACATTCATCCTCAGGAGCTCCCCATGGCCCAGATCACCCTCAAAGGCAACCCCATCCACACCTCCGGCGACCTGCCGAAGGTGGGCGCGGCCGCCCCGGCCTACACCCTGGTGCGCACGGACCTGGCCGAAGTCTCCGGCAAGGACCTCGCCGGCCAGCGCGTGGTGCTCAACATCTTCCCCAGCCTGGACACGCCCACCTGCGCCGCCAGCGTCCGCAAGTTCAACGCCCGGGCCAACGAGAAGCCCAACACGACGATCCTGTGCATCAGCGCCGACCTGCCCTTCGCCCAGAAGCGCTTCTGCGGCGCCGAGGGCCTGGACAACGTGGTGCCCGCCTCCAGCTTCCGCTCCGCCGACTTCGGCCAGGCCTACGGCGTGGCCCTGGTGGACGGCCCCCTGAAGGGTCTTCTGGCCCGCGCCGTCGTCGTGGTGGACGAAGCCGGCAAGGTCGTCCACACCGAGCTGGTGCCCGAGATCGCCCAAGAGCCCGACTACAACGCCGCGCTGGCGGTGCTGTAAGCCACAGATGATTCGATAGGAGCGGCCCCTCGGGGCCGCTTTGTTTTCATTCCTACCCGATGCGGTCCATCTTCCTAAGCTCGGGCACCTTCCAGGTGGTGAAGGCCACCACCAGCAGGGTCATGCACCCGCCGAAGACCACGGAGGGGATGAGGCCCATGAACCGCGCGGCCAGACCGCTCTCGAAGGCGCCGATCTCGTTGCTGGAGCCGATGAAGACCTGATTCACCGAGGACACGCGACCCAGCATGTGCTCCGGCGTGAGGGTCTGCAGCAGGGTGGCGCGCAGCACCACGCTGACGTTGTCCATGGCGCCGCTGGCCGCCAGCAGGACGAGGCTCAGCAGGAAGGTCCGGCTCAGGGCGAAGGCGATGGTGAACACGCCGAAGGCCGCCACGCAGATCAGGAGCGTGCGCCCCGCCCGCCGCAGGGGCGGCAGGTGCGCCAGGGTGAGGCCCATGAGCACGGAACCAAGGGCGGGGGCGGCGCGCAGAGCGCCCAGCCCCTGCGGTCCGGCCTGCAGGACCTCCTTGGCGAAGACGGGCAGCACCGCCACGGCTCCGCCGAACAGCACGGCGAAGAGGTCGAGGCTGATGGCGCTCAGGAGCAGGCGCTGGGAGAACACGAAGCGCAGCCCCTCCCCGAGGCTCGCGAAGATGGAGCCCTCCCGGGGGCGCACTGGCTTCGGCGCGTAGTGGACCGGCAGCAGCCCCGCGAAGCCGGTCAGCAGGAGGACCCCCACGATCAGATGGGCCGCGATGGGCCCCTTCCACGCATAGACCAGGCCGCCGATGGCCGGGCCGATCACCATGCCCGTGTGGAAGATGGAGACGCGCCAGGTCGATCCGGCCGCGTAGAGTTCCTTCGGCAGCAGGTCGGTACCGAGGGCGACATTGGCAGGGCGGTAGAAGGCCCGGACGATCCCCGTGAGGAAGATGATCCCGTAGATGGGCGCCACCTGGCTCGCCAGAGGTCCCGCCATGGACCGCCAGGTGAAGAGCAGCAGGAGGGCCGAGCAGAGGGCGAGGCTCAGCGTGGAGGTCATGCAGAGCCGCAACCGGTTCAGGCGGTCTGCCGCGTGACCACCGAAGAGGGCCACCACCAGGAACGGCAAGGCTTCGGACAGGCCCACCAGGCCCAGGGCCAGGGGATCGCCCGTGCGGTCGTAGACCTGCCAGCCCACCACGACGCCCTGCATCTGGAGGCCCAGCGTCACCAGCCCCATGGAGGCGATGAACCAGCGATAGTCCGGATTCCGAAGCGCGGCGTAGGGGTCGTGCGGCGTGGCTCCCGGTTCGTCCGTCATGGACTATTCGTACCTCAGCGCGTCGATCACATCCAGCCGCGCGGCCTTCAGGGCCGGCAGGAAACCCGCCACCACGCCCACGAGGCCGCTGAAGCCGAGGCCCAGGGCCACGGCCCAGCTCTCGGTCACGGCGGGCACCTGGAACTTCTGGAGGATGCCGATGGCGCTCATGGCGAAGCCCACGCCGATGAGCCCCCCCAGGATGGACAGCACGATGGCCTCCACCAGGAACTGCCAGAGGATGTTCCGCTGGGTGGCCCCGAGGGCGCGGCGCACGCCGATCTCGCGGGTGCGCTCGGTGACGCTCACCAGCATGATGTTCGAGATGCCGATGCCGCCCACCACCAGGGAGATGCTGGCGGCCACGGCGAGGAGGGCCGTGAGGATGCCGGCCTGCTGGGTCTGCATCTGCACGATGTCGTCCTGCTTGCGGATCTGGAAGGGGTTGTCGTCCTTGGGCGGCGTCTTCATCCGCTGCCGGAGCAGGGCCGTGACCTCGGCCTCGGCCAGCTCGGCCTTGCCTTCCTGGGCACTCAGCATGATCTGCTGGATCTTGTCCCGGCCCATGATCTTCCGCATCACGGTCGTGTACGGCGCCACGATGAGGTCGTCCTGGTCGCCGAACATGCCGGCGCCCTTCTTCTCCAGGACGCCGACCACCACGAACGGCAGGGCGCCGATCCGGACGGTCTGTCCCACGGGATCATCGCCATTGGGGAACAGGTTGTCCTTCACGGTCTGACCCAGCACGCAGACCTTGGCCATGCCGCGAACCTCGGCGTCCGTGAAGAAGCGGCCACTCTCGACATCCCAGCCCCGGATCTGCAGGAAGTTCGGGTTGGAACCCTGGATGGAGGACACGTAGTTGCTGTTCTGGTAGATGACGGGCCGGGTGGTCCGGACCAGCTGGCTGGCCGCCACCACGCTGCTTCCGCCCAGTTCCTGCTCGATCAGGGGCACGTCGCTTTCCAGGAGGATGTCGGAGCTGCCCATGGCCGAGGGGCCGAAGCGGTTGCTGCCCTGGCCGGGGAAGATCTGGAGCATGTTGGAGCCCATGTTCTGGATCAGGGCGATGGAAGCCCGCTTGGAGCCCTCGCCGATGCCGATCATGGCGATGACCGCGCCCACGCCCACGATGATGCCGAGCATGGTGAGGAAGGCCCGCATCTTGTTGCGGGTGATGGCGAACAGGGCCAGCTTCAGGAACTCCATCGGAGACATGATCTACCTCCGGCTAGCGCCGTCCGCCGCCGGGCGCGCCGCCCAGGGGCGCCGGAGAGCCGCTGGCCTGTTTCGCGGTGTCGACCCCCATGAGGACCTGCATGCCCTCCGTGAGGCCTTCGCCCGACACCTCGGTGAACTGCCCATCGGAAATGCCCGCCTTCACCACGATGGCCTTGGGTTTGCCGTTCTCGAGCACCCAGACGCGATCCTCCCGCCGGGCCACCATGCCTCCCTTGCTGCCCGTGCCGGTCTGGGCGCCTGCGGGCCGCGGCGGGCCACCACCCATGACTGCGGGCTGGCCCAGGCGGGGGCCGTCGGCCTTCTTGTCATCCTTGAGGAAGGCGGCCGGGTTGAAGCGCAGGGCGGCATTGGGCACGCGCAGCACGTCGCGGCGCTGGTTGGTGCTGATGGTGACGTTGGCCGTCATGCCGGAACGCAGGGCCAGGTTGCCCGTGAACTTCGGTCCTCCCAGCTGGCTGGCGCCGCCCGGAATGCGGGCCAGGGCCCTGGGATCCCCATTCGGAGCCGCGGAGACGGCCGGCATCGCCTTGAGCGCGCCAGCAGCCTGGCGTTCCTTGAAACGCTTGAAGAATTCCTGTTTGGTGGTGCCGGCCGGCAGGCGGTCCTTCATGCGCTCCCAGGCCTTCTCGGGGTCCGGTGCCCCCTCCTGGCCTCCGGCCTTCCCCGCCCCCCGGGAATGCCCTCCGGCCTCGCCACCTCCGCCCTTCCCGGCTTCACGGGTGGCCGGGGCCTTGCCGTCCTCCTCGGAGCCCGGCAGGGGCTCGTTGGGAACGATCATCTCCACGACGTAGTTCACGACGTTCTGGGTGGTGATGGGCTCCTGGCGGACCAGGCTCACCGAGGCCGTGAACTGCTTGTCCGGAAGGCTGTCCACGGTGAACATGGCCCGCTGCCCCACCTTGATCTCGTCGATGTCGGATTCCCCGATGTTCACCTGGACCTTCATCGCCGAGAGGTCCTGGGCGATCTGGAAGAGGTTTGGCGTGCTGAAGCTGGCGGCCACGGTCTGGCCCACGTCGGCCAGACGGGAGATGACCACGCCATCCACCGGGGCGGTGATGTTGCAGTAGTCCAGGTTGGCCTTGGCGCGGTCCATGGAGGCCTTGGCATTCTCCATGCTGGTCACGGCGGTCTGGTAGGCCACCTGCTTGGCTTCCAGGTCCTGGTCGGCCAGCAGCTTATCGGCGGCGAGGCGCTTGGCCCGCTCGTACTGGCGCCGCGCATCGTCCATGTTGGTCTTGGCCCGCTCCAGGCCCGCCTTGGCGTCGGCCAGCTGGGTCTCCCAGATGGTGGGGTCGATCTGGGCGATGAGCTGCCCCTTCTTCACGATGCTGTTGTAGTCCACGTAGAGGGCTGAGATCACGCCGGACACCTGGGTGCCCACGGCCACCTGCACCACCGGACTCACCGCCCCCGTGGCATTGATGCGCTGGGTGATGTTGCCCCGTTCGACCTTGCCCGAGCGCCACTTGATCTCGTCCTTGGGCCGGGTCAGGACATAGGCGGTGCCCCCTGCCACCACCGCGATGCCAATGCCAAGACCGATCCAGGTGTTCCGCTTCATGACGCCGCGCTCCGCATATCAAGGGGCCGGGACAAGCCCAAACTTAACCTTCGCATAACGATGCATGGATCGCCAGCCCGCGTTCCCGGTTGAAGCCGAATGACCTCATCCGGGGGTCGAACGGCGCTATTTGGGGATCGATTTGCAGGGTTCAGCGGATGAGGCCGAGACCATCCACCAGGGCCCGCCGGGCGAACCCGTCCGCCAGGAAGGCCTGTAGGAAGCCGCCGGCCAGGACGATGGCGGCACAGACCAGCACCGTGGCGCCGGCCAGGGGGGCATGCACGGCCGGCCGATCCGAGGCCAGCCGCTCGGCCTCGGCACTGGGCGCCTGGAGGAAGAGGGCCACCAGGACCCGCAGGTAGTAGAAGGCCGACACGAGGCTGGCCAGTACGCCGAGGATGGCCATCCCGACGTGGCCGGTGCCCACCAGCTCGCGGAAGATCATGTACTTGCCGTAGAAGCCGCCCATGGGGGGGATCCCGGCGAGGCTGAGCATGAAGATGGCCGCGGCGACGCCCATGGCCGGCCGCTTCCAGCCCAGGCCGCGGAGGTCATCGAAGGTGGTCTGCTCGCCGACCAGCCCGAAGGCCGTCAGCAGCCCGAAGGCGCCCATGTTCATGGCCAGGTAGATGACCAGGTAGAACAGCATGCCACTGTAGGCAGCGGGGGTGCCCGCCACCAGGCCCAGGAGCAGGTAGCCGGCATGGCTGATGCTGGAGTAGGCCAGCATGCGCTTCACGTTGGTCTGCACCAGGGCCGTGAGGTTTCCGAGCACCAGGGTCGCCATGGCCACCGCGGCCACCACGGCCTGCATCTTCACGCCCACGGCGCCCAGGGGCGCCAGGCTGCCTGGGAAGATGCGCAACAGGGCGATGAGGGCCACGCCCTTGGTGGCCACGGACATGAAGCCCGCGATGGGATGGGGCGAAGCCTCATAGGCGTCCGGCGTCCACTGGTGGAAGGGGACGGCCGACACCTTGAAGAGGAAGCCCATGAGCATGAGGGCCGCCCCGGCCAGCACCAGGGGATCCAGGGCCAGCCCCTGGGCCTTGAGCGTGATCGCCGCGGCCGTCAGATCCAGCGTGCCGCTCAGCCCGTAGATCAGCACGCCGCCCATGAGGAAGCAGCTGGAGGCCACGGCGCCGGTGAGGAAATACTTCATGCCGCCTTCGGAGCTCTCGGTGCGCGCGCGCACCGTGCCCACCATGGCGTAGAGGGGGATGCTAAAGAGCTCAAGCCCCAGGAACAGGGCCACGAAATGCGAGGTGGCGGCGAAGAGCAGCATGCCCGTCACGGAGAAGAGGAGCAGGGAGAGGGTTTCGCCTTTCACCCACCCTTCCTGGTGGAAGTGGTCCCAGCTCTGGAGGATGGTGAGGGCCGCGGCCACCAGCACGAAGATGCCGGTGAACTGGGCCAGCCGGTCCATGCGCAGCTGGTAGAAGCTCGGCTGGGAGCCGGTCTGCCACAGGTTGGTCAGGTACCAGAAGCTGGCGCCCACGGCGAGCAGGGCCGTGCCGTACATGGCCGCCCGGATCCACTTCGCGGTGGCCTGGTCGCGGTCGAGGGCCATGAGGGGAACGGCACAGGCGCCCAGGGCCGGGATGATCAGCGGCAGCAGGGCCGCCCACTGGCTGGGAGTGAGGTTCATCGGTGCACCTCATGGGCGGCGGGTCCGGGGGTGCCCTCGTGGACCTCCGGGGCGTGAGCGGCGGGGGCTTCATGCACCGCCGGCTTCAACACGAAGGTACGGAGCTCCGGGGCCCCGGCGTCCTTCAGCAGGGCCGTGACGGGCGCCTCGCTGGCGGCCACGAAGGTCTTGGGATGCACCCCCATCCAGACGATGAGCGCCACCAGCGGCAGCAGGACGGCGATCTCACGGGCATTCAGGTCGCTGTGGAGGTGGTGGGTGCCGCTGTCCTCATCCTTGTTCTCGGGACCCCAGAAGACCCGCTTGAACATCCAGAGCATGTACACCGCGCCCAGCAGCACGCCGGAAGTGGCCAGGCAGGCGTAGAGGCGGCCCCAGCTGAAGCCGGAGAGGAAGGTGCCGTTGAGGATCCAGAACTCGCCCACGAACCCGTTGGTGAGGGGCAGGCCGATGGAGCTGAGGGTGACGATGAGGAAGAACGTGGTGAACACGGGCATCTTCGTCACCACCCCGCCGAAGTCGGCGATCATGCGGGTGTGGGCCCGGTCGTAGAGCATGCCCACCAGGAGGAAGAGCGCGCCGGTGCTGATGCCGTGGTTGAGCATCTGCAGCATGGCGCCCTGGGTGCCGATCACGGTGAACGAGGCCAGGCCCAGCATCACGAAGCCCATGTGGCTCACGGAGGAGTAGGCCACCAGCTTCTTGATGTCGCGCTGCACCATGGCCACCAGCGCGCCGTAGACGATGGCAATCACGCTGAGCAGGGCCAGGGGCTTGGCGTAGTGCATGGCCGCCTGGGGGAACATGGGGATGGCGAAGCGGATGAAGCCATATCCGCCCAGCTTCAGCAGCACGCCGGCCAGGATGACCGAACCGGCCGTGGGGGCCTGTACGTGGGCGTCCGGCAGCCAGGTGTGCAGCGGGAAGAGTGGCACCTTGATGGCGAAGGCCACGGCGAAGGCGATGAAGAGCCAGCACTGGACGCTGAAGGGCAGCAGCGAGGCCGCCTGGCCCATGAGGGTGGGGTTGAAGCCGCCGGCCTTGTTGGCCAGGTAGAGCAGCGCCACCAGCCAGAGCAGGGAGCCGCCCAGGGTGTAGAGGAAGAACTTGTTGGCGGCGTAGCGGCACTCGTCGCCGCCCCAGACCCCGATCATGAAGTACATCGGGATGAGCATGGCTTCCCAGAACAGGTAGAAGAAGAACAGGTCCTGGGCCATGAGGGCGCCCAGCATGCCGGTCTCCAGCATGAGGAACAGGGCCGCGAAGGTGCCGATGCGGTCCTTGAGGCTGTTCCAGGTGCCCAGCATGGTGAGGGGCACCAGGAAGGTGGTGAGGATCACCAGCCAGAGGTTCAGGCCGTCCACGGTGAGGGCGTAGTCCACCGGCAGGCCCACCAGGGTGAACCAGGGGGCGCGCTCGGTCACCATCACCCCGCCGTGGCCCAGGAGCCAGGCCAGGCTGAGGGCGAAGAAGGCCAGGGCGCCCATGAAGCCGAGCATCCGGGAGAGGCGGCCCAGGGCGTGGGGCAGCGCCAGGATCACGAAGCCGAGCAGCGCCGGGGCGAAGACCAGGAAGGAGAGGGGATGGGAGGTCAGCCAGGTCATCGCCCCACCTACTTCAGGAAGACATAGAGGAGGACCGCGGTCCCCAGCGCCATGCTGAGCGCGTAGTTGCGCACCCGGCCGGTCTGCAGGAGGGCGGTGAAGTCGCCGAAGACCCGCGTCAGCGCGCCCGGCAGGTTCACGCCCACGCCGTCGATGAGGATCACGTCGAAGAGCTTCCAGAGCAGGTTGCCGAACCAGCGGGTGGGCCGCAGCAGGTAGAGCTCCACGCCCTCGTCCACGTAGTACTTGTTCAGCAGCAGGTTGTGCACGAAGGGGAACTTCGCCGCGAAGGCCAGCTCGCCGGCGGGCCCGTTCTTGTACTTCGACCAGCCGAGGAAGCCGAAGCCCAGGCCCAGGCCGGTGGAGATGATCGCGAGCAGCACCGCCGGGCCCTCATGATGGCCGTGGGCCGCATGGGTCTGGCCATAGGTGAGGGCCGGCTTCAGCCACTCGCCCACGGCGAAGTGGCCGCCGAAGGCTTCGGGCACGCCCCAGAAGCCCCAGAACAGGGAGCCCAGGGCCAGCACCATCAGGGGCAGGGTCATGGTCAGGGGGCTCTCATGGGCATGGTCGTAGGCGTGGTGGTCGCGCGGCTCGCCCCAGAAGGTGAGGGCCATCAGGCGCCACATGTAGAAGCTTGTGCAGCAGGCGCCGATGACGCCGATCACCCAGAGGGCCGGGGACTTCAGGAAGGCCAGGTAGAGGATCTCGTCCTTGCTGAAGAAGCCCGAGGTGCCGGGGAAGCCCATGATGGCGATGGTGCCGGCGAACATCGTGATGAAGGTGATCTTCGTCTTGGTCTTGAGGCCACCCATCTTGAAGAGGTCCTGCTCGTGGTGCATGGCGTGGATCACGCTGCCGGCGCCGAGGAAGAGGAGAGCCTTGAACCAGGCGTGGGTGAAGACGTGGAAGAAGCCTGCGGCGAAGCCCGAGGCGCCCAGGCCCAGGAACATGTAGCCCAGCTGGGAGACCGTGGAATAGGCCAGCACCTTCTTGATGTCACGCTGCACCAGGCCGATGGTGGCGGCAAAGAGGGCCGTGGCGCCGCCCACCCAGGCCACCACGTCCATGGTGATGGGAGCGAGCGAGAACACGGGTGCCAGGCGGCAGATCATGTAGATGCCGCTGGTGACCATGGTGGCCGCGTGGATGAGGGCGCTGACGGGGGTGGGGCCCGCCATGGCATCCGGCAGCCAGAGGTAGAGCGGCAGCTGGGCGCTCTTGCCCGTGGCGCCGAAGAACAGCATGAGGGTGGCGAAAGTGAGGACGCCGAAGCCCACCTCAGGGGCCAGGTGGCCCGCCTGGGTGAGGATGTCGGACACGGTCAGGGTGCCGAAGGCGGCGAAGAGGACCAGCATGCCGATGGACACGCCCAGGTCGCCCACGCGGTTGGTGAGGAAGGCCTTGAGACCCGCGTCCGGCGCGAAGTCCGTCTCGTAGAAGTAGCCGATGAGCAGGTAGGAGCAGAGGCCCACCCCCTCCCAGCCCACGAACATCAGCACCAGGCTGGAGCCCAGCACCAGCGTGAGCATGAAGAACACGAAGAGGTTCAGGTAGCAGAAGAACCGGTAGTAGCCCTCGTCCTCGTGCATGTAGCCCACGGAGTAGAGGTGGATGAGGAAGCCGATGCCCGTGATGACCAGCATCATGGTGCCGCTGAGGGGGTCGATGGCCAGGCCGAAGGGGACGCTCAGGGAACCGGTGGCCATCCATTCGCCGTAGTTCAGCACCAGGCGGTGATCGGGCATGCCCTTCATGGCGAAGAAGGCCGAGGCGGCCAGGAGCAGGGAGCCCAGGACCACGCCGAGGCCGACGATGGTGACGACGCCCTTGCCGGCGCGCTTGCCCAGCAGGCCGTTGAAGGCCGAGCCCAGCAGGGGGAGGATCGGAATGAGCCAGTAGTACTTGTTCATCGCATCCTCACTGCTTCAGGCTGGCGGCCCGGTCCGAGTCGGTGGTGTCCCGGTGACGGTAGAGGCCGATGACCAGCGCCAGGCCGACCGCCGCTTCGCAGGCGGCCACGGCGATGATGAAGAGGTAGAACACCATGGCCTGGCTGTCCCCCCCACGGAAGCGGGCGAAGGCCAGCAGGGCGACGTTGGCTGCGTTGAGCATGAGCTCCACGCCCATGAACTGCATGAGCAGGGTGCGGCGGAGCAGCACCGCCGCCAGGCCGATGGCGAAGAGGAGGAGGGCCACCACCAGGTACCCCTGGAGGCCGCCTTGGAGGATCGCGTCCATGCCGCTCATCACAGGTTCCTCTTAGTCAAGGCGACCGCGCCGATCATGGCGGCCAGCAGCAGCAGGCCCGCCACTTCGAAGCCCAGCAGGTGGTCCGCGAAGAGGGTCATCCCCACCTTCTGTAGCGTCATGGCCTCGGGCACGACGGCGCCGCTCTGGGCCAGGGCCTTCAGGCCGGGCGAGGCCAGCACCAGCTTCACGGCACCGAAAGCCAGGGCGGCGACCAGCGCGATCGAGACCCAGGTCTGCACGGGCCGGGAGGACTGCGCCTTCTCCTCCTCGTGGCTGTTCAGCATCATGATCACGAAGAGCACCAGCACCATGATGGCGCCCGTGTAGACGATGATCTGGAGGGCGGCAGCCACGGGATTGGCCAGCAGCACGAAGAGGCCGGCCACGCCGAAGAAGGTGGCCACCATGAACAGGCCCGCCACGATGACGTTCTTCTGGAGCAGCATCCCGAGGGCGCTGAGGAGCGTGATGAGGGCGAAGGTGATGAACATGGCCGCTCCTACATCACGATCGTGCGGCGGGGCACGGTGGGGGTGGGATCCTCGGTGATGCGGGCCTTCCCGTCGGTCTCAGAGTAGGTGTTCATCAGGTCCCACTTGCCGTACTGCATGGACAGGCGGTCGTAGGCGGCCACCTCGTAGTCCTTGCGCAACCAGATGGCGTCCTTGGGGCAGGCCTCCTCGCACATGCCGCAGTAGATGCAGCGCAGCATGTCGATCTTGAACTGGGCCGGCCGCTTCTCCTCGAAGCCCTGGGTGATGTTCAGGTCGCTGAACTCCTCGGCCTCGATGCTGATGCAGCGGGCCGGGCAGGCCTCCTGGCACATGAAGCAGGCGACGCACTTGATGGCACCATCCTCGAACCGCTTGAGCTCGTGGAGACCGCGGTAGCCATCGGGCATCTCCTTCTTCATCTCCGGGTACTGGATGGTGTAGCGCTTCGAGGTCGGAGTGAGGAGCTGCTTGATGAAGTGCTCGAAGGTGATGGCCATGCCCTTCATCACCGGCCAGACGTAGGTGCGGTCCAGCCAGCTCAGTTCGGCTTTCTTGACGACGACGCCCATCGCCCCCCCCCTCAGTGGCCCTGGCTCATGCGCCAGGCGTGGAAGACCAGGTTGACCATGGACAGCGGCAGCATCCGCTTCCAGCCGAGCTTCATGAGCTGGTCGTAGCGGAAGCGGGGCACCGTCCAGCGGATCCAGACGAAGACCCAGGCGAAGAAGACCAGTTTCACCACGAAGCAGGCCACGGACAGCAGGACCGAGGGATCCTTCACGAAGGGCACCTGCCAGCCGCCGAAGTAGAGCGTGGCGATGAGGGCCGAGGCCGTCATCATGTGCGAGTACTCGGCCAGGGCCATGAGGCTGTACTTCATGCTGCCGAACTCGGTGTTGAAGCCCGCCACGATCTCGCTCTCGCCCTCGGCGAAGTCGAAGGGCAGGCGGTTCGTTTCGGCGAACATGCAGGTGAAGAACACGATGAAGCCCAGGGGCTGGTGGAAGACGTTCCAGTTGGGCAGCACCTTCCACAGGGTGCCTTCCTGGGCCCGGATGATCTCCGAGGGGTCATAGCCACCGGCGGTCATGAAGATGCTGACCACGGCCAGGCTCATGCCGATCTCGTAGCTGACCATGGCGGCGGAGGACCGCATGCCGCCGAGGATGGACCACTTGTTGTTGCTGGACCAGGCGGCCACCAGCACGCCGTAGACCGCCATGCCGCCGATGGCCAGGGGATAGAGCATGCCCATGCCGTTGCCGGGATCCAGCACGGAGAGGTGATAGGTCACGCCGCCGCTGACGAAATCCTTCCCGAAGGGGATGACCGCGAAGCCGAGGAGCGCGGGCACGAAGGCCAGGAAAGGCGCCAGGAAGAACAGCCCCCGGTTGGCGGCCGTCGGGATCAGGTCCTCCTTGAAGAACATCTTGATGCCGTCGGCCAGGATCTGGGCGAGGCCGATGATCCGGATCTTCCCGAACAGCGCAGCCCGGTTGGGCCCGATGCGGTCCTGGATCATGGCCGAACCCCGGCGCTCGACCCAGGTGAAGATCGCCGCCAGCGACATGACGCCGGCGAAGACGATGACGACCTTCAAAACCATCCAGACGATGGCAGGCGTCGTGTGCAGCAGGCTCGCAAGCTTGTCCATGGGCGGCTTCCCGGCAGGGCCGCCCGCGGGGAGGCCCAACCCATCGAGACTAGCAGAGCCGCAGGCTTGCGGACATGCGGGGAAACAACCCCCGAAGCCCCGATGCGACCTGGGTCACAGCCCCAGGTGGCCTCCGAGGGGAGCCCCCCTTCAGCCCCCAGCCTCGATCTCCCAACCACCGGGTGGCGCAGCGGAGCCACCCGGTACGGGGAATCACCTCACTGCTTGGCCTCGATCTTCGACCACGAGTCCTTCAGCCCCACCGTCCGGTTGAAGACCGGCTGCCCGGGCCGGGAATCCGCGTCCACCGTGAAGTAGCCGGTCCGCTCGAACTGGAAGCGCTCGCCGGGCAGGGCGTCGGCCAGGCAGGGCTCCAGGCGGGCCCCCCTGAGGACCTCCAGGCTGCCCGGATTCAGGAGGGCCTTCCAGTCCTGGCCCTCGGGCACGTCCATGGGATCTTCCTGGGTGAAGAGGGGCTCATAGAGCCGCACCTCGGCCGGCACTGCGTGGACGGCGCTCACCCAGTGGAGGGTGCCCTTCACCTTGCGGCCATCGGGGGCGTTGCCTCCCCGGCTGGCGGAGTCCCACTCGCAGCGGAGCTCCACCACGTTCCCGGCGGCATCCTTGACCACTTCCCGGCAGGTGACGAGGCAGGCACCCCGCAGGCGCACCTCGGCGCCGGGCGCCAGGCGGAACCACTTCTTGGGCGCCTCCTCGCGGAAGTCGTCCTGGTCGATGAAGAGCTCCCGGGTGAAGGGCAGCTTCCGGGTGCCCATGGCGACATCTTCAGGATGGTTGGCCACTTCCACCTCGAAGGCCTCGGCATCGGTCATGTTGGTGATGACCACCTTGAGGGGGCGCAGCACGGCCATGCGGCGGGGGGCCCGCTTCTCCAGATCCTCCCGGATGCAGAACTCCAGCAGGCCCACATCGGCCACCATGTCGCGCTTGGCCACGCCCACCCGCTCGGCGAAGGCCCGCACGGATTCGGGCGTGTAGCCCCGGCGGCGCAGGCCGCAGATGGTGGGCATGCGGGGATCGTCCCAGCCGTTCACGATGCCGTCCTGCACCAGCTGCAGCAGGCGGCGCTTGCTCATGACCGTGTAAGTGAGGTTCAGGCGGGCGAACTCGATCTGGCGCGGCAGGGGGCGCTGGAAGAACTTGCCGTCCACGTCCTGCTCCAGGAACCAGTCGTAGAGCGGGCGGTGGTCTGAGAACTCCAGGGTGCAGATGGAGTGGGTGATGGTCTCGATGGCGTCCGACACGCCGTGGGCATAGTCGTACATGGGGTAGATGCACCAGGCGTCGCCCGTGCGGTGGTGGTGGGCCCGGCGGATGCGGTACATGAGCGGGTCCCGCAGGTTCATGTTGCCGGCCTGCATGTCGATCTTCGCCCGCAGCACCTTGGCGCCGTCCGGGAACTCGCCGGCCTTCATGCGGCGGAAGAGGTCGAGGTTCTCCTCGGGGCTTCGATCCCGGGTCGGACTGGCTTTCCCGGGCACATGGAAATTGCCCCGGAACTCGCGGATCTCCGCTTCGGTCAGGTCGCAGACATAGGCCTTGCCCTGCCCGATGAGGTACTCGGCGTAGTCGTACATGAACTGGAAGTAGTCGGAGGCGTAGTGCTCGCCCTTCCACTGGAATCCGAGCCATTGCACGTCCTCGCGGATGGAGTCCACGTACTCCACGTCCTCCTTCACGGGGTTGGTGTCGTCGAAGCGCAGGTTGGTGGCGCCATCATAGGCCTTGGCCAGGCCGAAGTTCAGGCAGATGCTCTTGGCGTGGCCGATGTGCAGGTAGCCATTGGGCTCCGGCGGAAAGCGCGTGAGCACGCGACCACCATGTTTCCCCGTGACGCGGTCCGCCTCCACGATCTCCTCGATGAAGTGGAGGCTCTTGGGTTCGGGAATGGGCAGATCAGCAGACATCGGGGCTCACAGGAAGCAAACCTCAAAGATACCAAGGCCACAGATAAAAAAGCCGTGGGAACCGCGAATGACGCGAATCGCCCTGCGGGCGCGCGAAAAGAACAGCTAAATTCGTCATCCATCCATGTGGATTTATTTTTCGCGCCCATTCGCGCCATTCGCGGTTTCAAGGTTTTTCGCGGTTAGCCCAGCCCCGCCGCCACCTGGGTGGCGCGCTCGATGCCGCGGGCCACGACGGAGCGGATTCGGCCGTCCTCCAGGACCATGAGGCCGGCGATGGTGCAGCCGGCGGGGGTGGTCACTTCGTCCTTGAGGGCGGCGGGGTGGCGGCCCGTCTCCAGCACCATGGAGGCGGCGCCCAGGGTCATCTGGGCGGCCAGTTCCACGGCCACGGCTCGGGGCAGGCCGCACTGGACGCCGCCCTCAGCCAGGGATTCCAGGATGACGAACATGAAGGCCGGTCCGCTGGCGCTGAGGCCCGTCACCGCGTCCATGTGCTTCTCGTCCAGATCCATGACCCGGCCCAGGGGCTCGAAGAGGGCCCGGGCCGCGGCCAGCTGGGCCTCGGTGACCCCCTCCCCCGCCGCCAGGACGGTCATGCCCCGGCGGATGGAGCAGGGCGTGTTGGGCATGGCCCGCACCAGGGGCGTGCCCCCGGGCGTGTGGTCCGAAAGGAACGCCAGGGTGGTGCCCGCGGCGATGGAGACCACCAGGGGCCGGTGCTCCAGGGCCCCCGCCGCGGTCAGGCCGTCCAGCAGCCCCTTCAGCTCCTTGGGCTTCACGCAGAGCAGCACCACTTCCGCACCCTTCGCGGCCGCCTCCACCTGGTTCGAGAGCTCGATGCCCAGGGCCGCAGCCCTGGCCTTGCCGCTGGCCGGATGCGTGTCGGCCGCCTGGATGCGTCCCGCCGGGTAGCCCGAGGCCTCCACCAGGCCGGCGCTGATGGCCTGGCCCATGGTGCCGAAGCCGAGGATGGCGAGCTTGGGGTGCTGGCTCATGGGTGCTCCCTGAAACGAAAAACCCGCCGGATGCGGCGGGGGGGATGTCGGAACCTGGATCCAGGTCAGCGAGGCGTGCAGCTCCCCCCCGCACTCAAGGTGCTAGGGCGCGGGTGCACGACCGTGGACTGGATCATGCGGTTAGCATAGCGGGCTCGGGCCGGGTGTGGGTGAAAACCGTTACTGGTCCCGCCCCTGCCCCAGGGTCCACCAGGCGCAGTCCTCCAGCCCGGACACCACGAAGCCCTGCTGCATCTCGGAGATGCGCTGGACCTGGGTGCGGACGGCCGTATGGAAGCCCGTGGTCACCTCGCCGGGCCCGGACTTCACCCCGAAGTAGAACTCGGACAGCTCCAGGCCGAGCCGCAGCACCGTCTCCTGCAGGGCCTCCCGGTGGTCCAGCCCCTCGGGGATGCCCTGGATCACCTGCAGGGTGTCGTCGGCAATGATGGTGGGCGCATAGGCCGCGGCGCCCTGGTCCTCCAGCACCGCCAGGGTGATGTGGGTGAACTCGTCCAAATCCATCAGAGCCAGCGTTCAAGTCGGGCCACGACCTCGTCCCGGCCCAGGAGCATGAGCGTGTCGAAGATGCCCGGGCTGACCGGCCTGCCGCAGAGGGCCACGCGGAGGGCCTGGGCCAGGTCCTTGGTCTTCAGGCCATGGCGTTCGAGGATGGCGGTGAAGGTCGCCTCCAGCCCCTCATGGCTGTAGTCCGCGAGGGCGGCCACCTCGGCGAGGGCCGGCTTGACGGCGGGTGTCATGAACTTCTCCACGGCCTTCTCATCGAAAGCGGCGGGCCGCTCGAAGGTGAAGCGCAGGGCTTCGGCCATGTCGGTGAGCGACTTGCCCTTCTGGGTGCACTGGATGGCCTGGGCCTTCCAGGCGTCCGGCTTGCCCTGCCAGGCCTCGGGCATGAAGGGCCGCAGGTGGGGCTCCAGCTCCTGCCAGGGGGAGCGCTGGATGAGCTTCTGGTTCAGCCACTGGAGCTTGTCCATGTCGAAGCGGGCCGCGCTCTTCTGGCAGTCGGCCAGGTCGAAGAGCTGGATCATCTGGTCGTCCGTGAGCAATTCCTCCTCGGCGCTCTCCACGGCCCGGCCGTCGATCTTGGGGGTCCAGGAGAGCCGGGCCAGGGCCAGGCGCACGGCGGAGGGCAGCAGGCCCATGGCCTGGTACTCGGTGATGCTGGTGGCGCCGTGGCGCTTGCTGAGCTTGGCGCCGTCGGCGCCCAGGATCATGGGCACGTGGGCGAAGGCCGGAAGCTCCGTGCCGAAGGCGGCGAAGAGGGGGATCTGCTTGGGCGTGTTGTTCAGGTGGTCGTCGCCGCGGATGACGTGGGTTACTTCCATGTGCGTGTCGTCCACCACCACGCAGAAGTTGTAGGTGGGCACGCCGACCTCGCCGGGGCCATCGCCGGTGCGGGCGATGATCCAGTCGTCCAGGCTGTCCGCGGGGAAGCGGGTGTCGCCCTTGATGAGGTCGGGCACCACGATGTCGCCCTCTTCCGGCATGCGGAAGCGGATGGCGGCGGGCTCGCTGGCGTCGTGGTTCGCGGCGGCGCAGCCCTTGCCGCGGTCCAGGCCCCGGTTGTACTGGAACACCTTGCCTGCGGCCTCCACGGTCTTGCGGCGCTCCTCGATGGCCTCGCGCGAGCAGCGGCAGCGGTAGGCCAGGTTCCGATCCAGCAGTTCCTGGATCTTGGCGCGGTAGAGGTCCATGCGCTGCATCTGGCGGTAGGGGCCGTGGGGCCCCTTCCACTGGCTGGGATCGCCCACCACCGGGCCTTCGTCCCAGCCCAGGCCGCACCAGGCCATGCCCTCTTCGATGATGCGGATGTTGTCGTCGGTGCTGCGGGAGAGGTCCGTGTCCTCGATGCGCAGGATGAAGCGGCCGCCGTGCCTGCGGGCGAAGAGCCAGCAGAACAGCGCCGTGCGCACCCCGCCGATGTGGAGCATGCCCGTGGGCGAGGGGGCGAAGCGGGTGACGATCTGGCGGGACATGGCGGGGCCTCGAATTCAATCCTCCAGTTTGCCCCAAGCGCGCGGACTCCGTCCGCGCGTTAACGAAAAACGCGGCGCAAGGCCGCGTTTTTCGCAGGGAACCCCAAAGATCACTTGATGTACAGCTTCAATCGGATCTCCACCGGGGAGTCGCCGCTGAAGAGGCTGCGGTCGAGCACGACCGGAACTTCGACCACGCTGCTGTGGGGCATATGGCCGGGGGCCGGGGCGTGGGCGGCCTGGCCGGATTCCACCGGGATCTCATCGATCTCCTCGAGAAGCTCCCCGGCGGAGAGTTCCTCCACCTCCAGGGGCTTGGTGGATTCGGCGGCCGGCGGCGGGGCCTGGGGCGGAGGCCCGCCCAGGAAGACGGGAGGCTCTTCCACCACGCCGCCGCCGTACTTCTCGGCGAGGCTCTTCAGCACCAGCTTGGCCACGCCGGTAAGGGTCTCCTTGACCCCTTCCCCGCGCATGGCGCAGGCCTCAAAGGTGGGTGCGCCGAAGAGGTTGATCTCCCGCTCCAGCGTCTCCACAGGCAGGGCATTGGGCGTGTCCCGCTTGTTCCACTGGATCACGTGGGGGATCTTCTCCAGCTCCCCGCCCTGATCCCGCAGGTTGGTGATCAGGTTCTGGAAGCTCTCCTTGTTGCTCTCCAGGGCCGGGGCCTGGGAATCGGCCACGAACACCACGGCATCGGCCCCGCGCAGCACCAGCTTGCGGGTGGCGTCATAAAAGACCTGCCCCGGGACTGTGTACAGCTGGATCCGGGTCTTCATCCCCCGGATGGTGCCCAGTTCGATGGGCAGGAAGTCGAAGAAGAGGGTGCGGTCCGTCTGGGTGGCCAGGGAGAGCATCTTGCCGCGCCCGTCGCCGGGCAGCGTGTCGTAGACATGCTGGAGGTTGGTCGTCTTCCCGCACAGGCCGGGGCCGTAGTAGACGATCTTGGCCGTCAACTCCTTGGTGGCCGCGTTGAAAAGCACCATGCCTGCACCTTGTCTCGTGGGGGAAGATTGGCGGGTCCGCCTCGGCCCGTCAAGAAAGAAGCGTGATTCGCGCGCCCTCCCCAACCTATCCCAGCGCGGCCGGGATGCGGTACACTTCGGCCCATCCCACCTTCCCGAGGGTCCCCATGGCCAAACTGCTGGTGCACGAAAGCGCGGGCATCCGCGAATTCGAAATCATCGACAACGAAGTCCACATGGGCCGGGAGCTGGACAATACCCTCCGCCTGCCCGATCCCAGCATCAGCCGCCACCACTGCGTGATCCGCAAGGTGGGCGGCGGCTTCGAGATCCAGGACCTGCAGAGCAGCAACGGCGTGCTGGTGAATGGCAATCGGGTGCAGGCTTCCCCCCTGCGGGACGGGGACCGCATCACCCTTGGCCAGGTGCAGCTCACCTTCCAGGACCCCCGGCCCGAGGTCGCGGCCACCGTGGCCATCAGCGCCATGGACGCCCCCCCGCCCAGCGGCACCGTGCGCATGTCCGCCGACCAGCTGGCCGCCATCCACGCCGGCAAGCCCCCGGCGGAGGCTGAACCCAAGATCCAGATCCAGGATCAGGTCGCCACGGGTCCCGTGCCCACCCCCAGGCCCGTCCCGCCGGTGGCCCCACCTCCAGCCGCCTGGTCTGCCCCGGAAGCAGAAAAGATCCCCTCCTCGCCATCGTTTCTTGGCCCGTTGCTTCCCCCCACCCCCGACGACGCAGTCCCCACCGGCGAAAGGGGCGATTTTGTCAGCCGATTGATCGCGGGACTGATCGACTACTCGCCCATTCTCGCCCTTCAGATCGTGTCTGCTCTCCTCATGCCGGCCTCAATCGTGGTGGGCGGGGTCGGAGGAGGCTTTGGAGCCCTCGCGGCAATTGGCTGCATCTCCATCCTCCTGTTCATTGCCTACCTGATCCTGGTTCCCATGTGCTGGATCAAGTTTGGAGCCACCCCCGGCAAGAAGATCATGAAGCTCCGCGTGGTTCCGGAATCCGATCCCACAGGCCGGATCGATCTCGGCATGGCCGTGCTGAGGATGCTGGGTTACCTCGTGAACGGCATCATCTCCTGGATCATCACGCTGCCCTTCTCGGCCTTCTTCGTCATGGGTGTCCTGGCGGCCGGTCGGCCCACCGGCGGCAGCCTCTTCCTCGTGAAGATCATCAGCCTCGCGGCCAATGTGGTGCCCTACCTGTTAATCCTCTTCACGGTCGAACGGAAGGGCCTGCACGACATGATCAGCAAGACTGTCGTCATCAAGGTCGATCGCTGATGAATGTTTGAACCCGGAGCTGGCGCCCGCATCCGCGGGCGCTTTCCGTTTGGCGCAGGAGGTCCCGTGATCCTCACCGGCAGGCAGATCCTCGAGGCGAAGGCGAAGGGCCGACTCCGCATCGAGCCCTGGCAGGATGCCCAGCTCAACCCCAACAGCTACAACCTGCGCCTGGGGGAGGACTTGGCGGTCTACACGGACCACGAGCTCGACATGGCCAAACCCAACGGCATCGAGTTCCTGAAGATCCCGCCCGATGGCCTGCTCCTCCAGCCCGGCCGGCTCTACTTGGGTCGCACGCTGGAATACACCGAGACCCACGGCATGGTGCCCATGCTCGAGGGCCGCAGCAGCGTGGGTCGCCTGGGACTCTTCGTCCATGTCACAGCGGGCTTCGGCGACATCGGCTTCTGCGGCTACTGGACCCTGGAGATCAGCTGCATCCAGCCTGTGCGCATCTACGCCGGCGTGGCCATCTGCCAGATCTTCTACCACACCATCAGCGGCGAGTACGACAGCTACGAGTCCGGCAAGTACCAGCGGAACTCCGGCATCCAGCCCTCGATGCTATGGAAGGACTTCGTGAAGGCACAAGAATAACGGCACCTCGGGGACATTTTGGTGCCTATCGTTGACTGCCCCAAAAAGATTTTAGTGAATAGCCCTTATCAAAAGAAGTAAAAAAGGGAGAGCTTGACCAGACAACATCACAAGAGCAGGCCTCTTGGCTACATCCCAATACTTCACAACAAAAATGAGATTAATCAAAGGGAACAAACACAACAAGCCCCATTGGGGACTTTCCTTAAATGCAGTGACAACCAACCAAATCCAACCTATTAAGCTGATGATTGAGCACAAAAGTAAAATCATAAAGTCTCCTTGGGGTGATTTGGCGAGGAGCCAAAGTTGATGATAATAAAAAATGAATTTAATCGATCTTAGAAATTAAATTATTGATAATGAAAAATTTTGTAGTGGCGAGTAGCGAAGGAATTTATTTGCTCGATCCAATAGTGGTGGCGAAAGAATTGCAATAAAATGCAAAATTCTTAGCTGAAAAAAATGAATAAAATTGGTTATCGAGGACGTTTCGCCGCCACTAGGAACTCGCTCAATTCTGACAGGGTTGTTTGTAATTTCTCCGCCCCTTCGCCTGCGGCCAATCCGACCTTTCGTACCAACTGCACTGCGGTCACACCTGTAGGGCCATCCAGCACCAGGCGCGGCAGGGTTTCTGTCCTGTCAAGGACCGTGCGAGCCCGCTGAGCCGTAGGGGTGTCAAGACCCGAAGACACAATTTTGGCTTTGGCTTCAACGACAGCATTTTTCAGATCAGAGTGGTTCTCATAGGTTTCCGCAATCTCCACCTCAATGCTATCCACCCACCTGCCAGTTTCCTTTGTCATAACCCACACAACGGTGCATGCGAGTCCTGCCAGAGCATGCAAACCAATTATCCATTTTGTTGTCATTTCCACCGCGAATGCGACAGGGAGTGAACTAAGAATCGCCCAACAAAATGCGATGAGTATCAAGGGCCACTGCACGAGCGCCGAAGCCGTCTCAGCCCTACGTGCGAATTGACCTAGAACGACCCCCGTGACCACCGACCAAGCGATGATGGCTCCGGTGAGAGCTATCATGGTTTCTTGGTTCAGCCATCGATCATGCGGCAGTAACAACCCGACAATGAGCAATTCGGCGACGCCAATTACGACAATCAGTACTCCAGCACTGGTGCGGTTCATTTCAACCCCTCCCCTCCGTACGGTGGAGGTGATCCCCCAGGGTCCTGAAATGGCGGAGGTGCGGTTGGCATGAACAGGCTTGCCAACTGAGGTACTTGCCCGGCAGGCAACCACCCAGGCAGTCCACTCGTCCACACTGGGGTTTGCGCAGAGAATGCACCCGTAATTATCCCCGGGCGGAGCTGTTCAATGGAAAAAGGCCCCTGCTGCTGGCCATTCAAAAAGACAAAGAATTGCACCGTTGCGGGTGCGAACGGGGGAGGTGCAGGGGATGGCGGCGTGAACGGGGATGTGGCTTGAAACTGTTGCCCGATAAGAGCTTGGCCCATTTGCCCCATCGCTTGCCCCATGCCTAGACCTACACCAAGCGAGGCAAAGCCTCCACCTGCTCCCTCATTGCTGGCACTGGCCTGTAAAACATCAAAACCCCGTTCCTGGGCGTAATTCGTACCTTCAATTCGCCTGCGAGCTGCGGCGGCCTTGGCCCTCTTGAGTTCCTGGACTGATGTGTCATCCTCTGGCACTGAGATTGACATGATACGGAATGCCCGCATCGCCAGGCCATACTCTGCAAAATCCGGGGCGTATGCTTCCTCAAGTGAACGAGAAATATCATCTAAGAGTGTTTCGATCTCTAAAACACCAATTTTTTCTCGCACAATTACTTGCGCAATTCGTGACTTAAGTCGGCTGATCAGAATGCCCTTAAAGTGCCCCACCAAGGTTTCCTGATCCATCCCGAGTCGGGTACCGACCAGTTTATGGACCAGCAATCCCGGATCTTCCACTTGAAGGCCAAACTGGCCAAACGCTCGGACGGGCACAACAATCTGGTAAACGGGATCTTCCAGCTGCAGTGGCGTGGGCGTGCCAAATTTTAAATCAAGTGGAACCGCATGGTTGACAAACCAGACTTCTGCTGCGAATGGCGATTTGCCACCAAAGGGCAGATTGATTAATTTATTAAGAAGAGGGATATTTCCAGTAGAGAGAGTATGGCGGCCCGCACCAAACAAGTCGCAGCGTTGTCCATTTTTAAACAAGATCGCTGTTTGACTCTCATTGACAATCAACTGTGTCATTGTTGTGAGTTCGGACTTGTCGGATTTCCAAACCACCAAGTTTCCGGGGTCATCCCACTTTACAAGATCGATAATCGACATGGATCTCTCCTTTACGGGTAATCAATTCGATAAATGGTTCCACGACAGCGGTACCAAAGACGATCGAAAATCATTAGCAACCCAATAATGACCCCATGCTTTTGCAGAACAAGAATCGCATACTCGGAACAAGTCGGCATAAAAAGGCATCGGCGGCGAACATCCTCTGGAGCATACCGCTGATAGAGACGAATGATTCCAATCAATGCCTTTCGCATCCAAATAACGAATCCCACACCATTGATCGCTAGCCAAAAAAAGCATCGCCACCATACGGGATGCATGCTGGCGAACGAATTGAGGGGCTTCGGGAGGTATAAAAAGTATCCTTTCTCCTTCAGAAGGAAAAACAATACAAATGAAAACGTACTGCCCACCACGAAGAAAATGAGAGAAACAATCCCAGCTCTCAACAAACTACTGTCCGGCCGGTTCAGTGGACGGGTGCAGCAGTACTCCTCAGCGAGTCTCTGTTCTTCGGAAGGGGGCAGAGACTCGCTTTGGGGCAAACGCCGTTGGCGCATCTGCTTGAGTAGTGTCACGAACTGGAGCAAGTTCAGAATATTTTTAAGCGTTCTTCTTCTCGCGCAGCTTTGCCTTCATGCCTTGAATACTCTTTTCTGTGTACTCGTTCTGCTGCATGGAGCAGAAAAGTTTTTCACCAGGCACAGTTAGCTGGAAGCGGTTTGTGTGCACCTGCTCCCGCACGACCTTCGGCGATCCCATGCACCCCCCGGATGCCAGGGTTTCCTTTTCTTCTGTATCTGACTGTGCCGAGAAATTTGTAATATCCTTATAGAAATATTCCTCGGTTCTCTCCTTTTTCCCGCCCTCATTCAAATTGAACGTGTTCTGCCAAACATACACTTGGGTGGAGCTGAAAAACAACCAGGTGAGCTGGTAAGCGGAACTACGCCACACACCATCCTTACCTCTTTTAACGAATACGTTCCCATCAAAAACATATCCCTCGAACCGCACAGGCTCAATTTCTCTTACCTCTGACTCATCAAGGCCAATCTTATCCAAAGCCTTCTTCCGCCAGTCAGTTCCCGTCAGGGCCTTCCCCAAAATTGCCTCAAACTCCTGGTCGGGCACCCCCGAACTCAGGCACCCCCCCTTCGGGTTGAAGTATTGAATTACTTTTTTCTGCTCGGGGGTCCTCCCCTTGCACATTTGCTCAACCTGTTGCGGTGTAAGAGCCATTTGGCCACTCCTTAAAAAGTTTTGAGAAGTGAGGCGTTTGCCTCGGGGGGTAGGGTCACAACGGCTCGGGGCGTTCCACACCAAGCAACTCATACAACTGTTCTACATCCATTGCAGCAAGCCCCGCAGTCTTTGCTTGAGCAAGGGCCTCCTGCCATGTAGGGCTGGTATTAAGATATTTTCGGTTGAAATAATCGTGCTTAATATAAGCCAGCAAATAGTAGTAAATTCCACGGGGCTCAATCATCAGTGCGGCATGGATGTATTCCTGGATTCGATCAATAACCGGTCTTGAGTGAAGGAATGCCTTCTTTCCCTGTAGGAGTGAGATGCTCGCATAAAAGAAGACTTCCGAGTTGTCGAAATTTTCAGGCATGACTTTTTCGAAGGCAAGGAGGGCCTTATCGTACATCTTCATCTTAAGAAAGCACATGCCAACCGAAATACTGAGATCCAGGCTATCAGGGTTTTCTGCGAGGGCCTTCCTGTAAGCATTCGCATATTTATTCACCTCAGCCATTCCCATTCCAGCTACGCTTTTGAATGTTGTGATAAGAATCGGTCCGTCGCAGAATTCGCAGGTATTGTTTCCCATCGCGACGCGAGCACCACACCCGGGGCACGATAAATTGATGAGTTCCACCATCATAAAGCCCTTTTCATTAAGAGAATGCTTGTTTCCGACCGTACTGTACCGAGCAGAGGATTGGTCTGTCCAGTATAAAATACCTGATTCAAGTAATACTCCCGGCTGCAATTAATGGGTGTTCGACTAAATTATGAAAAATAAAGCTTTATATAGAAGCCATGACGCATGTCACAAAATAAGACCGAAAAAATTTCCTGGATGTCATTGGCAAAGGTTGTAGGGGGCATGTGGACCTCAAGTGTCACCTTTGTTAACATTTAGATAGGCAAAACTCTGGGTCAAGAAAGGTTGTTCTTGCTGGCACACGACCCCGCCTTGATGCCGTGTGAAAGTTCGTTCCGGAGATCGACCATTGTGGAGGCGCTGGTCATATCATGGATTAAACCTTCCCACGAGGCACCCGTGATCCAGTCTTTCCCCCTCTCCCTGGCGTTCCTCCAAACCAAGCCCGACGATGCCGCCCTCGCAGGCCTGATGGCTTTCGGGTGCGTCTTCTGGATCCTTCTCTTACTCGGCGCGATGGCTTTCCCCATCTTCTGCTTTTGGCGCATCTTCACAAAGGCGGGCTACAACGGCGCTATGGCATTCCTCTGGCTAGTACCCTTTTTTGGGCCCATCGTGGTGGTTTGCATTCTGGCCTTCGGCACCTGGCCGGCTGGGCAGCGTTATTAAGGTACCTTCCCGGAGCTATCGAGCAGAGTCCGTTCCGTGATCCACAACAGGTTTTAGGCGTGGTAAGCGGAATCTGACGCCGGGCTTCATAACCCAGGTAGCGAGAAGATGGCGTCTATCGCGAGCGTGCGGCCATGACCTTCAGGTCGTTGCCACCCCTGCTCTAGGCGGCGAAAACGAGGAGGAATACGGGAGAAGGCATCAGGCTCACCAGACCGAAGGCGAAGACCATGGGGCCCCGGGGCCTCCTGGCGGTGTCTGTCGGCGGACCATCGGTCAAGGCAATCTCCTCGGGCATCCCTACTTCAATTCATGCACCGCCGTCGGCGAGTCGTGGTCCCAGCGCACTTCGAAGGGCCGGATCTCCTGCTCGATGCCCTTCAGCGAGAAGGCGCCCAGCTGCCGGAGCCCTTCCTGTCCGAGGAGCTCGGCGGTGCGCGGCCCCACCACGATCTGGCCCGGGCGGGCCACGGAGCTCTCCAGGCGCGAGGCCAGGTTCACGGTGCTGCCCATCACGGTGTAGTCCATGCGCTTCTCGCAGCCGATGTCGCCGGCGAAGGCCTCGCCGCTGTTGATGCCGATGCGCATCCTCAGCTCGGGATAGCCCTCGGGCCGCATGGCGTTGAGGTCGTACAGGGCCTCCTGCATGGCGATGGCCGCCTCGGTGGCGTGGCGGGCGTGGTCGGGATCGGGATTGGGCGCCCCGAAGAAGGCCATGATGGCGTCTCCGATGTACTTGTCGAGGGTGCCCCCGCGGCTGAAGATCTGGTCGGTCATGGCCTCGAAGGTGCGGTTCAGGATGCCCGCCAGCACCAGGGGCTCCATGCCCTCGCTCATGCGCGTGAAGCCGGAGATGTCGGCGAAGAGCACGCTGATCTGGCAGCGCTGGGCCTGGAGGGCCGGGGCCTCCTTGCTCTGGCTGGACTTCAGGATCTGGTCCACCACCTGGGGGCTGTGGTACCGCTCCAGGCGCTGGCGGAACTTGGCCTCGCGCTCGCGCTGGATGCCCACGGCGGCGAAGTTGGCCATGGCACTGAGCAGGTGCTCGTCCTCCCGCTTGAAGCCGCCCTTGTTGAGGCTCGTCTCCAGGTAGATCACCCCGAAGGCCTTCTCCTCCACGATGAGCGGCGCGCAGAGGGCCGAGGTGATCCCGTGGATCTTGATGCTCTCGCCGGCGCTGAAGCGGGGATCCATGCGGGCATCCGTGGTGAGGATGGCCACGCGGTTGTCCATAGCCGTGCGGGCGATGGTGCGGCTGATGGGGTTGGCATGGGTTCCTGGCTGCTCCTCCCAGATCAGCTCGGGGACGAGTTCGCCCGTGGCGTCGGCCAGCAGGATGAAGCCCCGCTGGCAGGGGATCTGGGCCGTGACCAGGCCCATCACCGACTCCAGCAGCTCCGCCAGGCCCGCGGCCCGCAGCAGGGTGCCGGCCATGCTGGCCAGGCGCTGGAACAGGGTGACCGCCTCGCCCGCCGGGTGCTGGCCGCTGGCCTGGGCCAGCATGGCCTCCAGGCTGGCGTGGGGCACGAGGATGGAGCCGGAGGCGTCGAAGGCGCGATCCTCCAGGGAGATCCTCGAGGCCACGGCCTTGGGCGCCAGGTTCAGGTTCAGGCCCGAGGCCGGCGCGGAAGGCCCCCCCTCGGACACCCACATCACCATGGCCTCGCCCAGGAGGACCGTGTCGCCCGGATGCAGGGGCGCGGGTTCCGCGAGCGTCGTGCCGTTCAGGGAGGTGCCGTTCAGGGACTTCATGTCCATGACGTGGGGCCTTCCATCCTTCAGGAAGATCCGGGCGTGGACCCGGCTCACGGCGTTCGCCTGGATCTTGATGGTGGCCTGGTCGCCCCGGCCGATGGTCACGCCCTCCTCCGTGAGGGTCACGGGATGCAGGGCACCGTCAACCTGGAGGGTGAGCTTCATGGGATGTCCGGAAGGGTGCTGAGTTTAACACGCGCTACTGACCTTATCGGCCCTGTGCGGTAACCTATGAGGTTCACCCGGAGCGGGTGTGGAGGCGCGTTGACCAAAGTCGGATTCATGTCCCTGGGCTGCCCCAAGAACCTCGTGGATTCCGAGGTCATGCTGGGCCACCTGCGCCTCAAGGGCTTCCAGATCACGCCCGTGCTGGAGGAGGCCCAGATCCTGGTGGTGAACACCTGCGGTTTCATCGATGCGGCGAAAAAGGAGAGCGTCGAGGCCATCCTCCAGGCGGCCTCCATGAAGCAGCAGGGCGCCTGCGAGAAGCTCATCGTGGCGGGCTGCCTCGTCGAACGCTACCGCGACGAACTGATGGCCGAGATGCCCGAGATCGACGCCTGCCTGGGCACCCGCGACATCGAGCAGATCGCCGAGATCATCGGCGCCGGCGCCAGCTTCGAGCTGAACCCGAATCCCGACTACCTCTACACCGAGGCCAGCCCGCGGATGCTGACCACCCCCAAGGCCAGCGCCTACCTCAAGATCAGCGAGGGCTGCGACCATGCCTGCGCCTTCTGCGTGATTCCCCAGCTGCGGGGCGCCCAGCGCAGCCGCAGCATCGAGAGCGTGGTGGCCGAGGCGAGGAACCTGGTGGCCCAGGGCGTGCTGGAGATCAGCCTGGTGGGCCAGGACACCACGGACTACGGCCGCGACTTCGGCGATCCCGATGCGCTGGAGAAGCTCGTCCGCGCCCTCGGGCAGGTCGAGGGCCTGCGCTGGTTCCGCATCCACTACGCCTACCCCAACCGCCTCACGGACGGCCTCCTCCACGCCATGGCGGAGACGCCCAACTGCGCCCGCTACCTGGACATGCCCCTGCAGCACGCGGACGCCGCCATCCTCAAGGCCATGGCCCGGGGGGGCAGCCGCGCCTCGTTCCTCAAGCTCATCGACAAGGTGCGCCGCATCGTGCCAGGCATCGCCATCCGCTCGAACTTCATCGTGGGCTTCCCCGGCGAGGACGAGGCCGCCTTCGAGGAGCTGAAGGCCTTCGTGCAGGAGGCGCGCTTCGAGCATGTGGGCGTCTTCACCTACAGCCCCGAGGAGGGCACCAGTGCCTACGCCCTGGGCGACCCCGTCCCCAAGCGCACCAAGGAGGCCCGCAAGCGCCGCCTGCTGGAGCTGCAGCAGAAGATCGCCCGGGAGAAGAACCAGGAGAAGGTGGGCCAGGTCATTGAGGTGCTGGTGGAGGGCGCCCACGAGGAGACCGATCTCATCATCAAGGGCCGCCACGCGGGCCAGGCCCCGGAGATCGACGGCAACGTGCTGCTGGTGGACGGCGCCCCCCAGGTGAACACCATCCAGATGGTGCGCATCGTGAAAGCCCACGCCTATGACCTCATCGGCGAAGTCGAAGAGGGCGGCCTCGAAGCCAGCACGGCAACCTACGAGCAGGCGTTCCGTAACCGGCAGCGGTCCTAGTCGGGGCTTTCCTGGCGTCAACGCCCGGCCGGGTGCCCCCCACCTGAGGCTGCCCCGCAGCCCCAGGTGGGACCCGGCTCGGGGTTGAAGACCCACGCCTATGACCTCATCGGCGAAGTCGAAGAGGGCGGCCTCGAAGCCAGCACCGCGGCTTACGAGCAGGCGTTCCGCAAAAAGGGCTAAACCGGCCTGCGAAGGTCCTCGTAGGTGAGGGGTTGACCCACCTGGGGATCCTTCATGCGACGTTCGGCCCTGGCCCTTGCCTGCCTGCCCATCCTGGCCTCCCAGGCGCCCAACCCGCCCCACCTGGCCATCCCGAGGCTGGCCCAGGCCCCTTCCATGACCCGGGACGCAGACCTGTCCACCTGGGCGGGCGCCCTCACGATCACCGAGTTCGGCATGATCATGCCCGACGACAAGGGGGAGAACCGCTGGCCCACCACGGTCCACGCGGGCTGGGGGCCCGACGCCCTCTACGTCGCCATCGAGGCCGTGGATCCCGAGCCCGGGAAGATCCACGCGGCCCGCCACATGCGCGACAACAACACCGGCGACTTCGACTTCGTGGGCGTGGACCTGGATCCCTCCGGCAAGGGCCAGAGCATCATCCGCTTCTTTGTCACCCCACTGGGGGGCCAGATCGACGAGATTGCCACGGACAGCACCGGCGAGAACGCGTCGTACGACTTGCTTTGGGATTCAACCGGCGTGCTCACGCCCACCGGCTACGTGGTGAAGATGCGCATCCCCTACAGCAGCCTGCGCCGCATGCCCGGCGACTGGGGCCTGCGCATCCTCCGCATCATCCCCCGGGAGCGACGCTACGGCATCTCCTGGCCGCGGATGAGCAAGGATGTGCAGTGCGACATCTGCCAGCTGGCCCGGATCTCCGGGGCGCCGGTGGACAAGCCGGGATCGCCATTCCTCCTGATCCCCTTCACCACGTTCAACCGCACCCAGTCCCTGGCGGACAATCCCGGCGCGCCCGCCGAATCGAAGGCCCGCCTGGGCATGGACCTGCGCTACGCCACCACGGCCCTCACCCTGGAAGGCACCTACAGGCCCGACTTCGCCACGGCGGACGCGGACGTGGATCCGCTGCAGATCAACAGCCGTTTCAAGGTGTTCTACCCCGAGCGGCGCCCCTTCTTTCTGGAAGGCATGGACCTGCTGGGCGTGCAGGGGAGCCAGCGCCAGTTCTTCAGCCGGACGATCCAGAATCCTCTCTTCGGCGTGAAGGCCTCGGGACAGGCCTCCTTCGCCACCTGGACCGTGCTCCACGCCAAGGATCAGGATGGTGGCTTGATCCTTGGCTCCAACGGCGCTGTGGGTGTGGATGGCCGGGCCACACGGGATACCGCCGCCTCGGTGAAGTTCCTGACGGATGACCGCGGCTCCGGCATTTCCCTGCTGGGGACGGACAAGACCCTGCTCGGAGGCCCCGGCGGAACCGGCGGTCAGAGCGGCGGCATCTACCTCGACCAGTACCTCGGCTCCGAGTTCCACTTCATCGGCAGCGCCATGACCGCCACGTCCCGCCTGCCCCAGGCGGATGGCTCCCAGGCCTCCGGACGGGGCACCGCCACCTCCGCCGAGCTGGATTGGAACACACGGAACTGGTCGGCCTGGGTCACCACCCAGGCCACGAGCCCGGACCTGGTCCTGCTTTCGGGCTTCACGGACCTGCAGGGCTACCACCGCGACAACGCAGGCTTCGGCTGGCGCAACAACTGGAACGAGGGAAGGCTGTCCTCCGCCAACGCCACCCTGCGCTGGCGCAACCTGCGCTGGTGGAACGGGGACCCGATGGACCACGCCGTGGGCCTCGACGCCTGGGTAGAGACCGCCGGCCGCCTCAGCTTCTTCCTGAACTGGGACGCGGCGGGCCGCACCTGGGCCGATGACCGGGTCCAGTCCGTGGCGGCGCGCTCGCTTACCCTGGGCGGCAACTGGCGGGCGTACTCGGCTGTGCGCATGGGCTGGAATGCCACGGAGGCGCGCACCCTGGACCTGCCTTCAGGCGATCCCGCGCGCTTCCGTTCAGCGGCACTCTACCTCTACGGGACCGTGAAGTCCCTGTCCTACAACCTCACTGCGCAGGAGGGCGGACTGGACCGGGAAGCAGACAACCGGCACCTGATCCGGGCCCGGGAGCTGACTGCCTCGGGTAGCTGGCAGTTCCCGTGGTCGATCTACCTCAAGACCCAGGCCTTCGTCGTGCGCTACGACGGCACCGAAGCCGAGGGCGTGGACAAGTTCCTGAAGGGCTTCCTGGGCTGGCAGCCCAATGCATTCACCAATGCCTACCTGGGCTGGTCCGGGCAACGCCGCCGGGATCCCCTGTCCCTGCCCACCTCCGAGCGCATGGTCGAACGCGGCCTGTTCGCCAAGCTCGCCTACGCCGTGCAGTTCTAAGTCAGTCCGTCGACCGCAGAGACCCCAGCTCCGGCTCCGCCTTCTCCAGGCAGGAGGGACAGATGCCATGGGTGGCCGCGGCCCCCGTGCGCTGCAGCAGGAACACCTCCATCGAGTGCCACTGCCCCTGGTCATCCCGGATCTTGTGGCACCAGGCGCAGACGGGAAGGAGCCCCTTCAGCTCCCGCACCTCGGCCATGGATGCCTGCAGCTTCTGGTTGAGGGACTGCTGAGCCAGCACCTCCCGGCGCAGGGCCCCCACGGCCCAGGCCGCGAGCAGGTAGGAGATCTGCTTGTTCAGCGCATCCCAGAGCCGGTACCACTCCGAGCTGGCGTACCGCCCGCTCAGGAGCGCGTGGAGATACCAGCCGACGCCGCAGAACAGGGCCATGAAGAGTCCTTCGCGGGTCCCCCGGCACCAGGCCAGCCAGATCACGGGCACGAGGTAGAAGGCGGAGAAATCCACCTCGGGCGGCGCGATGACGTCGACCAGCAGGATCACCCCGAGCAGCGCCAAGGCCACGAGCCATCCCTGCCGCGACCTGGTGCTCCTGATCAAACCCTCATGTACACCCCACCGCCACCGCATGGTGAGCCCCCGCCTCGCATGGTTGGAATCCCTTGCGCCATCTTCCCACGGGGCGTCAACTGCCGGCCCGGCCATTGCCCCGGGGCTGCCGCGACCCGCCTGGCTCCGGGCTACACTGGCGGCATGCTTCAACTGGACCGCATCACCCGGGCCTACGAACTCGGCGGCGAGCGCGCCGGCGTGTTCGGCGTATCCCTGACGGTGCCCAGGGGCTGCCTGGCCGTGCTGGCGGGCCCCAGCGGCAGCGGCAAGACCACCCTGCTCCAGCTGGCGGGCCTGCTGGACGCGCCGGACGAAGGCGAAGTCCGCCTGGACGGCGAGCCCGTGTCCACCCTGTCCGAACGGGCCCGGTGCGACCTGCGGCTCCGGCGGCTGGGCTTCGTGTTCCAGGCCTTCAACCTGGTGCCCGTGCTGTCGGCCCTGGAGAACGTCATGCTGCCCCTGCAACTCCGGGGCGCGCC